>NZ_DCMW01000036.1:0-124745 GCF_002321605.1 Microbacterium sp. UBA1612
ACCACACCCCGGGCGTGTCGTGAGCGTTCAGGCCTCGATGAAGAGACCCGCGAGCGTCTTCTTGCCGCGACGCAGCACCGCCAGCCCGCCCGGCAGATCGCCGGAGACACCGGCTGAATCGTCGGCCACCTTGACGCCGTTCATCGCAACACCGCCCTGGGCGATGGCGCGACGCGCCTCCGACAGGCTGGAGACCAGTCCGGTCGCGACCAGCGCGTCGACGACGGAGCTACCGGGCTCGACCGACGCGTGCGGCAACTCCCGAAGAGCCTGACGCAGGGCTACGGGGTCGAGTGCCGTCAGATCCCCCTTGCCGAAGAGCGCGTCCGACGCAGCGACCACCGCATCCGTGGTCTCGACACCGTGCACGAGCGCAGAAACCTCGAGTGCGAGTCGGCGCTGTGCGGCACGGCGGAACGGCTCCTTCTCGACGAGCTCCTCGTACTGTGCGATCTCTGCGCGGGTGAGGAACGTGAAGACCTTCAGACGTTCGATCACATCACGGTCATCGGTATTGAGCCAGAACTGGTAGAAGGCGTACGGGCTCGTGAGTTCTGCGTCGATCCAGATCGCGTTGCCCTCGCTCTTGCCGAACTTCGTCCCGTCGCTGTTCGTGATCAACGGCGTTCCGATCGCGTGCACGGAGACGCCCTCGACGCGATGGACTAGGTCGGTGCCGCTGGTGAGATTGCCCCACTGGTCACTGCCCCCGGTCTGCAGCAGGCAGCCGTACTGGCGGTAGAGCTCGAGGAAGTCCAGCCCCTGCAGGATCTGGTAGCTGAACTCGGTGTAGCTGATGCCGGCGTCGGAGTTCAGACGCGCGCTCACCGCATCCTTCTTGATCATCGTGCCGACGCGGTAGTGCTTGCCGATCTCGCGCAGGAAGTCGATGGCTGACAGCGGGGCCGTCCAGTCGAGATTGTTCACCATGCGCGCGGCATTCGCACCCTCGAAGCTCAGGTAGCGCTCGACCTGTGCCCGAAGCCTCTCGACCCACTCCGCGACGGTCTCGCGCGTGTTGAGCGTGCGCTCCGCGGTGGGACGAGGGTCTCCGATGAGCCCGGTCGAGCCACCGACGAGGCCGAGGGGACGGTGGCCGGCCAACTGAAGACGGCGCATGGTCAGCAGCTGCACGAGATGACCGAGATGGAGGCTCGGAGCAGTCGGGTCGAAGCCGCAGTAGTACGTGATCGGATCCCCGGCGAGCAGCGCGCGAAGCGCATCCTGATCGGTGGACACCTGCACGAGACCCCGCCACACCAGTTCGTCCCAGACGTTCTCGAACGTCGGGTCGTTCGTGGGGGTCACCGCTTTCACAACGGTTTCAGACACCGTGAAAGGCTATCAGCGAGCGTATCGGCTCCAGACTCACGTCCGGGACTCTTTAGCTTATAGACTATATATGACCTTGATTATGCTTTTTAGCTAAACTGCTTCGCATGTTCGTCCTGACGATCGACCAGCGAGACAGCCGCCGCGGCGCTGATCTCGTGCCCGCCGCCCTCGACGGCCTCACCGAACTCGGGGGCGACGGCTGGGCGGCGAGACCCGAACGTACCGCGGGTGACGAGATGCAGATGGCGACGACCGACGCGGCGCTGGCGCTCCGTGTTCTCCTGACGAGCACGAGGAGCGGAGCCTGGAGCGTCGGCGTCGGCGTCGGCGCGGTGGAGGCGCCGCTCCCCCGCAGCGTGCGTGCCGGCCGGGGAGCGGCGTTCATCGCCGCTCGTGACGCGGTCGACCGCGCCAAGACCACGGCCCTGCGGTGTGCGGTCTCCGGCGGCGCCGCTGCCCAGGACGGCGAGGCCCTCGTGCACCTCCTCGTCGACGTGCGGGACCGGCGCAGCGACGAGGGATGGGAGGTCTACGACCTGCTCGCCGAGGGACTCACCCAGCGCGAGGCCGCCGAGCGGCTGGGCATCAGCGCCGGAGCAGTGAGCCTGCGGGCGAAGGCCGCTGCGCTCCGCCTCGAAGAAGCCGCTGTCCCCGCACTCGTCCACGTGTTGGAACGCGCCGACAGCAGCGCCGAGGACGAGCCCGCATGACAGACTGACGCCATGATGCTGCCGGAGTCGCTTGCGACCGCTACCGTATCGGCGGGCCTCCTGCTCGGCATGGCGATGGCGCTCATCGCCGTGATCGTGACGACGCGTCGCTCGTCGGCGGTGTTCGTCATGATCGCCGCGGCCATCGTCGCGGCGATGCTCATCACCGTCGTCGTCGTCCCGACCGACGTGCCGCTCCCGATCGCGCTGCCCCTCGCTCTCCTCGGCGCGTCGGTCGCCGTCGTCGGAGGAAATCCGCTGACTCGCGAGGTGCTCCGTCTCGCCACCAAGGGCACCGTCCGCGACGGCGAGCACGGCGGAATCCTTCTGCGTTCCGCACGGGAGGATGACGCCGCCGCGGTCCGCGAGGTGCTCCTCGGGGGGACGACGATCGGGTATCTGGAGCGCGTCGCGACGACACTCACGATTCTCGTCGGCTTTCCGGAAGGTCTCGCCGTCGTCGTCGCCCTCAAGGGCATCGGACGCTTCTCGGAACTCGCGTCTGCGGAGGCGCGGGAACGGTTCATCATCGGAACGCTCGCGAGCCTCGTGTGGGCGAGCGCCGTCGCGGCCACCGTGCGCCTCGCGATCTGGTAGGCCGCGCCGCGCGGGTCAGATTCCCAGGGCGTGAGCCGCGGTCTGCGAACGCTCGATGAGTTCCACGCGCTGCTCAGCGACCCGCACCGGCGCCGTGCCGCCGACCCCGAGGCGGCTGCCGACCGAACCCTCGACCGTCAGCACGTCGCGAACCTCCGGCGTCAGATGGGGCGAGACGGCGGCCAGCACCTCGTCCGAGGCCTCGTGCAGCTCGATCTCACGATCCTCGCACGCACGCACGAGGCTGCCCGAGATCTCATGCGCCTCGCGGAAGGGCACCCCCTGCTTGACGAGCCATTCCGCGACGTCGGTGGCCAGCGAGAAGCCGGCAGGGGCCAGTTCGGCCATCCGCGACGTATCGAAGCGCAGCGTGGCGACCATGCCCGCGAAAGCCGGCAGGACGAGCTCGAGGGTGGCGACCGAGTCGAAGACGGGCTCCTTGTCTTCCTGAAGGTCGCGGTTGTACGCGATCGGCAGCCCCTTGAGGGTCGCGAGCAGGCCGGTCAGATTGCCGATCAGGCGCCCAGACTTGCCGCGGGCCAACTCGGCGATGTCGGGGTTCTTCTTCTGGGGCATGATGCTCGACCCGGTCGAGTATCCGTCGTCGAGCGTCACGAATCCGAACTCGCGGGTGTTCCAGAGGATGATCTCCTCCGACAGCCTCGACAGATCGACGCCGATCATCGCCGCGATGAAAGCGAATTCCGCCACGACGTCACGGGACGACGTGCCGTCGAGGGAGTTCTCCGCCGGGCGCGCCAGGCCGAGTTCGTCGGCGACGAGCTGCGGGTCGAGCCCGAGCGTCGATCCGGCGAGCGCGCCGCCCCCGTACGGCGAGACGGAGGCGCGGACGGACCAGTCGCGCAGGCGCTCGAGATCGCGCACGAGAGGCCAGGCGTGCGCCTGGAGGTGATGCGCCAGCAGGACCGGCTGCGCGTGCTGAAGGTGTGTTCGCCCGGGCATGATGGCATCCGGGTGCGCCTCGGCCTGCGAAGTGAGCGCATCGATGACACGGAGGATGTCGCGCGCGATCGTGCGTGAGTGATCCAGCAGGTAAAGCCGCACGAGGGTGGCGATCTGGTCGTTGCGACTGCGACCGGCACGGAGCTTCCCGCCGAGGTGAGCACCGACCTCCGCGATCAGCGCCGCTTCGAGGGCGCCGTGCACATCTTCGTCGTGCGGAGCCGGAAGCAACGTGCCGTCGGCCACACGTCGAGCGAGAGCATCCAGCCCCGCGTGCATCGCAACTTCCTCGTCCGCCGTGAGATACCCCGCAGCGGCGAGCGCCTTGGCGTGGGCATGGGAACCGGCGAGGTCATACGGCGCCATCGCCCAGTCGAAGTGGGTGGAACGGCTCAAGGCCTCCAGCTCGGGCGACGGACCCGTCGCGAAGCGTGCTCCCCAGAGGGCGCCCTCGTTCGTGCCTTCGGTCTTGCTCTCACTCACCGTGTCAGCCTAGCGAGGTCCGAGACGGGTCTCCGCCGCCGTGTCCGCACGACCGGGCACGAGCACTCGCGTGACCCGGTCGGTCGCCGCCTCCAGCGGTCCGCGTCCGATCGTCAGCGCCCAGACGGTCGCGGCGACGATCAGGACCGCCGTGATCGGCCAGAACGGGTCGAGGTCGCGGAAGCCCTGAAGGTCGGACGGATCCCCCAGGATCACCGCCGCTGCGATCGCCCAGATCACGAGCTGCGCGGTGTACGCACTCAGCGGCATCGCTCCGACGGCGCGCACGGGCAGGACGATCCACCCCGCCGGGCTCATCACGCTCCCCCGCCACCAGGGACCGCACACCAGCACGCACCCGCCGATGACGGCAAGCGCGAAACCTCCGGAACCGATGACCTCCAGCAGCCCGCTCGAATGCGGTCGAGCAGTCCACACCGCCCCGGCGAAGGAGGTCCACTCGTCGGCCGCGGCGAGCCCGCTCGCAGCATTCAGCCCGTAGCCGAGGGCAGCGAGAGCTCCGCCGGCGAGCACAGCGCCGACCTGGACGCTCCTGCGCTGCAGACCCGCGCGCGCGATGCCGAGGCCAGCCAGCACGAAGGCGATCCACACGGGGAACGGATACTGCCATCCGATCATGAGCGCGGCCGATTCGCCGATCGGCGTGCCCCAGAACGGCAGGGCATCCAGCAGGACCTGTGCGAACGGCATCACCACGGCGAGCACGCCTGCCAGGACGAGCACGACGCGGGTGGACAGAGTGAGAGCGGGCAGCGCGAGCAGGAACAGCACCGCGTATGCCGGGAGGATGACGTAGACGGGCACGCCGGTTCCGATCAGGAGAACCCCGAGCACCCACAGCAGCGCTGCACGCAGCGCGATCCGGCGTCGTGCAACACCCATGGCTGCGCCGCGGGCCGGATGACGCCCTCCCGTCATGAGGCCGAGCGACACGCCGGCAAGCGTCGCGAAGAGAATCGATGACCGTCCGGCTGCGATGTTCGACCAGGTCGACGGATCGGCGAGGACCACGTCGTCCCCCAGCCAGAGCAGGTGCGCCGCCAGCATCCCGATGATCGCCAGCCCGCGGGCGAAGTCGAGGCCGGCGATGCGGCCCGCACCGTTCAGCTGGATCCCGTTGCGCGACAGGCGCGGACGAACCGCTCCGGTCGCATCCGATGCCGGATCGGTCACCTATCCTCCATCCCGCCCCGTCAGCCCTGACGCAGAAGCCAGACCAGCAGGGCCTTCTGCGCGTGCAGGCGATTCTCCGCCTCGTCCCATACGACGCTCTGGGGGCCGTCGATCACCTCGGCGTCGACCTCGTATCCGCGATCGGCGGGAAGACAGTGGATGAAGATCGCATCGTCCTTCGCGAGGCGCATGAGTTCGGTGGTGACCTTGTACTCGCCCAGATCGCGCAGACGCGCGAGCTTCTCCTCCTCCTTGCCCATCGACACCCAGGTGTCGGTCACGACGACGTCGGCACCGGCCGCGGCCTCGTTCGCGTCGGTGTACAGCGTCACCGAACCACCGGTCTCCGCGGCGCGACGATCGGCGTCGGCGATCACATCGTCGCGCGGGGCGTAGTGCTCCGGGGATGCGACGCGCACGTGCATGCCGGCGGTGACGCCCGCGAGCACATACGAGTGCGCCATGTTGCTGCGACCGTCTCCGAAGAAGGCGAGCGTGAGACCGTCGAGATCTCCCTTGTGCTCGCGGATCGTCAGCAGATCGGCGAGCAGCTGACACGGGTGGAAGTCGTCGCTGAGCGCATTGACGACCGGCACCCGGGTTCCCGCGGCCATCTGCTCAAGTCCCGCCTGGGCGTACGTGCGCCAGACGATGGCGGCCACCTGTCGCTCGAGCACCCGGGCCGTGTCGGCGGGAGTCTCCTTGCCGCCGAGCTGGCTGCTTGCGGTCGAGATGATCAGGGGCGAGCCGCCGAGGTCGGCTATTCCCACCGCGAACGAGACCCTGGTGCGCGTGGACGACTTGTCGAAGATGACCGCGACCGTCTGCGGACCTTCGAGGGGCTTGAGCTTCCAGCGGTCCTTCTTCAACGCGACGGCGAGGTCGAGGATCTCGGTCTGCTCGTCCGTGGTCAGGTCGTCGTCGCGCAGCAGGTGGCGGGTCATGCGGGTACCTCCGTCGTGGCCGATTCATCGGCGTCCAGCAGAACGGACGTCTCCACCGTGGCGAGGGCGCGGGCGAACAGTCCGATGAAGTCATCGATCTCGACGTCGCCGATGTTCAGCGGCGGTGCGACGCGAACGGTCGACGGGTTCGCCGCGTTCACGATCAGGCCGTGCTCCTGCGCCGCGGCGACGACGGCACCGGCGACCGGATGCTTCAGGGCGACCCCGATCAGGAGTCCGCGGCCACGCGTTCCCGCGACGAGGGGCGAGCCGATGGCGGAGATCCGCTCGCGCAGCTGCGTGCCGCGCGTCGCGGCGTTCTCGACCAGGTCGGCCCGCTCGATCTCGCACAGCACCGCGAGGGAGACCGCGGTCCCGAGGGCGTTGCCACCGAAGGTCGACCCGTGGGTTCCCGGGTAGAAGAGCTCGCTGCTGTCGCCGAAGGTCACCAGAGCGCCGATCGGGAAGCCGCCTCCGATCCCCTTCGCGACGGTGATCGCGTCGGGGGTGATCCCGGCATGCTGGTAGCCGAACCACTCCCCCGTGCGGCCGGCACCGGTCTGGATCTCATCGACGATGAGAAGAGCACCGTGGCGAGCCGTAAGCTCGCGTGCGGCCGCCAGATATCCCTCCGGCAGGTCGACGACACCCGCCTCGCCCTGGATCGGCTCCACCACGAGCGCCGCGACGTCGTCACCCATCGCATGCTCGAGCGCTTCGATCGTCGGGGCGATGTGCTCGACGCCCGCCACCATGGGCAGGAACGGCTCCTGCATCGCGGGCTTCCCGGTGAGCGCGAGCGTTCCCATCGTGCGCCCGTGGAAGGCGTTCTCCAGGGTGAGGATGCGCAGCCGTGCGGGACGTCCATCTCGCGCCGCACCGTGGAGCCGCGCCAGCTTGAAGGCGGCCTCGTTCGCCTCCGCACCGGAATTGGCGAAGTAGACGCGTCCGCTCGGCCCGGTCCCCGCGAGATCCTTGAGCTTGGCGGCCAGGGCGAGCTGAGGCGGCGTGGCGAAGTAATTCGACACATGAGCGAGCGTCGCCGCCTGAGTGGCGACGGCATCCACGAAGACGGGATGCGCGTGCCCGAGGGAGTTGACGGCGATCCCCGCCAGGAAGTCGAGATATCGCGTACCGTGCTCGTCCCAGACGTACGCCCCCTCCCCTCGGACGAAGAGCGCGAAGCGATCTCCCGCGTTCCGGATCAGATCGCGTCCCGCGTCATCCCGCCACGTCGCCGTCCCGGTCATCCGTCCACCACCTCGGTTCCGATTCCCTTGTTCGTGAAGATCTCCACCAGCACCGAATGCGGCACCCGGCCGTCGATGATCGCCGCCGTCTCGACGCCGCCCTGCACTGCGTGCAGACACGCCGTCATCTTCGGGATCATCCCCGACTCGAGGGTGGGCAGCAGTTCGGTGAGCTCGGTCGAGGTCAGGTGCGACACGAGGGAGTCGCGGTTCGGCCAGTCGGCGTAGAGCCCGGCGACATCGGTGAGCACGACCAGCTTCGCCGCCCCGAGCGCCACGGCGAGGGCGGACGCTGCCGCATCCGCATTGACGTTGAGCGAATGCCCGGGGTTGTCGCTGTCCGGGGCGATGCTCGAGACCACCGGGATCCGGCCGGCCTCGAGCTGGTCGAGCACCGGCTGCGGGTCCACGCTCACCACGTCGCCGACGCGCCCGAGGTCGTGTTCCACCCCGTCGAGCATCACGCCGCGACGTCGCCCGGTGAACAGGCCCGCGTCCTCTCCGGACAGGCCGGTGGCGAGGGGCCCGTGGGCGTTGATCTTGGCCACCAGCTGAGGGTTGATCTGGCCGGTCAGCACCATCCGCACCACCGAGATCGCTTCGGTCGTCGTGACGCGATAGCCGCCCTTGAACTCGCTCGGGATCGCGAGGCGGTCGAGCATCGAGGAGATCTGCGGGCCTCCGCCGTGCACGATCACCGGCTTCACGCCGACGTAGCGCAGATAGGCGACGTCGGCGGCGAAGGCCTCCTGCAACTCGTCGGAGACCATGGCATTCCCGCCGTACTTGATGACCACCGTCTGGTCGCGGAAGCGCTGCAGCCACGGCAGCGACTCGATCATCGCCTCCACGCGCGCGCTGGCAGCGGTCGGGTCGGTGTCCTGGATGTCGGTCATGAGGAGTACGCGCTGTTCTCGTGGACGTAATCGTGGGTGAGGTCGTTGGTGTAGATCGTCGCGAAGGCGTCGCCGACCTTCAGATCGATCAGGACATGGGTGGCGCGCGGCGACAGGTCGACGTCTTCACGCGGCCGGTCGGGGCCGCCGGAGGTGCATACGCGCACACCGTTCATCGACACGTCCACGTCGTAGGGGTCGAACGCGGCATCGGTGGTGCCGATCGCGGCGAGCACGCGCCCCCAGTTCGGGTCCTTGCCGAAGACGGCGGCCTTGAACAGGTTGTTGCGAGCGACCGAGCGACCCACCTCGACGGCGTCGTCTTCGGAGACGGCACCGACGACCTCGATCGTGATGTCGTGGCTCGCCCCCTCCGCATCGGACTGCAGCTGGATCGCGAGGTCGGTGCACACGTCGATGAGCGCGGCGCGGAACGCATCGGGCTCCGGCGTGATCCCGGATGCGCCGCTCGCCATGAGGGTCACCTGGTCGTTGGTGGACATGCAGCCGTCGGAATCGAGCCGATCGAAACTCACCCGAGTGGCCGCGCGCAGGTGCGCATCCGCCTCAGCCGGGGTGAGGACGGCGTCGGTCGTCACGACGACGAGCATCGTCGCCAGGCCCGGCGCGAGCATCCCCGCCCCCTTCGCCATGGCACCGATCGTCCACCCGTCGACGGAGCGGACCGACCGCTTCGCCCGCGAGTCCGTCGTCATGATCGCGAGCGCGGCGTCTTCTCCGCCGTCGGTGGACAGCGCGGCGATCGCCTTCTCGGTCCCTTCGAGCACTTTGCCGCGGAAGACCGCGTCGCCGGTGCCGATGAGCCCGGTGGAGCACACCACCACGTCGCCGGCGCCGATCTCGAGCAGTTCCGCGGCTTTCTCGGCGGTCTGATGCGTGGTCTGGAACCCGAAGCTGCCGGTGAAGCAGTTCGCCCCGCCGGAATTGAGCACGATCGCCGCGATCGCCCCGTCCTTCACGACCTGCTCGGACCACAGGATCGGATTGGCCTTCGCGCGATTGGACGTGAAGACGGCCGCGCCCGCGGTGAGCGGGCCTCGATTGACGACCACCGCGACATCCGGCTTGCCGGTGGACTTCAGACCGACCGCGACGCCGGCCGCTTCGAATCCCTGGGGGGCGGTGACGCTCACGGTGCCACTCCGTTCACGGCGAGGGCTCGGTCCTCGGGGAGTCCGAGCGCGATGTTCATGGACTGCACAGCGGCACCCGCGGTGCCCTTGACGAGGTTGTCCACCGCGGTGACGACCACCACGCGGTTGGCCGCGCGATCGACCGCGAGGCCGATCAGCGCCGTGTTCGCGCCGATGACATCGGCCGTGCGGGGGAAGGAGCCGGCGGGCAGCAGCTGGACGAAGGTCTCGTCCGCGTAGGCCGCCTCCCACGCGTCGCGGATCTGCGCATCCGTCACCCCCGGCGCGATCGGCGCTGTCGAGGTGGCGAGGATCCCGCGCGCCATCGGCACGAGGACGGGCGTGAAGGAGATGCCGACGGCGTGATCGTCGGAGATCGAGCCCGATGTCGGAGAATCCGGCGCGTTCCCTCCGACATCGGCGCGATTCTCCGACATCGCCGCGGTCAGCGCCTGCCGGATCTCCGGGATGTGGCGGTGCGTGCCGCCGACGGCATACGGGTTCGCCGTGCCCAGGATCTCGGCGGCCAGCAGATTCGTCTTCATCGCCTTGCCGGCTCCCGACGGTCCGACGGCGAGCACGCTCACGATGTCGGACGGATCGATGACCCCGCCCGCGACGCCCGGGGCGAGACTCAGGCTCACGGTGGACGCGTTGCAGCCGGGTGCGGCGATGCGGGTGGCGTCGACCAGCCGGTCACGCTGCTTTCCACCGTCGACGATCAGCTCCGGCACGCCGTAGGTCCACGGCTCGTGGAAGTCGCCGCCGTAGAAGGCGTTCCACGCATCCCGCGACTCGAGTCGATGGTCAGCGCCCGCATCGATCACCAGCGGCGTCTCCGCGAGCGCATCCGTGTACTGTCCCGACTGCCCGTGGGGCAACGCCAGGACGACGATGTCATGCCCGGCGAGCACCTCGGGGGTCGTCTGCTGGATCGTCAGATGCGCCAGCGATCGCAGGTGCGGCTGGTGCTGGACCAGAGGCTGCCCCGCGGTCGAATGCGCCGTGACGGTGCGGATCTCCACATCGGGATGGGCGGCCAGGAGCCGAAGTATCTCACCGCCGGCATAGCCGGATGCGCCGGAGACGGCGACCGAATAGGTCATGCGTTCCACCTTAGTTTCGAAGGAGTCGGAGCCTGAAGGCGGCGACGCCCGCCGGTCCAACCGGACCGTGTGCGGGGTCGCCTAGAGTCGGCGACCGCGACGGAGCGAACCGAGGTGGCGTCGGCGCGGCGACGCGGTGCGAACCGGCTGCGGGCCCACGACGATCACGGCGCCCAGGGCGGGCGCCGTCGGGAGCGAGGCAGCCGGAAGCATGGGGCTGACGATAGTCGCGCCCGCGCAGGCAGGGCAAATCGCCCCGCTCAGGGAGGCCGGCGGTCACACCGCTCCGGCGACGAGTCCCGACAGCGTCCGCCTCCGCTCGCGCGCGACGGCGAAGGCGGTCGCGAAGACGGCGAGCACAGCCCAGATCCCGAGGCCCACCGCGGATGCGAGGACCGCATGCAGGGAGCCGCCCATGAGCGCCTCACCGCCCTGCAGCGCGACACTCAGCGGGAGGAGGGCCACCGTCGGGTCGTGCACCCCGGCGACGAGGGTTCCCGATGCGACAAGCTGCAGTCCGAGGGCGACCGCCGACAGGACCAATCCGATGCGGCCGAGGAGGGCCACGAGCGCCTGATGGACTAGCGCGAACGCGATCGCGGCGGCCAGGATCAGACCGAACGCGACGAGCAGTCTCTCCGGGGTCGCCCCCAGGAGGGCCATCGCGATCCAGACCAGCACAGCCTGAACGGCTCCCACGCCGATCGCGACCAGCGCTCCGTCCGTCGCGATCCGCACCGGCGATCGCGACGTGGACACCTGCGAGCGCGAGAACGGTGCGACCACGGTGAAGGTCGCCATCGACCCCAGCCAGAGCGAGATCGGGACGACCGCGGCCAGTGTGGCGGCGAGCGCACTCGGCGGCCCGGCGACCATTTCGACGCTCGAGGTGATCGGCTGGGCCACGACCGAGGCGATCTCCTTCTGCTGGTCGTCGCTGTAATCGGGCACCGACGACGCGATCTCCTGCGTGCCCGATGCCACCTCCTCCGTCGCGGCACCGAGCTGCGCGAGACCCCCGGCGAGGGCCGCGACACCCTCCGCGAGTCCGACCGATCCCGCGGCGGCATCGTCGGTGAGCGCGGCGAGCGTCCCGAGGCCCTGCGCGACCGGTCCGCTGATCAGCGCGATGCCCTCGGCCCCCACCGCGATCACGGCGGCGTCGGCCGCATCCGCGGCGATCGCGCGCGACTGATCCGCGATGCCCGACTCGACCGATGCCGCCCCCTGCTGCAGCGCGGCGATGTCGTCGAGGAGATCGCCCGCCGGTGCCGTCGGGTCGGCCCGCACCGCATCTTCGAGCGCCCCGAGCGCATCCGCTCCGAGGCTCTGCTCGACGGCGAGTTCCGCCAGCACGACCGCCGACGCCGCGAGCGACTCGGCCAGGCGCGCCGACGCGGCCGCACCGTCGGCGCTCAGCGTGCCGAGGTCGGCCGCGCCGGCCGGCAGCGCGTCGATGACACGATCGATCTCGGCGAGGCCGTCGGCGAGAAGCTGCGCGTCGGTGGCAAGCTCCTCGGCACCCTCCGTCGCCGCGTCGGTGCCCTCCTGCAGCCCGTCCACCCCGGTGGCCAGGTCCGACAGTCCGTCGTGCAGCTCCGCGAACGCCGCCAGCGTGCCGGCGACGTACTCCTCGGTGAGCTCCTGCGACACGTCGGCGGGAAGGCCGACCGCGACGGCCTCGGCCACCACCCCGCCGACGTACCCGTGCTCGGTGCTGGTCTGCACCGCGAGCGTCGACACCGCGGGGTCGTCGGTCGAGATGCGGGAGACCGTCTGGGAGAAATCCGCGGGGATGGTGACGACGGCTTGGAACGTTCCGTCGGCCAGACCAGACGACGCCGTGTCCGCATCGGTGAGGGTCCACGCGATGTCGTCGTCGGCGGTGACGAGGTTCTGCGTGAGGAGCTTGCCGGCGGCCACGGTCGAGTCGCCGTCCTGGATCGGCACGTCGAGGTTCACGATCGCCGCGGGCACCGCGTCGCCGCTCGTCCGCGGCGCCAGCGCGAGGACGATGAGCACGGGGGCCACTACGGCGAGGGCGATCACGAGGATCATCGGCCAGCGAGCGCGGCCGACGGCCGGCGAGGGGGTCAGCGGCCAGAACCGGGTCATGCGGGGACCTCCGCTGCGGACGCGGCGACCGTGACGATCGTCCGGTCGGTGACGGGACTCGGCGCATCCGACGCGAGGACGAGCGTCGCCCGGTGAGGGGCGCGGGCGATGACGACGGCCAGCAGCGCCGCCGCCGGCTCGCGCCCGGCGAGATCGATCGCGATCAGCGGCGACTCGCCCGCCAGCGCCGCCGCGGCATCGAGCGCCCACCGGCCGCCGTCGTCGAGATGGGACACGGGCGTGTCCGGCGCGATCTCGGGTGCCTCCCCCGGCCGCAGGGTATCCCACAGCCGATCGAAGGTCTCGGCGGCGTCCGCCACGCGCTCGTCGCCCATCGCGCCCTTCGGGATCCGCGACCGCAGTCTCTCCGCAACGCTCTCCCCCGCGGGCGCGTCGGGCACCGCCGGCACATAGGCGGCCGTACGGGCCACCGCGCCCCGGTCGAACGGCACGATCCGATCGAACACGCGCAGGTCGCCCTCGGTCTCCGCCGCACGTCCGGCCACCGCCGCCACCACGGCCCCGGCACCACGTCCGCCGATCAGGATCAGGTCCCGTGCGCGCGCGGAGAAGGTCACCGTGCCGCTGTCGCCGACCCGCAGCCGGTCGGCGTGCACGCCCCCGCGCTCGCCGGCATCGGCCCATTCACGCTGGCGCAGCATCCGCTGGACCTCCTCGCCCTCGATGTCCGCGTCCGGCAGGAGGCGCTCGAGCCACGCCGGCAACCACCACGCCCTGTCGCCGAGCAGCATCATCACCGCCGGGACCAGGGTCATCCGCACGATGAACGCGTCGATCAGCACGCCGACGCCCAGCGCGAGCGCGATGGGCTGGATGATCGCCGATCCGCCCGGCACGAAGGAGAAGAAGACCGAGAACATGATGAGCGCCGCTGCGGTGACCACTCGGGCCGAGGCCGTGAAACCCTGCAGGACGGACGCGCGGGCGTCGTGCGTCTCGGAGAAGTGCTCGCGCATCCGCGACACGAGGAACACGTGGTAGTCCATCGCGAGGCCGAACAGGACCGCCATGACGAGGATCGGCATGAAGCTCACGACCGGGCCGACCTTGACCACGCCGACGAGCCCGGCCCCGACGCCGTGCTCGAAGACGAGCGTCGCCACGCCCAGGGACGCTCCGACCGTGAGCAGGTAGCCCACCGTCGCCGACAGCGGGACGGCGAGGGATCGGAACATGATCGTCAGCAGCACGATGCACAGCCCCACCACGACCACGGCGAACGGGGGCAGCGCGGCCCCGAGCCGGTCGGAGATGTCGATGGCGAGGGCGGTCTGACCGGTGACCTCGTAGGTGAAACCGTTCGCCGCATCGAACGCCGGCGCCATCGACCTCAGCTCGCTGACGAGGTCGGCCGTCTTCTGGTCGGCGGGGGCACTGTCGGGGATGATCGTCAGCACCGCGAGGTCGAGAGCCTCGTTGGGGACCGCCTGGCTGGTCGAGGCGACGTCGGGCACCGCGGAGAACTCGTCGTCGAGGGCCGACAGCGCGCCCTCGACATCGAGGGTCTCCGAGATGTCGGCGGTGATGACGAGCGGTCCGTTGAAGCCCGGCCCGAACCCGCTGTCGAGCATGTCGTACGCGGTCCGCGCCGTCGTGCCCTCGGGGTCGTAGCCGGCGTCCGGCAGAGTGAGTCTCAGCCCCATCGCGGGGAGCGCGAGGGCGATGAGCGCGGCGAACACGACGATCACGGTGACCACCGGCGATGCGGTCGCCGCGCGCCCCCAGAATGCCGGCCTCCGGGGCGCAGCCGTCTCCTCGGTCTCGGGCGCGTCGGGGACGGACCCCTCGACGTCGGCGGCGGGTTCGCCCGCGGGCGGCTCCGGGGCGCCCGGGGTCTCCTGCGCGCGCGACCGGCCGGACGGCCGCTTCTGCCGCGGGCGCAGCGCACGACCCAGCACGGCGAGGATCGCCGGCAGCAGCGTGACCGCCACGGCGAGGGCGCACAGCACGGCCGCGGCTGCGCCGATCCCCATGATCGTGAGGAAGGGGATTCCGGCCACGGCGAGACCCAGCAGCGCGATCATGACGGTGAGACCGGCGAACACGACCGCCGTTCCGGCCGTCGAGATGGCCACGGCGACCGACTCCCGCACCGCCACTCCCGAGGCCAGCTGCGTGCGGTGACGTGACGTGATGAGCAGGGAGTAGTCGATGCCCACGGCCAGGCCGAGCATGGTCGCCAACAGCGGCGCCGTCGACGACACCGGCGCGAACGCCGCGACGATGAGGATCGAGCTGGAGGCGACGCCGACGCCCACCAGCGCCGTGACCAGCGGCACGCCCGCCGCGATCACGGACAGGAAGGTGATCGCCAAGACGACGAAGGCGATCCCGAGGCCGACCATCTCGGTCCAGTCGACGCCCGACGCGGCCGTCGCCGGCAGCCCGGAGTACGCGACGTCGAGTCCGGCGTCGACGGCGGGCTCCATGGCCGATTCGATGCCGTCCTCGAGCGTGTCGGTGATGGCGGTCGACGCGACGGTCAGGTCGGCGGTGATGTAAACCATCGAGCCGTCGTCGGAGACCTGCGCGGCGTTCCCCGACGACGCCGGCGTCTGCCCGGATGCGGTCATGGCGTACGGGCACTCGACGATCGCGACGTCATCGAGTGCGGCGACGTCCTCGCAGGCGGTGACGATGAGGTCCTGGTCGGCGGAGATGTCCGACCCGTCCGGCGTCGCCACCACGATGCGCGTGCTCGCACCGCTCAGCTGCGGGAAGCGCTGTTCGAGGGTGTCCAGGGCGTTCTGGGACTGCGTGCCGGGGATCTCGAAGGAGCTCTGCAGCTGTCCGCCCAACGCGTTGGACAGCGCGCCGCCGCCGACGGCGAGGATCAGCCAGACGGCGATCACCCACCAGCGGCGGCGGGCCGAGAAGCGACCGATTCGGTACAGGAATGACGACATCGGCAGGCCTCTCGGGTTCGGCTCAGTCGCGGATGGCCGCGCCGTGACGCTCTTCGGCGACGGCGACGCCGGCGAGTTTCGCCGTGGTCGCCTCCGCGGCGGTGAGCGTGCGGTCGGCGGCACGGAAGCGCAGCGCGAAGGTCAGGCTCTTGGCCCCCTCCGCGATGCCCTGCCCGCGGTAGTCGTCCACCAGGTGGAGGTCTTCGAGGAGGTTTCCTGCGCCTTCGCGCAACGCCTCCGCGAGGTCCGCGGCCGGAACCTCGGCCGCGACGACCAGAGACACGTCCTGCGTCGCCGCGGGATAGGTCGAGAGCGATCCGGCGACCACGCGGTCGCCCGCGAGCCCGAGGATGCGGTCGAGGTCGAGTTCGGCGACGACGACGCGGCCCGGCAGGTCCGCGTCCGCTGCGACGGCCGGGAGCAGCTCGCCGACGTGACCGACGACCTCGCCGCGCACACGCAGGGTGCCCGTGCGACCGGGGTGCAGCGCCGCTCGCGTGTCCTGCGACACGTCGACCTCGACCCCCGCCGCGAGCGCGATCGTGCGGACGGCGTCGAGGGCATCGGCGACGTCCGCCGCACGCGCGGGCTCACCCGGCTGCTTCGCCACGAGCGATCCGGTCAGCAGCACGGCGACATGCCGACGCTGCGGCGGGATCGCGGCATCCAGCTCGGCGAGCGTGGCCGCCGACGGGCGCACGGCCGGCGGCGGGACGTGCGCGGTTCCGTAGGAGACTCCGGCGCGGGGCAGGAAGACGACGCCGGTCTCGTACAGCGCCAGATCCGTCAGGCCGCGCGAGACGTTGCGGTGGGCGACCTGCATCAGGCCGGGGACGAGCGACCGGCGCAGGAACGGGGCCTGGCCGTCGAGCGGGTTGGCGAGTTCGATGCTCGGCAGGTGCCCGCCGTCCGCGGAACCGTGGAGATCGTTCTGCGCCTCGGTCGTGAAGGGGAAGGAGGGCGTCTCGACGTAGCCGGCAGCCGCGAGCGCGTTCGACACGCGGCGACGACCGCTCTGCGCGGCGGTCAGTCCGCGACCGGACGGCGGGAGCGGCAGCTGAGAGGGGATGCGGTCGTAGCCGGTGATCCGGGCGACCTCCTCCGCGAGCGTCCACTTGTCGGTGAGGTCGGGACGCCAGGTCGGCGCGACGACCGTCCATCCTGGATCGGTCGTCGTCACGGCGCACCCGATCATCTCGAGCGAGGACACGATCTCCTCGACCGTGTAGGGGACGCCGACGAGGCCGGCGACGAACGCACTCGGCAGCTCGATCGACGTCCGCGCGATGTCGGTCCCGAGCGCACCTCCGACGCGCTCGTCGGTGCCGCCGGCGAGCTCCACCAGGAGATCGACCACCCGCTGCGCGGCCACCGCCGGCAGGGCGGGGTCGACGCCTCGCTCGAACCGGCGCGACGCTTCGCTGGGCAGCTTGTGCCGACGGGCGGTCCGCGCGATCGTGATCGGCTCGAAGACGGCCGCTTCGACGAGCACGTTGCGCGTCGAAGCGCCCATCTCGGTCGTCCCGCCGCCCATGACGCCGGCCAGACCGATCGGGCCTGACGCGTCGGTGATCAGCAGGTCTTCGACGTGGAGGTCGCGGACCTTCCCGTCCAGGGTCTCGAGCCGCTCCCCCGCACGCGCGCGACGGACGACGATCCCCCCGCTGAGCGCGTCGAGGTCGTAGCCGTGGATCGGCGTCCCCAGCTCGAGCATCACGTAGTTGGTGATGTCGATGAGGATCCCGAGAGACCGGATGCCGGCGAGCGTGAGGCGGGCGACCATCCACGACGGGGTGGGCTTGGTCGGGTCGACGTCGCGCACCACGCGGGCGACGAACTCCGTCGCCCCCGCGCGGCCTCGCACCGGCGCCTGATCGTCGACGGCGACCGCGAACTCGTGGCGGTCGATGCGCACCTCGGCACCGTCGCGCTCCGCCGGATCGCGGAAGGGCGCACCGGTGGCGTGGGAGTACTCCCGCGCCACACCCCGGAGGGACAGCGCGTAGCCGCGGTCGGGGGTCACATTGATCTCGACGGCGACGTCGTCCAGCCCCAGCAGACCGATCGCATCCGTCCCGGCCGGGGCGTCGATGCCGATCTCGACCAGACGCAGGATCCCGTCGCTCTCCTCGCCGAGGCCGAGTTCCTTGGCCGACGCGATCATGCCGTCCGACACGTGACCGTACGTCTTCCGCGCGGCGATGGGGAACGGCCCCGGAAGGACCGAGCCGGGCAGGGTCACGACGACCTTGTCACCGGCGAAGAAGTTGGCGGCACCGCACACGATCCCGCGCACGCCGTCGCCGACGTCGACCTGGCACCAGCGGATGGTCTTGCCGTTCTTCTGCGGCTCCTCGACGAACTCCAGCACCTCGCCGACGACGATGGGCCCGGAGAGCTCGAACCGATGCACGTCCTCCTCTTCGAACCCGACGGCGACCAGAGCCGCGAGGACGTCCTCGGGCGTGGACTCGGCGGCGACGTCGACGTACTCACGCAGCCATGACAGGGGGACGCGCATCAGACCACCATTCCGAACTGCTTGCTGAAGCGCACATCGCCCTCGGCCATGTCACGCATGTCCTTCACGTCGCTGCGGAACATGAGGGTCCGCTCGAAGCCCATTCCGAAGGCGAAGCCCGAGTACTCTTCCGGGTCGATCCCGGCCGCACGCAGCACGTTGGGGTTGACCATTCCGCATCCCCCCCATTCGATCCATCGGGCGCCGCCGGTGAAGGTCGGGTGCCAGAGGTCGAACTCGGCGGACGGTTCGGTGAACGGGAAGTAGTTGGCGCGCATGCGCGTCTTGGCCTCACTGCCGAACAGCACGCGTGCGATGTGGTCGAGCGTTCCCTTGAGGTGCGCCATCGTGATGCCGCGGTCGATGACCAGTCCCTCGAACTGCGAGAAGACGGGAAGGTGCGTGGCATCGAATTCGTCGGCACGGTAGACGCGCCCCGGGGAGAGCACGTAGATCGGGATGTCGCGTTCGAGCATCGACCGCATCTGCACCGGGCTGGTGTGGGTTCGCATCACGAGGTGCCGCTCGACCGGGTCGACGTAGAAGGAGTCCTGCATCTGCCGGGACGGGTGGTCCGGCGCGATGTTCAGCGCGTCGAAGTTGAACCATTCGTGCTCGAGCTCGGGTCCTTCGGCGATCTCCCACCCCATGCTGACGAAGATGTCGGAGATCTCCTCCTGGAGCAGGGTCAGCGGATGGCGAGCGCCAGTGCGCGCGCGATGGGCGAGGGCCGTGATGTCGACGCGTTCGGCCTCCAGGCGCGCCGCGGTCTCGGCCTCGACGATCTCGGCCTCTCGTGCGGCGAGCGCCTGCGAGACCTGTCCGCGGGCCTGACCGACGAGCTTGCCGAACTCCGCCTTCTTGTCCTTGGGCACATCGCGCATTCGTGCGTTCAGGCGCGCCAGGGGCGAGCCTTCGCCCGTGTGCGCGGCGCGCACCGCCTTCAACTCTGCGGAGTCGGCAGCCTCGGCGATGGCGGACAGCGCGGCGGTCACCGCGGTCTCCACCGCCTCGGGGGTGATCTCGGGGGCAACCTCGTCGGACACGAGAGACGAGTCTACCGACGTGCGACACTCCGCCCGTCAGCGCCCCGTCTGCGACTCCGACATCCGCGCCTTGGCGTTGGCCTCGGCGACGAGGAGTGCCTGATCGGGATCCTCCGGCGTGGACGCCCCCTTCCGCACCTTGCCACCGCCGGACGCGGTGCGCCGCGACAGCCATCGAGCGAACCACGACAGGCTCAGGTTGATGGCCAGGTAGAGCACCAGGGTCACCACGAACAGCGAGAACATGTACCGATTGCCGTAGAAGCTGCCGAGATTGTTCATCGTGGTGCGGATGAGCTCGTTGTATCCCACGATGTATCCGAGAGACGTGTCTTTCAGCAGCACGACCAGCTGCGCCACGATGATCGGGAGCATCTGGCGGAACGCCTGCGGGAACTCGACGAGAATCTTCGATTGGAAGTAGCGCATGCCGACGGACAGCGCCGCCTCACGCTGACCGCGCGGCAGCGCCGCGAGTCCCGCTCGCAGCGCCTCGCCGATGAGGGTGCCGTTGTAGATGATCAGGGCGATCACGACCGCCCAGAACGCACCGGTCGATGCGACGAGGAGGATGAACAGCATCATCAGCAGCACCGGCATACCGCGGAAGAACTCCAGCAGCCACGCGGTCGGCACGCGGATCCACGCGTGCTCCGAGCTCCGCAGGAGCGAGAAGACGACTCCGAGGGCCACGGCACCGACAGCGGCCACCGCCGCGGCTTGCAGCGTCGCCAGCACCCCTCGCCCGATGAACTGCCACACCTCGGGATCGGTGAAGATGTCCCATCGGCTCCCGTCGAACATGCCCGGAAGGGTGATGCCGCCGGATTGACGGGGCGCGGCGAGGATCAGGAAGACCCAGACGGCGAGCGCGATCAGCACCGCCCCCGCGACGACGGAGGCGATCAGCGAATTGCGACGAGCCTTCGGGCCCGGCGCGTCGAAGAGGACGCTCGATCCGCTCATCGTGACACCACCCACCGCTTCTCGAGCTGGCCGGCCGCGAAGCCGAGCGGCACCGTGATGACGAGGTAGAGGGCCGCGGCCACCAGCAGGATCGGGATGACGATGTTGCCGTTGTCGTTCGCGAGCTGCCGGGTCGTGGCGAACAGTTCCACCACGAAGAATCCGCCCGCCACCGAGGTGTTCTTGGTGAGGGCGATGAAGACGTTGATGAGCGGCGGCACCGTCATCCGGAACGCCTGCGGAAGCACCACGAGCGAGACCGTCTGCCGGAATCCGAGCCCGATGCTGCGCGCCGCCTCGGCCTGACCGACGGGCACGCCGTTGATGCCCGAGCGAAGGGCTTCAGCCACGAAGGGCGACGTGTAGTAGGTGAGGGCGACGAAGGCGAGCAGCACGTAGGGCGCACGCACGCCGAGCATCGGCATGACGAAGGCCGTGAAGAAGAACACGAGCGTCAGCGGGGTGTTGCGCGCGATCTCGGTCCACGCCGCGGCGAATCCGCGCAGCACCGGAACCGGCGAGATGCGCATCGCCGCGATCGCGGTGCCGAGCACGAGGGCCAGCACACCCGAGACGACCAGCAGCAGCAGGGTGACGCGGAATCCCTCCCAGAACTCGGGCATGAGCGACCAGAGCTGCTCCATCGGGCCTCCTCTCGATCGGTGGGATGAGGGTGTCCCGCAGGCGAGTGCGGCACACCCTCATCGGGTCAGTAGCGGTCCGGTGTCGGCGGCTCGACGTAGGGCAGCACGGCACCGGCGGTGTCGTTCCACGCCTGCTCATAGCTGCCGTCGGCGTACGACTCCTCCAGCACGTCGTTGATCCACATGCGGAAGTCGGTGTCATCCAGCGCCAAGCCGATGCCGTAGGGCTCATCGGTGAACGGCTCGCCCACGACCTTGAACTCGCCCTCGTTCTGCGCGGCGAGGCCGGCCAGGATGACGTTGTCGGTCGACACCGCGACGACCTGACCGTTTCGCAGGGGCTCCAGGCAGTTCGAGTAGGTGTCCGTGAGGACCGGCTCCGCACCGATCTCCTCCAGCATGGCCGCCGGAGTCGACCCCGTCACCGAGCACACCGGCTGGCCGACGAGGTCCTCTTCGCTGGCGATGTCCTCGTTGTCGGCGAGAACGAGGATGGACTGCCCGGCCATGTAATAGGGCCCGGCGAAAGAGACGACCTCCTTGCGGGCGTCGTTGATCGTGTACGTCGCGACCACGATGTCGACCTGGCCGTTCTCGATGAACGGCTCACGGTTCGCCGACACGGTCTCGACCCACTCGATGTCTTCTTCGGCGATGCCCAGCTGGGCGGCGATGATCTTGCCGATCTCGACGTCGAAGCCCTCGGGTTCGCCGCTGGGACCGACCAGGCCGAACAGCGGCTGGTCGAACTTCGTGCCGATGGTGATGGTGCCGGCCTCGTTGAGCGCCGCCATCGTCGTGCCCTCGTCGAAGGTGACATCTTCTGCCGGCTCGGGAGCGGCATCGTCACCGGCGGTGTCCCCGCCACCGCAGGCCGTCAGCGCCAAGGCGCCGGCGGCGGCCAGCGCGATGAGCGGGAGTCTCGCTCGCTTCATGTCTCGTCCTTTGCTGTGTGCGGTCGCCGAAGCGACCTCTTCTCGATTCCCGCCCTGCGTCGCGGAGCGGTCCTTTCAGTGCTCGAGGATCTTGGACAGGAAGTCCTTGGCCCTCTCGCTCTGCGGGTTCGTGAAGAACTGCTCGGGTGCGGCTTCTTCGACGATGGCTCCATCGGCCATGAACAGCACGCGGTCTGCGGCCTTGCGTGCGAATCCCATCTCGTGTGTGACGACGATCATGGTCATGCCCTCCTGGGCGAGACCGACCATGACGTCGAGGACCTCGTTGATCATCTCCGGGTCGAGTGCGCTGGTGGGTTCGTCGAGGAGGATGAGCTTTGGATTCATCGCCAGCGAACGGGCGATGGCGACACGCTGCTGCTGGCCACCCGAGAGCTGACTGGGCATCTTGGCCGCCTGATTGGCGACTCCCACGCGATCCAGGAGCTCCATCGCCTGCTTCTCGGCATCCTTCTTCTTGAGGCCCCGCACGCGCATCGGACCAAGAGTGACGTTCTCGAGCACCGTCTTGTGGGCGAACAGATTGAACGACTGGAACACCATGCCGACGTCGGCACGCAGCTTCGCCAGCGCGCGCCCCTCTTCGGGCAGCGGGACGCCGTCGATGGTGATGGTCCCCGAATCGATCGTCTCAAGACGGTTGACGGCGCGACACAGCGTGGACTTTCCGGACCCGCTGGGCCCGATCACGACCACGACCTCGCCGCGGTTGACCACGGTGTTGATGTCGCGCAGCACATGGAGTTCGCCGAAGTGTTTGTCGACGTGGTCGATGACGACGAGCGGCTCACCGCGTCGCACGGTGATGTTCGACGTTCGGGCCGCCGATGAGGCATCGGATGTCGTCATGGCCTGAACATAGCCCCGGGGGAACCGCCGCTCCAGAGGTGACGCGCGACCTTAACCGAGCTGTAATCGACTCGCGCTGGTCAGATGGCTCAGTCGGCGCGCTGCGCGAACGCCGTTTCGTAGAGGCAGACGCTGGCAGCGGTAGCCAGATTGAGCGACTCGGCGCGTCCGTAGATCGGAAGCCGCATCGACATGTCGACCAGCGAGACGGCCTCGTCGTGAAGACCCCGCGCCTCGTTGCCGAAGACCCAGGCGGTCGGTTCGGCGAGGATCTCACGTCGAGCGAGGAAGTCCTCTCCTCCGACGTCGGCGGCGACCACCCGCACGCCGGCGGCGTGAGCGAGCTCGACGACGGTCTCGAGGTCGGCGCCGATGGCGATCGGTAGGTGGAACAGCGAACCGGTCGTCGAACGCACCACCTTCGGGTGGTACGGATCGACAGTGTTGCCCGTGAGGATGACGGCGTCGGCGCCGACCGCATCGGCGGCACGGATGATCGTGCCGAGGTTCCCCGGGTCGCGCACCTCCTCGCACACCGCCACCAGCCGAGGCGAGCCGGCGAAGATCTCACGGACCGACGTGGGAGCCTGCCGCGCGACCGCGACGATCCCCTGGGGTGTCACCGTGTCGGCCATCGCGTCGAGCACGGGCTCGGTCGTGTAGACCGGCTCGATTCCGGCGGACGCGGCCGCATCGCGGATGTCGGTGTGCTTCTCCAACGCGGCCGGTGTCGCGAACAGTTCGACGACCGTTCCGGGTTGGAAGGCGAGCGCCTCCCGCGCGGCCTGTGGCCCCTCGAGGAGATAGAGCCCCGTCTCTTTGCGTGCGCTGCGCTTGGTGAGCTTCGCCACGGCGCGCACGCGCGGCGACCGGGGGTTCTCGAGCACGCGACCAGTCTAGGGGCGGCGCCCCGCGGCGCCCCGCATCCACCTGCCCCGCGTCACACCCCCTGCCTCGCCCGCCCCACCTGCCCGGCCCGATGTCGGAGAATCGCGCCGATGTCGGAGGATTCCGGCGCGATCGTCCGACATCGGGCCGAATCTCCGACGATGCGGCCGCGCGGGGCGTGGCACGGGATGCCGAAAGGGCGCCCTCCCGGAGGAGGACGCCCTTTCGAGAGAGAGCCTTACGCCGTCTTCTTGGCGTTGACGTTCTCGGGCAGCGCCTTCTTGGCGGTCTCGACGAGCGAGGCGAACGCGGTCGGCTCGTTCACGGCGAGCTCGGCCAGCATGCGACGGTCGACCTGCACACCCGCGAGGCCGAGGCCCTGGATGAAGCGGTTGTAGGTCATGCCGTGCTGACGGCTGGCTGCGTTGATGCGCTGGATCCACAGGCGACGGAAGTCGCCCTTGCGCTTGCGACGGTCGCGGTACGCGTAGACGAGCGAGTGGGTGACCTGCTCCTTCGCCTTGCGGTACAGACGCGAGCGCTGACCCCGGTAACCGGAGGCGCGTTCGAGGATGACGCGACGCTTCTTGTGGGCGTTGACGGCCCGCTTGACTCTAGCCATTTCGTTTCGTTCCTATTCGTGCACGGGCCGCGTCAGCGGCCGAGAAGCTTCTTGGCCTGCTTGGTGTCGGCCTTCGACAGCACCTGATCCTGGTTCAGACGGCGGGTGCGGCGGCTCGACTTGCCCTCGAGGTTGTGGCGCATTCCGGCCTGCTGCTTCTTGAGCTTGCCGCTGCCGGTGATCTTGAAGCGCTTCTTGGCACCCGAGTGGGTCTTCTGCTTCGGCATTTTTCTTCCTTCGTGTCTCTTCCCGCTCGGGCGGGAACGGGGTCCCGACGGAGCGGGGGTCTTGGGGAGCGCTACTGCGCCGGGGCGGTGTCGCCGTCGGTGCCGGTGCGCGATGCGCGCGAGGCTTCCTTGTTCGCCGCGCGCTGAGCGTTCTGCTCGGCCTTCGCCTCGGACTTGTTCTTGTGCGGGGCGATCACCATCGTCATGTTGCGGCCGTCCTGCGTCGGGTTGACCTCGACGGTGCCGAATTCGGCGACGTCTTCGGCGAACTTGCGGAGCAGTCGCACGCCCTGCTCCGGACGCGACTGCTCGCGCCCGCGGAACAGGATCATGGCCTTCACCTTGTCACCGGCCTGGAGGAAGCCCTCGGCGCGCTTGAGCTTGGTGATGTAGTCGTGCGCCTCGATCTTCAGTCGGAACCGGACCTCCTTGAGGACCGTGTTCGCCTGATTGCGACGCGCCTCCTTGGCCTTCTGCGCAGCCTCGTACTTGAACTTGCCGTAGTCCATGATCTTGACCACGGGCGGCTTCGAGTTGGGCGCGACCTCGACCAGGTCGAGATCCGCCTCCTGAGCAAGACGCTGCGCAACCTCGATGCGGACGACGCCGACCTGCTCGCCGTTGGGGCCGACGAGACGGACCTCAGGCACGCGGATGCGCTCGTTGGTGCGGGGATCGCTGATGCGGAACTCCTCTTCGTGCGGGTGGTGGCCACCGCGACACGGTATGTCGCGGGCGGAAGAGTCCCCATTCCACCCGACGCGGCGTCCGAACGCCGACATCGTGCACCCGTACCTCGGTCGACATGCATGTCTCCGGGTCGACTCCGACATGGTGTCGCCGGAGCGGAGTGCGTGGACCCGGTAGCCTGGAGCGGCAAGCGCGGGTGGGATGTGATCCTCTTTCGTTCCAGAGCACAGTGCTCTGAAGCCCGCTGAAGTCTACCAGAAAGCACCACGTGTCCACGATTCCCCCCGACCACGGCCACGCAGACGACGAACGTCACGCTCGGTGGGCCTCTCAGGAAGCCGCCGCCGAGTCGGCGACCCGCGACATCGCGGATGTCCCCGCCGTCGAGGTGATCACCACCGCCGCGGTGCATCTGATGAGCGCGGCCGCCGTGAAGGTCGGACTCGCCGACGACCCCGACACGCAGAAGGATCTGGACGAGGCCCGCAAGCTCATCAACGCCCTCGCCGGGCTCATCACCGCCGGCGCCCCGGAGATCAGCGATATGCACGCGCGATCCCTCCGCGACGGACTGCGCTCGGTGCAACTCGCCTTCCGCGAGGCATCGGCGATTCCCGACCCCATCGGCAAGGGACCGGGCGAGAAATGGACCGGGCCGGTCAGCTGAGCGGATCCGAGCGCACGAGCTTCACGGCGAGCGAGTCCACCAGCACGGCGACGCGGTCATCCGCGGCCCATCGTCTCGCCAGGCGTGCGAGGACGGCATCGAGCTGCGACTGATCGAGACCGTCAGCCAGGTGCAGGCGCACGATCAGCTCGGGCCCGCGTCCACGCGCGCCCGGATCGCCGGGTTCGAGTGCGAGGTCGATGATGGCCAGCTCGCCGCCGACGCTCTCGTTGAGTCCGGCCGCCACCTCGGGCGAACGATGACTCGGCTCCCACTGCTGCGACTGAGCGATCGCCCAGACCGCCGGACGGCGGATGACGAACTCGGTCTCCGAGCCGGGATCGATGACGATGAGGTCGGTGTCGTCCGCCGATGCCGCCAGTGCGGTCCTGATGCCCTCCGCGGGCACCGGACGCGCCTGCGCATCCCACACCCGCATGGTGTCGACCGACGTGAAGACCGGAAGCACGTGTCGCCCGTCCGGTGCGGCGACCGTGACGATCGACAGCTCCTGCGTCTTGTCCACCGCGAGTCCGTGTGCACCGACCGCGTCGCCGTCACCGTCGCCCTTCTGCGCGATGAGGGGGATCAGCAGACGGGCTGTCCGGTACGCGTCGACGACCTGCGCCTCGGAGCCTTCGCCCGCCCGGAAGTCCCGCAGCGCCCGCTCGAGAGCGGGATCAGCACGGCCGTCGTCAGCGGCGTGGGGATTGTCGGAGAAGCGGCGTCCCTCCCACGGGACTCCCGCCGAGTCCGAGCCGCCGTCGGGCTGCGCGGAGTCAGCGCCCGGCGACATCCAGCGCCTCAGCGAGGGTGAAGTTCCTCGCATAGAGGGCCTTGCCGACGATCGCACCCTCGACGCCGAGGGGCACGAGCTCTCGGAGAGCGGCGATGTCGTCGAGGCTCGAGATGCCTCCCGACGCCACGACGGGCTTCGGTGTTCGCGTCACCATCTCACGCAGCAGGTCGGTGTTCGGGCCCTGCAGGGTGCCGTCCTTCGTCACGTCCGTCACGACGTAGCGACTGCATCCGGCTGACTCGAGGCGATCGAGCACCGTCCACAGGTCGCCGCCTTCGCGGGTCCAGCCCCGCGCGGCGAGCGTCGTCCCACGCACATCCAGGCCGACGGCGATGAGGTCGCCGTAGCGGCCGATCACGTCAGCCGCCCACTCGGGGTTCTCCAGCGCGGCGGTCCCGAGGTTCACGCGCGAGGCGCCGCTTTCGAGAGCCGCCTCCAGCGAGGCATCGTCGCGGATGCCGCCGGACAGCTCGACCTGAACACCGCGCACCGACTTGATCACCTTGCGCATGATGCCGGCATTGCTGCCCCGGCCGAAGGCCGCATCGAGGTCGACGAGGTGGATCCACTGGGCCCCCTGGCGCGCCCAGTCGGTCGCGGCGTCGACCGGGTCGCCGTAGTTCGTCTCCGAACCGGCCTCACCCTGCGTGAGTCGCACGGCCTTTCCCCCGGCGACGTCCACCGCGGGAAGCAGGACAAGCTGGGGCGTTGATGCGAAATCGTTCATAGCTCCTCGTGCGTCTCGGCACCGGATCCGGGCGGCCGGGCGCAGGCACGGATTCAGAGGTTAGTCGGCGCCAGCCCGTCGATCCAATTGGCGAGCAGCCGGATGCCGGCCTCCCCCGATTTCTCGGGGTGGAACTGGGTCGCCGCGAGCGGCCCGTTCTCCACGGCGGCGAGGAAGGGCACGCCGTGTTCGCTCCAGGTCAGGACCGGTTCGGCGAGGGGGCGCTGCGTCTGCATCGTCCAGTGCTGGGCGGCGAACGAGTGCACGAAGTAGAACCGCTCGTCCTCGATTCCCCGGAACAGGCGACTGCCGGCCCCCGGCGTGACGGTGTTCCATCCCATGTGGGGAAGGACAGGAGCATCCAACTCGGTGACAGCGCCCGGCCACTCGCCCAGTCCCGGAGTGTCCGCGCCCCGCTCCACACCGTGCTCGAAGAGGACCTGCATCCCCACGCAGATCCCCAGCACGGGCCTACCGCCGGCCAGACGTCGTCCGATGAGCTCGTCGCCGCGCCGTGAGCGCAGCGCGGTGACGACCGCCTCGAAAGCGCCGACGCCGGGCACGACGAGTCCGTCCGCGTCTTGGATCAGCCCTCGGTCGGTCGTCAGCCGCGCGTCGGCTCCGGCGGCGACGAGAGCCTTGACCGCGGAATGGACGTTCCCGGATCCGTAGTCGAGAACGGCGACGAGGGGCCGGTCGGTCACAGGGCGCCCTTCGTGCTCGGCACGCCGTCGATGAGCGGATCCAGCGCTTTCGCTTGGCGGAAGGCCCGCGCGAATGCCTTGTATTCCGCCTCGGCGATGTGGTGAGGGTCCCGGCCACCCAGCACCCGCACGTGGACGGTCAGCGCCGCTTGGAAGGACAGCGCCTCGAAAGTGTGGCGCACCAACGACCCCGTGAAGTGGCCGCCGATGAGGTGGTGTTCGAAACCGGCCGGCTCGCCCATGTGCACCAGGTAGGGTCGACCGCTGATGTCGACCACCGCCTGGGCGAGGGCTTCGTCGAGCGGGACGAGCGCATCCCCGTAGCGGCTGATGCCGGCTTTGTCGCCGAGAGCCTGCCGGATCGCCCGCCCGAGCACGATCGCGACGTCTTCGACCGTGTGGTGCGCGTCGATGTCGGTGTCGCCCGACGCGCGAACGGTCAGGTCGGTGAGCGAGTGCTTCGCGAACGCGGTCAGCATGTGGTCGTAGAACGGCACCGAGGTGTCGATGCTGCTGCGCCCCGTGCCGTCGAGGTCGAGCTGGAGCTCGACCGTCGACTCGCTGGTCGATCGGGTGAGCGAGGCGGTGCGGGTCATGACGTCGATCCTAACGACGCCAGCGCATCAAGGAACGCGCTCGTCTCCGCCTCTGTTCCCGCCGTGACGCGGAGGTGGTGCGGGATACCCACGTCCCTGATGAGGATGCCACGGTCGTAGAGGGCACCGAACGTCGCCGCCGGGTCCTGGACTCCCCCGAACAGGACGAAGTTCGTCCACGACGGGTGCGGCTGGTAGCCGAGCGCCTCGAGGGTGGCGGAGATGCGGTCGCGCTGCGCGACGATCTCGTCGACCATGCCGAGCATGACCGGCGCGTGACGCAGCGCCGCGAGCGCGGCGGCCTGCGTGATGGCACTCAGGTGGTACGGCAGGCGCACCAGACGCAGAGCGTCCACGACCGCGGGGTCGGCGGCGAGGTAACCCACGCGAGCTCCGGCAAAGGCGAATGCCTTCGACATCGTGCGCGAGACGATCAGTCGCTCGCGCCCCGGGAGCAGGGTGATCGCTGATGGCTCGTCGTGAGGCGCGAACTCCTGGTACGCCTCGTCGACCACGACCATCGCCCTGCTCGCGTCGTAGACCGCGGCGATCACGTCAAGAGGCAGCGGCGTGCCCGTCGGGTTGTTCGGGGCGCACAGGAACACCACATCGGGATCCGCTGCTGCGACCTGGTCGGCCGCCGAATCGGCGGTCACCGAGAAGTCGTCTTCGCGCGATCCCGCGACCCAGGCAGCACCGGTCGCTCGGGTCAGCAGCGGGTACATCGAGTAGGTGGGCGCAAAGCCGAACGCCGTCCGCCCCGGCCCGGCGAACGCCTGCAGGACATGCTGAAGCACCTCGTTGGAACCATTGGCGGCCCACATCTGCTCAGGAAGCAGCCCCTCACCCAGGTAGTCCGCGAACGCCTCGCGAAGCGGCAGGAACTCGCGATCGGGGTAGCGGTTGACGTCCCGAAGCGCCAAAGCGATCGCATCGAGGATGTCGGCGGCGACCTCGTCCGGCACGGGATGGGTGTTCTCGTTCACGTTGAGCGTCACCGGAAGCGGTGCCTGAGGCGCACCGTACGGAGTCATTCCGCGCAGATCGTCACGGAGAGGAAGGTCGTCGAGGCGAGCGGTCACCCCTCCCATGGTACGGGCGCGTTTCGCCCGGCGGACTACGGTGCCGTGTCGTAGCGCGCCGGGATGGCCAGCTCCTGACCAGCCGAGACAACGACACCGTCGAGAGCATTCAGGCGCGCGATGTCGTCGACGACGTCTCGAGGATCGCTCTCCGGTGCCACGCGCTCCGCGATCGCCCAGAGCGATTCACCTGCACTCACGACGACCGTGGAGAACGAGGCCGCGTCGCCGGCGTCATCCCGCGACGCCAGCGCGCTGCCACCGCTGATGACCGCAACCGCCACGCACGCGGCGGCGGGCAGTGCCGCGGCGGCGGCGAGAACGCGACGGCCGCGCACGGTCATGCGCAGGCGGGTGCGGTGGTGCGGGGTGATGCTGATCGCGGTCATCTCTCCTCCTTCTCGGCGGGAGGTTCGCATCGCAGAACTCGGCCGGGAGCCGGCGATGCGAACCTCTCTTCCGAAGCTATCTTCGATATCATAAGCTGTCAAGCGGCCCGAACGGTGGACTTCTCTCGAACACGACACGCGGAGCGCTTGCACACCGTGTCGGACGAGGGCGGATACCGTTTCGATGAGCAGAGCCCATCACCGACCTCCGACATTCGAAGGCCGGTGCCCCTCGGACGACGAGGGGTGAGGAGACAGGAGCACGAGATGACCGAGCCGACGAGCCGCGCGCGACCCCAGACCCGGCGGCGCCGCAGCCTCAGTGACAAGCAGCTCGCGATCCTCGAAGTGATCCAGCGATCGATCGCACGGCACGGGTATCCGCCGAGCATGCGTGAGATCGGCGACGCGGTCGGGCTGAAGTCATTGTCGAGCGTGACGCATCAGCTGAATCAGCTGGAGCTGAGCGGCTACCTGCGCCGCGATGCCGGGAAGACCCGCGCGATGGAGGTGCTCATCGACCTCCCCGGCGCGAGCACGGAAAGCCCCGCCGACGCGGCGCCCCCGGTGGGCGATGCCGCCATGGTCCCCCTCGTCGGGCGCATCGCCGCCGGGGTACCGATCACCGCAGACCAGCAGATCGACGAGGTCTTCCCGCTGCCGAGGCAGCTGGTCGGCAAGGGCGACCTGTTCATGCTCAAGGTGTCCGGCGAGTCGATGATCGACGCGGCCATCTGCGACGGCGACTGGGTCGTGGTGCGCTCGCAGCCGACGGCCGAGAACGGCGACATCGTCGCCGCGATGCTCGACGGGGAGGCGACCGTCAAGACCTTCCGCCAGCGCGACGGTCACGTGTGGCTGCTGCCGCGGAACTCCGCGTTCGAGCCGATCCTCGGGGACGAGGCCGTCGTGCTCGGCAAAGTGGTGGCGGTGATGCGCGCCGTCTGACGGCCGTCTCCTCGGCCGGCCAGCGCACCGCGCGTGCAACAACTCAGGCTGTGCCGGTGACTCTGGTGCCGTGGCGGCTTCCCGAGGGTGTCTCAGCCTGAGTTGGGTCAGCAGGAGGCGGGGGCAGGACGGAACTCTCACGCCGACGCCTCACCTCGCACGAGGCCAGGATCCAGGAGACAAGCGCCAGAATTCGGGCAAGAAACCAGAATTCGGGAAAAGGGTGTCCGGCCGCTTGAGGGCGTCGGAGAACCTGATCCGGGGCACACGTGCGAACGGGGCGGCGTTCCCGCCACAATGGGGCTGACCCGACAAGAGGGAGCCCTCGCCATGGCCACGACAGACATCGCCGATCTCCGCGCGGAGATCGAACGGCTGAAAGCGGAGAACGCCGACCTTCGTTCCCAGGCGTCCTCGGAGCTCAGCGGAGAAACACCCGTCTCAGACCGCGCTGGTCGCACCGGATGGTGGCGTGCGCTCATCTCGGCCGTCTGCATCGTGCTCGCCGGCATCCTGGTGCCCGTCTCCGTCCTCGGCACGTGGGCACGGGCGGAACTCGTGAGCGAGGACGCGTTCGTGCAGACCTTCGGCCCCCTCGCCGACGATCCCGATGTGCAGCAGCTGGTGATCGACCAGGCTTCCACCGCCGTCAACGCGGCCGTCGACGTCGAGGGCATCACGAACGACGTCATCGACGGCGTGCAGAGCCTGGACCTGCCGCCCGCCGCGTCGTCGGCGCTCGACCTGCTCCGCCAACCGGCCGTGCAGGGCGTACAGGGCCTCATCGACTCGGCGATCACCGGAGTGGTCCAGTCCGACGCATTCCCCGAGGTGTGGCGAACGGCTCTCGTCGCCAGTCATCGTGCGCTCGTCGCCGCGGCGACCGGCGACGACTCCACCGCGATCGCGATCGACGACACCGGCGCCCTCGGCATCCAGCTCGGCCCGATCATCGAGGAGCTGAAGACACGACTGGCCGCGCAGGGTTTCGGCTTCGTCACCTCCATGCCGGCGATCGATCAGACCATCGTCATCGTCCAGGCCGATGGGCTGCTTCTGGTGGGCACCGTCTACAACCTCGCCGTCACAGCGGGCTACTGGATCCCCTTCGTCGCCCTCGGCCTCGCCGCCGTCGGGGTGCTGATCGCGCGCCGACGGTCGACGGCCGTGCTCGGGGTCGGCCTCGCCATCACGATCGGCGCAGGGCTGCTCGCGGTAGCCCTCGCGAGCGCGGGAGCCGTCCTCAGCCTCAACGCACCCGGTCTCGGCATCCCCGCTCGCACTCTGGAGTCGATCTACGACACGGTGATCGGCGCCGTCCGCGACACGGCGGTCGTCCTGACCTTCCTCGGCATCGTCGTCGCCGTGGCGGCATGGCTGAGCGGCCGCTGGGCACCGGCACGGCGCATCCGCTCCGTGGCCGGCTCGCTCACCGCGTCGGCGCGATCGGGACTGCGCAGTCGAGGGCTCGACACGGGCGCCTTCGGGGACGCGATGAATCGCCAGCGCGTGCTCGTGCGCGTCGTCGTCCTCGTACTCGCCATGCTCCTGCTGTTCGCACTGCGGCCCCTGACTTTCGGCGAAATCGCCCTGGTCATCGTCCTCGCTCTCGCCGTGTGGCTCGTCACCGCCCTGCTCGAGAGGTCACCGTCTGATAGCGACGCGGAACCGACGGTCGGTGTTGAACCGACGGCCGATGTGGAAAGCGACACGGCGGTCCTTCCCGGCAACGCACCCACGCAGCCGTTGCGCTGAGCCCGCAGGGAGGTCACCGCGTCGTACGGTGGGACGATGACCTCCGAACTCCCCTACGGCTCCTGGCCCTCTTTGATCACCGCCGAGGCGGCCTCAGCGGCGTCGCCCCGGATCGACGGAGCTCGTTTCGTCGGGGAGGACGTGTGGTGGGGCGAGCCCGTTCCGGCCGAGGCCGGTCGCGTCGCGGTACGCCGCCGCGGCGACGGCGGAGACGTTGAGGATGTGCTGCCCGCTCCCTGGAACGCGCGAAGCACCGTGCACGAGTACGGCGGCGGCGCGTGGACCGCCGACGAAGCCGGAACGCTGTTCTTCGTCGAGAAGACGGATCAGCGCGTGTACTCCGTCGTCGACGGGACCGTGCGTCCCCTCACTCCCGTGGCGGGCCACGCGCGCCACGGCGGCCTCGAGTGGCGCGACGGCGTCCTGCTCGCCGTCCGCGAGGAGCACGATCCCGGGCTGGCCGTTCCCCGCCGCGCGATCGTCCGCATTCCGGTGGACGGATCAGCCGCGGACGACGACGCCGCGATCGTCGTCCTGGTACGAGGGAGTGACTTCGTCGCACAGCCCGCGCTCTCCCCCGACGGAACCCACCTGGCGTGGGTGGCCTGGAACCATCCGAACATGCCCTGGGAACGCGCCGAGGTGCGCGTCGGACGCATCGAGGGCGGCACTGTAGGCGAATGGACGGCTCCCGTCACCGGCGACCGCTCCGTCCTCCAGCCGCGCTGGCTGGACGAGCAGACCCTGCTGTACCTCGACGACGCGTCCGGTCGGTGGAATCTCATGCGGTGGCGGCTCGGGGACGAGGCCCCGAGGGCTTCGTTCGCCCCTGCCGACGCCGACACCGGAGGCGGACTGTGGGTGCTCGGACTGTCCTGGTACACCATTGCGGACGACCACGTCGTGGCGGTTCGCACGGACGGCGCAGATCATGTGGTGACGGTCGATCCCGCCACCGGTGCGACCACGACGTTGCCGGTCCCTGCGGTCTCAGGCGTCGTGATCGAGGACGCTCGGGGAGCGCGTGCGCTCGTCTCCGGTGCGGTGCCCGGCGGTGGAACCGGCGTCTGGAGCGTCGACGCTTCGGACGGGACGGTGGTCGCGGTGCGCGAATCATCCCCGCCGTGGGGGGAGGAATGGACGCCACGGGCCACGGCTGTCACGGTGGACGGCCCGTCAGGCCCCGTTCACGCGTTCGCGTACCCGCCCACCAACCCGGATGTCACCGCTGCCGACGGTGAACGACCCCCCTACGTCGTCTTCGTCCACGGTGGCCCCACTTCGCATGTCGGTCCGGTCGCCTCCTCGCGGGCCGCGTACCTCACCAGCCGCGGCATCGGCGTCCTGGATGTGAACTACGGCGGCTCGACCGGGTACGGGCGCGCCTACCGCGAGCGCCTGCGCGGGCAGTGGGGCGTCGTCGACGTGGCCGACGTGGTGGCCGCTGCCCGGGGACTCATCGACGGCGGACTCGCGGACCCGGATCGCGTCGCGATCGCCGGCGGTTCGGCCGGAGGGTGGACGGTGCTCGGTGCCCTGGTCACGGGAGACGTCTTCAGCGCCGGCATCTCCCGCTATGGCGTCGGCGATGCCCGCGCCCTCGCCGAAGACACGCATGACTTCGAAGCCCGCTACCTCGACGGTCTGATCGGGCCGCTGCCGGAGGCCGAGCAGCTCTACATCCAGCGATCCCCGCTGACCCACGCGGAGCGCTTCTCGGCGCCCCTGCTCCTTCTGCAGGGCAGCGAGGACGCGGTCGTGCCTCCCGCCCAGTCCGAAGCCATTCGCGATGCGCTATCGGCGCGCGGCGTGCCGCACGCATACGTGCTGTACGAGGGCGAGGGACACGGATTCCGTCGTGCGGAGACCATCGTCCACGCGCTGGAGTCTGAGTACGCCTTCCTCGGCGCCGTCTTCGGGTTCGACACCCCGGGGGTCGCGCCGATCGAGCTGCAGCGGTGAGCAGCGCCGCCTGCCGACGGTTCGGCGATCGGCCGGTCAGGCGGTGAGGAACGGTGCGAGTCGCGCGCCCAGGATCGCCGGCACATGAGCATGGATGGCGGTGCCGTCCGCGACGTGCTCCTGCGTCAGGATGATGCCCGTCTCGTGCACGGCCGAGACGAGGTCGCCGCGGTCGTACGGCACGAGCACGCGAACCTCGACCGGAGGAAGCGGCAGCATCCCCTCGATCCGGGCACGGATCTCGTCCACGCCCTCGCCGGTTCGCGACGAGGCGAACACCGCATCGGGCTCGAGTCCGCGCAGCACCAGCCGCGTGTCGTCATCGATGAGGTCGGCCTTGTTGAACACGACCAGCTCGGGCAGCTCACGCGCACCGACGTCACCGATCACATCCCGCACCGTCGCGAGCTGCGCGGCGGGGTCCGGATGAGCGCCGTCGACCACGTGCAGCACGACGTCGGCCTCACCGACCTCTTCGAGCGTCGAGCGGAAAGCCTCGACGAGCTGATGCGGCAGATTGCGCACGAAGCCGACCGTGTCGGTGAACGTGTAGACGCGCCCGTCGGAGGTCTGGGTGCGCCGCACCGTCGCGTCGAGAGTTGCGAAAAGGGCGTTCTCGACCAGCACGCCAGCGCTCGTCAGGCGGTTGAGAAGACTCGACTTTCCGGCATTGGTGTATCCGGCGATCGCCACCGACGGCACGGTGTGACGGTCTCGCTCGGCCCGTTTGGCGGCCCGTGCGGGGGCGAACGACGCGATCTGGCGACGCAATTGCGCCATGCGGGTGCGGATGCGGCGGCGATCCAGCTCGATCTTGGTCTCACCCGGTCCGCGGGAGCCCATCCCGGCGCCCGCGGCTCCGACCTGACCTCCGGCCTGGCGGCTCATCGAGTCACCCCATCCACGAAGGCGCGGAAGCAGGTACTCGAGCTGCGCCAGCTCGACCTGCGCCTTTCCCTCGCGGCTCTTGGCATGTTGGCTGAAGATGTCGAGGATCACCGTCGTGCGGTCGATGACCTTCACCTTCACGACGTCTTCGAGCGCGCGCCGCTGGCTAGGGGCCAGCTCCGTGTCGGCGATCACCGTGTCGGCGCCCACAGCGGCGACGAGGTCGCGCAGCTCCTCGGCCTTGCCTCGGCCCAGGTAGGTCGCGGGGTCGGGATGCGGCCGCCGCTGAAGCACGCCGTCGAGAACGACCGCCCCGGCGGTCTCGGCGAGGGCCGCCAGCTCGCGCAGCGAGTTCTCGGCGTCTTCCTGCTCCCCCTGGGGGTGCACCCCCGCCAGGACGACGTTCTCCAGGCGCAGCTGGCGGTACTCGACCTCGGTGACGTCCTCGAGTTCGGTCGACAGCCCCGGCACGCGTCGCAGCGCCGCGCGGTCTTCGCGATCCCACTGGGCGCCATCGTCGTCACCGCGGCCGGCGGTGCGCACATCCTGCAGCGCCTGCGCCCCCGAGAAAACCGTGACACCCGACCGCCCGTTCGCCCGCGACAGCACGCGTTCGACGGGGTCGAGCGGTGCGTCGTCGGCTCCGTGCGTCGTGGTGGTATCGGTCATCCTCGCCTTTCGTCATCGTGGCCGGCGGCATCGCAGCCGCGGCTCGTCACACCCGGGGCGCGCTCTCTCGCGCCGAGCGGGCATCGGTGAATTCTAGCTCCCCCTGAGGCTGTCCGCTCCGCTACGCTCGTGCTCCATGGGGAGCGATCACTACTTCACCGCGACTCCCGCAAGTCCCGAGAACCTCCGCACGATCCGCGTGACCCTGGCGGGCCGCGATGCGGATGTCGTGACCGCCGGCGGGGTGTTCAGCCCAGACCACATCGACGCCGGAACGGCGGTTCTCCTCGCCAACACGCCGATGCCGCCGCAGGGCGGCCATCTGCTGGACATCGGCTGCGGGTGGGGACCGATCTCCCTCAGCATGGCCCTGGAAGCCCCGCACGCGACGATCTGGGCCGTCGACGTCAACGAGCGCGCGCTCGATCTCACGCGCCGGAACGCCGCATCCCTGGGCCTCGCCAACGTCAACGCGGTGACACCCGAGGATGTTCCCGCCGATGTCGCGTTCCGGGCGATCCGATCGAACCCGCCGATCAGGGTCGGCAAGGATCAGCTCCACGGGCTGCTCGAGACGTGGATCCCTCGCCTCGACGAGCGCTCCGACGCGCATCTCGTGGTCTCCCGCAACCTCGGATCGGACTCGCTCCAGCGCTGGCTCGCAGCGACGTTCGAACGGGGCTACAGCGTGCACCGGGTGGCCACCGGCCGCGGGTTCCGGGTGATCAAGGTACGGCGGCGCGGCGCGGCGGCGACCGGCGTCATCCCCCTGCCCTGAGATCCGAAGCACCGGTGGGCACACGTGGGCACGCGTGTGCAGGCGTGGGCACCAACTCAGGCTGAGCCTCGCCCGGCCGCCGTGATTCGGCGGCAACGTGCGGGCACGCCCTCCTCAGCCTGAGTCAGGGCACGGCGAGCAGACTGAACCAGGGCAGCGCAGGCAGCGGGTCAGGGCACGGCGAGCAGACTGAACCAGGGCAGCGCAGGCAGCGGGTCAGGGCACGGCGAGCAGCCTGAGTCGGGGCACGGCAGGCAGCGGATCAGGCGAGGGTGATCTCGCCGGTGTAGACGAGGGCGGCCGGACCCGAGAGCAGCACGTGCGAGCCGTCGGCGTGCGGCACGAGGCGCACGCCGAGACGACCGCCGGGGACATCCACGCTCCACTGCTCGGGCGCGCCGGCTCCGGCCCAGTGACGCACGGCGAGGGCGGCGGCGGCGACGCCCGTTCCACAGCTGAGGGTCTCCCCCACGCCCCGCTCGAACACGCGCATCCGGATGCGGCCGACGCCGTCGTGGACGAGAGGGTCTTCGGGCACGACGAACTCGACGTTCGCTCCCGCCGGCGGCGCGGGATCGAGGATCGGAGCCACGGTGAGGTCGAGGTCCTGCAGCTCCTCCACCGACGACAGCGCGACGACCACATGGGGGTTGCCGAGGTCGGCATGCTGACCCGGTCGCGGGACGCTCAGCCCGCGGGCACGCACGAGCACGTCGTCGTCCACGACATCCCACCGGCCGAGGTCGACCTCGAATCCGAGGGTGCTGCGCGTCAGGGTCTTCACGCCCGCGCGCGTGCCGATGCGCAGCGGCTCTTCCAGGGACGCCAGACCGGTGTCGACGAGGTACTTCGCGAACACCCGCGTGCCGTTGCCGCACATCTCGGCCACCGAGCCGTCGGCGTTGCGATAGTCCATGAACCATTCCGCTCCGGAGGCGGCGGCGGTGGCGCCCTCCTCGATCGACGTCGAGCGGATGACGCGCAGCAGGCCGTCTCCTCCGATGCCGAAGCGTCGATCGCACAGGATGGCGACATGGTCGTCGGTGAGATCGAGCGCACCGTCGGGATCGGCGATCACGACGAAGTCGTTCCCCGTGCCGTGGCCCTTGGTGAACGCGACGGTCTGCGGCATCCTGTCAGTCTACGGGCGCTGCGGCCCGCACGCGTGCGACGGCGTCGCGGGCAGCATCGGGCGACGGCTCTACCCACGTCAGCGCGTCATAGCGCCGGAACCACGAGACCTGGCGACGGGCGTAGCGCCGCGTGAGGGCCTGGGTCTGCGCGATCGCGTCGCTCTCAGCGATGCGGCCGTCCACCTGCGCGAGCGCCTGGGCGTAGCCGATCGCGCGACGTGCCGTCACCCCGTCTTCGAGGCCACGCGCCCGCAGCCGCTCCGCCTCCGCCACCAGCCCCTCCGCCCACATCGCCTCCACACGGCGATCGAGCCGTCCGACCAGCTCGGCACGGTCGACGTGCACGCCGAGGAGCGTCGTCTCCGGATGCCACAGCGACGGCGTCTCCGGCAGCGCGGCACCGTGGGTGCTCTCGCCCTGCATGACGATCTCCAGCGCCCGGACGACCCGACGACCGTTGCGTGGATCGATGCGCGCGGCGGTGGCGGGGTCGAGCTCACGCAGCCGCGCGAAAAGGATGCCGGCTCCGTACCGGTCGAGGTCGGCCTCCAACTCGGCACGCACGGCGTCGTCGTGGGGCGGAAAACGGAAGTCGAAGACCACGCTCGAGACGTACAGTCCCGATCCGCCGACCAGCACCGCATCCGCACCACGCGCGAAGATGTCGGAGATGGTCTCACGCGCGGTCGGCTGATACCAGGCGACCGCAGCCTCCTGGGTGACATCCAGCACGTCGAAGAGATGATGCGGGATGCCGCGACGCGCCGACTCGGCGAGCTTCGCCGTCCCGATGTCCATGCCGCGATACAGCTGCATGGCATCGGCGTTGACGATCTCCGCCGGGCGCCCCCGTCCGATCAGCTCCTCGGCGAGAGCGAGCGAGAGCGACGTCTTGCCGGTGCCCGTCGCGCCGGCGATCACCCACAGCCGCGCGGCGCTCACCCGCCGATGCGCAGGCTCGGGAGCCCGAGGGAGACCGCCCGGATACCGTCGGCGGCGGACGTCGCCGGCACACCGCACGATTCGGCCTGCGAACGATCCCAGGCATCCCCTGCGCGCGTTCGGCGGATGCGCAGCGGCTGCCCGTCCGGAGCGTCCGCCAGCAGGTGGAACGGCGCGGCATGGGTCACCGTCACCGACACGACATCGCCGGGCCGCGGAGCCTCGGACCCGCGCGGAACCTCGAAGTGCACGAGGCGGTTGTCCTCGGCGCGGCCGGTGAGCCGGTGCGTCTCCGCGTCCTTCTTGCCCTCACCGGTGGAGACGAGGACCTCGAGCTCGCGACCGAGCTGGGCGTGGTTCTCCTCCAGACTGATGCGTTCCTGCAGGGCGACGAGACGCTCGTAGCGCTCCTGCACGATGGCCTTCGGCAGCTGGTCGGGCATGGTCGCCGCGGGCGTGCCCTCACGGATCGAGTACTGGAAGGTGAAGGCCGACGCAAACCTGGACTGCTCGACGACGCGCATCGTGTCCTCGAAGTCCTCGTCGCTCTCCCCCGGGAAGCCGACGATGATGTCGGTGGAGATGGCCGCGTGCGGGATGCGCTCGCGCACACGGTCGAGGATGCCGAGGAACTTCGAACTGCGATACGAGCGTCGCATCGCCTTGAGGATCCGATCGCTTCCGGACTGCAGTGGCATGTGAAGCTGCGGCATGACCTGCGGCGTCTCGGCCATCGCGTCGATGACGTCGTCGGTGAAGGCCGCCGGGTGCGGGCTGGTGAAACGGATCCGCTCGAGGCCCTCGATCTCCCCCGCGGCGCGGAGCAGCTTGCCGAACGCCTGGCGATCCCCGAACTCGACGCCGTAGGAATTGACGTTCTGTCCGAGCAGGGTGACTTCGATGGCCCCGTCGTCGACGAGCATCCGGATCTCGTTCAGGATGTCGCCGGGGCGTCGATCCTTCTCCTTGCCCCGCAGACTCGGCACGATGCAGAAGGTGCAGGTGTTGTTGCACCCGACGGAGATGGACACCCATCCGCTGTGAACGGCGTCACGCTTGGTCGGGAGCGTCGACGGGAAGACGTCGAGGGATTCGAGGATCTCGAGCTCGGCCTCGCCGTTGTGACGAGCTCGCTCGAGCAGATTCGGCAGCGAGCCCATGTTGTGGGTTCCGAAGACGACATCCACCCACGGCGCCTTGTCGATCACCGCCTGCTTGTCCATCTGCGCCATGCAGCCGCCCACGGCGATCTGCATGCCCTCGTGACGATCTTTCCGGGACTTCAGATGCCCGAGCGTGCCGTACAGCTTGCCGGCGGCGTTGTCACGCACCGCGCAGGTGTTGATGACGATCACGTCAGCCTCGTCGCCTTGTTGCGCTTTGACGTACCCAGCGCTCTCGAGGGAGCCGGAGAGACGCTCGGAGTCGTGCACGTTCATCTGGCATCCGAGCGTTCGCACCTCGTAGGTGCGGGCTCGACCGTCGGCGGTCGTGGCGGCAGGAGAGGGTGCGATCAGCGTCGGCGCGGAGGAGGGCATGGACATGATCTGCTCAGTCTACGATCGCCCATCGTGACCTGCCGAGCACACGCTCGGCATCAAGCCCCACCAAGGCAACCATGGCACTCCCGGGGCGGCGGCGATCAGGAGAACCTGACGCCTCGCGCGCCACGATGCTCGTCAAGCGCACGCCGCGCGGCCTCCATGGCGACCGAACCGGCGTATCCCCGGCGCGAAAGCTGGCCGACGAGCCGCCGCAGCGCGACGTCCTGTTCGACACGGTCCAGCTGCCGAGCCTTCGTGCGCGCGAACTCGAGCGCGCGATCGCCGTCGTCGTCGGGCAGGCCCGCGAGCGCCGCGTCGACGACGTCACGGGGAATGCGACGCTTCTGCAGCGCCATGGCGATCGCGGTACGCCCCTGACCCTTGCGATCGACGGCGACATGGATCAGGTGCTCGGCGAGCGACGAGTCGTCGAGGTAGCCACGGCGACACGCATGGTCGATGATCGACGCAGCGAGACCGTCGTCGAGTTCGTGAGTCGCGAGGAACGCGCGGGCCTCCGCGATCGACAGAGGCTTGCTCCGAAGCTTGCGCAGAAGCTGCTTCTCCGCGGCGTCACGGGCCTCGTCGGCGTCGGCATGACCGACGATCTCGGTTTCGTGGGCTTCTCGAGAAAGACCCGGATCCGACGTCCAGGTGCGATCCCATCCACCGGCCCGGTCGGGCGGAAGCTCATCCGCGGCCGCCGATGCGGCCATACGCGTCGTGTCTGCGCCACTGCCACGCGGGCCGAAGAGGGGCGTGACGGGGGCGAGGCGCTCATCCGCCTCCTCGCCCCCGTCATCGGCGAACCGGACCATCAGGCCGGTCGGCGGGCGGCCAACTCGTCGGCCGAGGCTTCAACGCGGGGCTGGCCGATCCCGAGCTTCTCTTTGATCTTCGTCTCGATGTCCGCCGCGATATCCGCGTTCTTGATCAGGAAGTTCCGGGCGTTCTCCTTGCCCTGGCCGAGCTGCTCACCGTCGTAGGTGTACCAGGCTCCCGATTTCTTGACGATGCCGTGCTCCACGCCGAAGTCGATCAGGCTTCCCTCTCGAGAGATACCGACACCGTAGAGGATGTCGAACTCGGCCTGCTTGAACGGCGGGGCCATCTTGTTCTTGACGATCTTCACCCTCGTGCGGTTTCCGACGGCGTCGGAGCCGTCCTTCAGCGTCTCGATGCGACGGATGTCCAGGCGCACGGAGGCGTAGAACTTCAGCGCCTTTCCGCCCGCGGTGGTCTCGGGCGAGCCGAAGAAGACGCCGATCTTCTCACGCAGCTGGTTGATGAAGATCGCGGTGGTCTTGGTGGTGTTGAGCCCACCGGTCAGTTTGCGCAGCGCCTGCGACATCAGGCGCGCCTGCAGACCCACGTGGGAATCACCCATCTCTCCTTCGATCTCGGCCTTCGGCACGAGAGCCGCGACGGAGTCGATGACGACCAGGTCGATGGCACCGGAACGGATCAGCATGTCGGCGATCTCGAGCGCCTGCTCTCCTGTGTCGGGCTGCGACACGAGGAGCGCATCGATGTCGACGCCGAGCTTCTGCGCGTAGTCGGGGTCGAGGGCGTGCTCCGCGTCGATGAACGCGGCGATCCCGCCGGCGCGCTGGCAGTTCGCGATGGCGTGCAGGGTCAGCGTCGTCTTACCCGACGACTCCGGTCCGTAGATCTCGATGATGCGCCCGCGAGGAAGCCCGCCGACGCCGAGCGCCACGTCGAGCGCGATCGATCCGGTCGGGATGATCTCGACCGGGGCGCGTTCGTCGCTGCCCAGGCGCATGACCGACCCCTTGCCGAACTGGCGGTCGATCTGGGCGAGAGCCGATTCGAGGGCCTTCTCGCGGTCAGCGGGTGATGGCATGGCGTGCTCCTTATGCTCGCAATCCGTCGCCTGTAGGCTGTCGCGCTCCTCTCCGGCGGATCGGATGCTGCGACAAGGCGTGGGGTCTCGATGACGCGATCCACGGTAGGAGGGGGCTCCGACATCGCGTCGGAGATCCGGCACCGGCCGGGGATCACGTGGTCGAAACGACCCGTGTGCAGCACACTACGGCACGATTCGAACACATTTTCGAGGCACGCGGCGTGTCGTCATCGACGGGGTTCGAGTCGCCCGACACCGTGCCGTCGCTCCGGCGGAACGTCCATCTCGATGCAGAGGGCGATCCACACCTCGCGCGGCGGCACGCCGGCATCCAACGCGGCCGACGCCGTGCGGTCGCCGATCCCCGGGATGACCAGATCGTCGAGCAGCGCTCCGCCTCGGGGACCGAACTCATCGTCGACGGCGCGACGGAATTCACTGCGCCGCATGGACTCTCCCGTGAGGGAGGGCGGTCACCGGAGCGTCAGCTCGGCGTCGACGGAAGCGACGAGGTCGTCCGGGACCACGTCCGGGAACGTCTGCAGACCTTCGAGCACGGACAGGCGGTCGCCCACCTCGCGCATGATCGTGGAGATCGGCACGTCGAGAGCCTCGGCCAGTGAGGCGAGGATCTCGCTCGAAGCCTCCTTCTGGCCGCGCTCCACCTCACTGAGGTAGCCGAGCGCGACGCTGGCGCGGCTGGCGACCTGGCGGAGGGTCTGCCCCTTCTGCTGACGGAAGTCCCGCAGGACTTCCCCGATCTCCTGACGCACAAGGATCATGTCGGGCCCCTCCTCACTTGTGATTCCGATCGCCGGGTGCACCACAGTACAACACCGTGATGTCCAATCTAATCCCGGCCCCTTTGCATGGGGTGGGAATCACCGAATGTAACCGAAGGGAAACACCAGGCATTCCCGAACACCCTCGGCGAGCGTCGAATTCAGTCAGATCATCGACGTCGCGAGCGCGAGCGCGCGGTCGACGCTTCGCCGACGGATCTGATCGCGCTCGCCCTGCAGCGAGAGCTCCTCGACACGGCGGCCGTTCGGCGACGCGACCGCGACATAGACCCGGCCCACGGGAGATTCGCCCTGTGGAGCGGGACCGGCGACGCCCGTCGTGGCCACGCCCACGTCGGCACCGAGCCGTCGACGCACTCCCTCGGCCATGGCGGCCGCCACCTCCGGATGCACCGGACCGTGCGCGGCGAGAAGATCTCGCGCGACGTCGAGGAGCACCGCCTTCAGCTCGGTCGCGTAGGCCACGACGCCACCGAGCACGACGGCTGAGGACCCCGGCACAGCCGTCAGCTCAGCGCACACGAGTCCGCCGGTGAGCGATTCGGCGGTGGCGAGCGACCACCCCCTCCGCCGCAGCGCCTCGACGAGCGTCGCCGCGTCGTTCATCGGCGCGAGCGGCGCGCTCCGCGCACCTCGGACACCACGTAGTCGACGCCGCTCGCGATCGTGAGGACGAGGGCGATCGCCATCGCGACGCCGTTGACCCAGAAGATGCCGTCGCCGACCACGGTCCACAGTGGCAGCAGAGCGAGGGCCAGCGCGACGCCCTGAGCCACCGTCTTGAGCTTTCCCATCCAGGCGGCGGCGAGAACGTGGTCGCTCACGACGACGAAGCGATAGACCGTGATGCCGATCTCGCGGATCAGGATGACGATCGTCACCCACCACGGGAGCTCCCCGAGAATCGAGAGCCCCACGAAGGCGAAGCCGGTCAGCACCTTGTCGGCGATGGGGTCGAGCAGCTTGCCGAGATCGGTCACGATGTCGTTCGCCCGCGCGAGGTGTCCGTCCAGACCGTCGGTCGCGATCGCGACGACGAAAAGGACCGCGGCCGCCCAGCGCAGACCACCGTCGGCGCCATCGTCGGCGAGGAGCATCCACAGGAAGACCGGCGCGCAGAGGATGCGCACGATCGTGATGGCATTGGGGAGCTGACGAGGAACGGCCATGGTCATCATTCTCGCCCGGTCAGGCCCCAGGCATCCTCATCCTCATCCACCTGGACCACCGGCTTGCCCTCGTACTGAGCCTCCAGCGGATCGGCCTCGTAGGGGTCAGCCGGCGCAGCGGAGGGCTTGGGGGTCTCTGCGGGTCCGTCCTCCCCCCGCAGGCGCGCGAGCACCCCCGGGAGCTGCTCGTTGGTGACGAGAACATCGCGGGCCTTCGAGCCCTCAGAGGGCCCGACGATCTCCCGTGACTCGAGCAGGTCCATCAGCCTCCCGGCCTTGGCGAAGCCGACACGCAGCTTGCGCTGGAGCATCGAGGTCGAACCGAACTGGGTCGACACGACCAGCTCGGCTGCGGCCAGGAGGAGCTCGAGGTCGTCGCCGATGTCGGCATCGACTTCCTTCTTCTCCACGGCCGCTTCGACGTCCGAGCGGTACTCGGGGCGTGCCTGATTGGTCACGTGCGAGACGACCTTCTCGATCTCGCTCTCGCTGACCCACGCGCCCTGCACACGGAGGGACTTCGAGGCTCCCATCGGCAGGAAAAGCCCGTCGCCCTGGCCGATGAGCCGATCGGCCCCCGGCTGGTCGAGGATGACGCGCGAATCGGTCACGCTCGTGACGGCGAAGGCGAGGCGCGACGGCACGTTGGCCTTGATGAGGCCCGTCACGACATCGACGCTCGGTCGCTGCGTCGCGAGCACGAGGTGGATGCCGCTCGCGCGGGCCAGCTGCGTGATGCGGACGATGGAGTCCTCGACGTCGCGCGGTGCGACCATCATGAGATCGGCGAGCTCATCGACGACGACCAGCAGATAGGGATAGGGCTTCAGCACGCGCTCGCTGCCCTCGGGCAGTTTCACCTCACCGGCGACGACGGCCTTGTTGAAATCGTCGATGTGGCGGAAGCCGAAGGAGGCGAGGTCGTCGTAACGCATGTCCATCTCCTTCACGACCCACTGCAGCGCCTCGGCCGCCTTCTTGGGATTCGTGATGATGGGCGTGATCAGGTGGGGAACCCCGGTGTAGGAGGTCAGCTCGACCCGTTTCGGGTCGATCAGCACCATGCGCACATCGCTGGGCTTCGCACGCATCAGCAGGCTCGTGATCATGGAGTTCACGAAGCTCGACTTGCCCGAGCCGGTGGATCCGGCGACCAGCAGGTGAGGCATCTTCGCGAGGTTGGCCACCACGAAGCCGCCCCCGACGTCCTTGCCGACGCCGATGGTCATCGGATGCGTCGATTGGACGGCCGTCTGCGAACGCAGCACGTCACCGAGGGTGACGATCTCCCGGTCGGTGTTCGGGATCTCGACACCGATCGCGCTCTTGCCCGGGATCGGCGCCAGGATGCGCACCTCGTTCGAGGCGACGGCATAGGCGATGTTGTTGGTGAGCGCGGTGATGCGCTCGACCTTCACGCCCGGCCCGAGCTCGATCTCGTACTGCGTGACGGTCGGGCCGCGCGAGAAGCCGGTGACGGTCGCGTCGACCTTGAACTGTTCGAAAACGCCCGTGATGGCGGCGACGACCGCATCGTTCGCCTCGGACCGCGACTTGTGGGGCGTCCCCTGGGCGAGTGCGGTGACGGACGGCAGGCGATACGGCGCGCTCGGCTGGTCCCGCGGCGCGTCGCCGCCGATGCCGGACAGGCCGGGCAGATCATCATCCGACTCGCTGTCGGCGTCGTCGCGCAGCGACGTCTGCGAGCCCGACGCGGACAGTCCGGCCAGCGACACCGGATCGATGACCTCGGTGACCGCGTCGTCGGCGGGGCGGGGCATCGTCGTCGGCTCCGGTGCCGGCGGCTGGATCGCCTTCTCGAAGCCGCCCTCGGGCGCGCCCGGCGCGAGCAGCTCGGTGAGGTCCTGGGATCCGAGCTCTCCGTCGGCGTCCTTCTCACGGCCGCTCTTGTTCCGCCGCCACCAGGGCACACCATCGTCGGAGCCGTCGCCGTCGGCGGCGTCGCCGTCGTCTGTGAACCGCGGCGATCCCGCCTCGGTGCGCTCGGCGCCGAACATCCACGCATAGAGGTCGCCGAGACGTCGGCCAATGCGGTTCGGCGGGGTCTTGGTCAGGATGAGCACGCTCAGCAGCGTCAGAACGCCGAGCACGATGCATCCGCCGACGTCGGTGAGCAGCATCGCGAGCGGCTCGCCGATCATCCACCCGAAGACGCCGCCGGCGCCGCTCAGGGCCGGGAGCCCCTCACGCGGCTGCGGCCGCCCGCCGGCGATATGGCAGAAACCGGCGATGGTGACCACGAAGAGGCCGAAGCCGATGCCGATACGGCCGTTGTCGTGCACCGAGGACGGGTGGCGGAACATCCACCCCGCGAGGAACACCAGGAGCACCGGCATGACGAACGCGACGCGCCCGACGAGGCCGCCGACGGAGTAGGCGCTGATGGCGGCGCCCGCCTCGGTGCCGATGAAGAACCACTCCACGACCGCACCGATCACCGCGAGGAGGACGAGCAGGAGCGGCAGGCCGTCACGGCGCTGGTCCTTCTCGAGCGTCTCCGGACCGAACGCCCGGAACAGGCCTCCGACCCCGTGGGCGAGTCCCATCCACGCGCGCACGGTCAGAGCCGGCTTGTCCTCGTCTCCCACGTAGCGCGTGGGCGTCGGGTCGGGCTTGCGGGCGCGCGTCGAGGAGCCCTTCCCGGGCGCCCGCCCGCGCGAGGTGGAGGTGGAGCTCTTGGCCATGCGATCCACGGTAGGCGAGGGCGCCGACGTTCCCCGGGAGCGACTCGGCGGTGCACAGGCACCGCGCCGCGCGGGCGATTAGGCTCTGCGGGGAGAGTTTCCCGTCCCGCCCATCGAGAGAGAACGAATGGCATCGCGCAGTCTCGGCCTCCGGTCGCATGTGAACTACCTCGTCTACCGCGTCCGCAACCTCAACGCCGGATCCGTCGTCGAGCGTGCGCGCGAGGTCTCTCGACAGTTCGGCAAGCCCGTCGCGACGGTGGTCGCGGACATGTACTGGCAGGCGGCGTTCCACAAGGTCGGCTTCCAGGACTACGTCGACTACGACTTCGCCATGCTCACCCGCGCCGAGCGCAAGACGTTCATGACGCATCCGATCTCGAACGCGATCTCCCAGAAGTACGACCACCCGGACTACCGGCACCTCTTCCACGACAAGTTCGCGTTCGTGCGCGAGTTCTCCGATCTTCTCGGCCGCGACTGGATGATGCTCGACGCCGGCAACGCCGACGAGCTCGCGGCGTTCATGGCGACGCACCCCACGATCATCACCAAGCGCCAGACCGGCCAGGCGGGCTCGGCCATCACCCGCTACACGATCGACGACGTCGACGACGCTGCGGCCTTCCACCGCGGACTCCTCGAGCGCGGTGAGCTGCTCATCGAGGAGAACATCGTGCAGCACCCCGACCTGGCCGCCGTCTGTCCCGGCACCGTCAACTCGACGCGCATCGCGGCCTTCTTCGACGGTGAGAAGACCCACATCCTCGCCATGGCGCAGAAGTTCGGGCGCGGACAGGCCGCCGACCAGATGGACTTCGGCGGCTTCTACACGATGCTCGACGAGCACGGCAAGGCGATGGGCGACGGATACGACTCGCACGGCCACGTGTGGGAACGACACCCCGACACCGGATTCCCGATCGCCGAGTTCCGCCTGCCGATGCTCGAGGAGGCGCTCGACCTCATCGATCGCGCCGCGCGCGTCGTGCCGCAGGTGCAGTACGTCGGATGGGATGTCGCGATCACCGAGAAGGGTCCCGTGCTCATCGAGGGCAACTGGGGCACGGGTGTCTACGAGATCAAGCCCTCGGTCCTCGGCCGCCGCACCGGTCACCGCCCGCGCTACCGTGAGGTGATCGGCTTTTGACGCCGGCCGGGCTCTCGGTCGAGGTCTCCGACGGGGCCCTCGTCACCGGCGCCCGAGCCGCGGCCGCCGCCGGCATCGTCGTCGACCTCCGTCGCGACGCCTGGGGCCATGGCATCGACGCCGGAGTGCGGGCCCTGCTGGCCGCGGGGGTCGACCGGGCGTGTGTGGAGCCCGCCGACGCCCCCCGCCTGCGAGCGGCCGGGCTCCACGGGGTCGCGCCGCACGGGGATTCCGCGGTCTTCTACGGACTCTCCGCGGGCGCCGACCCCGCGATGCACGCTTCATCGTGCATCCTCTCGACGAAACCGCTCCGGGCGGGCGAAGGCGTCTCGTACGGGTACACCCACCGTGCAGCGGCCGACACCTGGATCGGGCTCGTCGCCGGCGGCTACGGGCAGGGCGTGGCCCGAGCGCTCGGAAACCGCATCTCGGTCTGCGTCGAGGGCCGGATGTGCCCGGTCATCGGTCGCATCGCCATGGACGTATGCGTGGTCGACCTCGGGCCCGACGGCTCGTCCGTCGTCCCCGGAGCGCCCGTCTCGCTGTTCGGAGGCGACGGCCCGGCTCGGCGCAGCCTCGACAGCTGGGCCGAGGCGACGGGATGGACGCGGGCGGAGCTGGCCGGGGTGATCGGCGCGTGCGTGCCGCGACGGAGCGTGGCCTGATGCCCGCGCGCCTCGCGGTCGATCTCGACCGCCTCCGCGAGAATCTGGCCACGGTGCGCCGCACCGTCTCCCCCGCCGAGACGCTCTTCGTGGTCAAGAACGATGCCTACGGGCACGGTCTCGAGCCCGTCGCGGAAGCGGCCTCGGCGGCCGGGATCGACTGGTTCGGATCCTTCGACATCGACAGTGGACTGCGCGTGCGCCGCGTGGTCGGCGGCGGTTCGCGCATCTTCGCGTGGACGACGACCCTCGACGCCGACTCGCTGCAGGGTGCCGCCGACGCCGACCTGGATCTCGGCGTCGGCGACGCCGCCTACCTGGAACGGATCATCGCCGCGGATCGGCACCTGCGTGTGCATCTGAAGGTCGACACCGGCCTGCATCGCAACGGCGTGCGCCCGGAGGAGTGGTCGGATGTCGTCGCACGCGCCGCACGGGCGGAAGCCGACGGACGCATCCGCGTCGTGGGCCTGTGGACCCACATCGCCGAGACCAGTGACGCCGACGACGACGCCTCGCGTGCCCTGTTCCTCGATGCGGTCGCGATCGCTCGCGCGGCCGGCCTCACCCCGGACGTGCGGCACCTTGCGGCGAGCGCGGCCGCGTTCGCCCGTCCGGAGTTCCGCGATGATCTGGTGCGTGTCGGCGCCTTCGGATACGGCATCCGCTCCGCGGGCGGACCGGATCTGCCGGGCATCTCGCCGGCCGCGACGCTCGTCGCCGACGTGATCGACGTGGCCGGGGACCGGGTGGTGATCGACATCGGATCGCTCGACGGCGTCCCGTCGGCCCTCGGCGGCCGCGTGACCGTCGGCACCGACGCCGGCGCGCGCCGCCTGCTGACGGTCGACGGCGCGACCTCGACCGTCGCCGGATATCCGGGCGCGCGCGTCGAAGACCGCGTGTACATCTTCGGGCCGGGAGCGCACGGCGAGCACAGCGCTACGACCGTCGCGGAATCGATCGACACGGTCGGCGAGGAGCTCCTCGTGCGCCTGCGCCCGGGGCTGGAGCGGTCCTACACCGGGGCGATCACGCCTCGATGACCAGCGGAACGATCATCGGACGACGCCGCAGACGCTGATTGACCCAGCGTCCGATCGTCCGCCGCACCACCTGCGACAGCGCGTGCTGGTCTCGCACTCCCGACTGCGCCGCTTCGGCCAGCGCGGCGGCGATCTTCGGCTTGACGTCTTCGAAGACCTTGTCGTCCTCGGCGAAACCGCGCGCGTGGATCTCCGGACCGCTGATGATCTTGCCCGTCGCGGCATCGACGACGACGATCACGGAGATGAAGCCCTCCTCGCCCAGGATGCGACGGTCCTTCAGGTCGGCGTCGGTGATCTCGCCGACCGACGAGCCGTCGACGTAGACGAAGCCGAGATCGAGCTGACCCACCGCGAGCGCCTCGCCGTCGCGAAGATCGATGACCGTGCCGTTCTCGGCGAGCAGCGTGCGCTCGGCGGGAACGCCCGTGTCCTGGGCGAGTTTGGCGTTGGCCATCAGGTGGCGGTATTCGCCGTGGATCGGCAGGACGTTGCGCGGGCGCAGGATGTTGTAACAGTAGAGCAGCTCGCCTGCCGCTGCGTGGCCGGACACGTGCACCTTGGCATTGCCCTTGTGCACCACGTTGGTGCCGAGCTTGGTGAGACCGTCGATCACGCGGTACACGGCGTTCTCGTTGCCCGGGATGAGGCTGGAGGCGAGGATGACGGTGTCGCCGGGGCCGGGCTCGATCTCGTGATCGAGGTTGGCCATGCGGCTGAGCACGGCCATCGGCTCACCCTGCGAACCGGTCGACATGTAGACGATCCGGTCGTCGGGGAGATCGCGCGCCTTCTTGTAGTCGATGAGCACACCGGAGGGCACCGTGAGATAGCCCAGCTTCTCGGCGATGGTCATGTTGCGCACCATGCTGCGTCCGAGGAGGGCGACGCGCCGGCCGTGGGCGTGGGCGGCATCCAGCACCTGCTGCACGCGGTGCACGTGGCTGGAGAAGCTCGCCACGATCACGCGGCGCGGCGCCTTGCCGATGACCTGGTCGAGGACCGGCCCGATCTCCCGCTCCAGCGGGGTGAACCCGGGCACGTCGGCATTCGTGGAGTCGACCATGAACAGATCGATCCCCTCCTCGCCGATACGTGCGAAGGAGCGCAGGTCGGTCAGGCGCCCGTCGAGCGGGAGCTGGTCCATCTTGAAGTCGCCCGTGGCCAGAACGGTGCCGGCGACCGTGCGGATGGCCACGGCGAGCGCATCCGGGATGGAGTGGTTGACGGCGATGAACTCGAGGTCGAACGGACCCACCTGCTCGCGCTGGCCATCGGCGACCGTGAGGGTGTAGGGCTTGATGCGGTGCTCTTTGAGCTTCGCCTCGGTCAGCGCGAGGGTGAGCCCGGATCCGATGATCGGGATGTCTCCCTTGAGCTTCAGGAGGTAGGGCACGGCGCCGATGTGGTCTTCGTGGCCGTGGGTGAGCACCACCCCGACGATGTCGTTCAGGCGCGACTTGATCGGCTCGAAATCGGGCAGGATGAGGTCGACACCCGGCTGATGCTCCTCGGGGAACAGCACACCGCAGTCGACGACGAGCAGCTTGCCGTCGATCTCGAAGACGGTCATGTTGCGACCGACCTCCCCGAGACCCCCGAGCGGGATGACGCGGAGCGTGCCCTTCTCGAGTCCGGGCGGCATGGCGACCGACGTGGGAGGGGTCATCGGGTGGTCCCCGAGACCTTCGGGAGCGCTCCGCCGGCGGCGGCGTTGCGGTCGGGGCGGAAGTTGCGGAACTCCGCACCGTCGACTCCGCTCACCAGCGCGAGCTCGTCTTCGATCATGGCCGCCTCCCATTCCTCCGGACCGACCAGCGGCAGGCGCACGCGAGGGCTGGAGATGCGTCCCAGGCCGTGCAGGATGTACTTCGCCGCGACCGTCCCGGGAACATGCGTCATCACCGCTCGCACGAGAGGCTCGAGGGTCTGATGCTGCGCCGTCGCGGTGGCGAGGTCGCCGGCGTTGACGGCATCGACGATTGCGCGGTAGGGCGCCGGAGCGATGTTGGCGGTGACCCCGATGAGTCCGCTGGCGCCGATCGACAGGTGCGGCAGGACATTGGCGTCGTCGCCCGAGAAGTACATCAGGTCGGTCTGATTGAGCACCCGACTGACCTCGCTGAAGTCTCCCTTGGCGTCCTTCACGGCGAGGATGTTCGGGTGCTTGGCCACGCGGAGGAGCGTCTCGTAGGCGATCGGCACGCCGGTGCGGCCCGGGATGTCGTAGAGGATGACCGGCAGATCGGTGGCGTCGGCAACGAGCCGGAAGTGGGTCAGAATGCCGGCCTGGGTGGGCTTGTTGTAGTACGGCGTGACGATCATGATGCCGTCGGCACCGGCCTTCTCACTGGCCTTGTACAGCTCGATCGCGTGCGCGGTCTCGTTGGAGCCTCCGCCGGTGATGATCTTGGCTCGACCGGCCGCGACGTCTTTGCCGACCTCCACCAGACGCAGCTTCTCCGCGTCGGTGAGGGTCGAGGTCTCCCCCGTGGTGCCGGTCACGACGACCCCGTCCGCACCGGCGGACACGACGTCGTCGATGTGCTTCTCCGTCGCCGGCCAGTCGACCTCTCCGTCGGCCGTCATCGGGGTGATGAGGGCTACGAGCACCTGGCCGAAGGGATTGGCGTCGAGCGTCATGCCTCCAGGCTATCGTCTCGCGGCGTCCGCTCAGCGACCGCGCGTGCCGACGCTCGCGCCGAGCGATGCCGGCAGGAGAGCAGCCACGCGCGCGAGCGCCTGGTAGCGCAACGACGGAATCGAGACCCCGCGTCCCTTCGCGGCGGCGCGCAGTGACGCGGTCACGACCTCGCGCGCGTCCAGCCACATCCACCCGGGCACGCCCTCGCGCCCGGGAGCCAGCCCCATCCGCTCGTGGAAGCCGGTGTGCGTGAAGCCCGGGCACACCGCGGTCACCGTCACGCCACGCGCCGCGTAGGCGGCGTTCGCCCAACGACTGAAGTCCACCAGCCAGCGCTTGCACGCCCCGTAGGTCGACCGCGGCAGATAGGCGGCGACGGATGCGACGTTGACGATGCGGCCGTGACCGCGCGCGAGCATGCCCTCAAGAGCGGCGTGGGACAGGCGGAGCGGCGCTTCGACGTGGACGCGCAGATGATCGACCTCGCGTGCGACGTCGTTCGCCGCGAAGTCGAGAGGGAGACCGAAACCGGCGTTGTTGACCAGGAGCTCGACCGGCGCATCGGCGGCCGTGAGCCGCGCGGCGACGCGATCCACCTCGTCGGAGACGGCGAGGTCGGCGCTGACCACCTCCACCTTTACGCGGTGGCAGGCACGGATGGCTCCGGCGACCGCGTCGAGCGCCTCGAGATCCCGCGCGACGAGCACGAGGTCGGCGCCGCGCGCCGCGAGCTGGCGCGCGTATTCCGCACCGAGTCCCGAGCTTGCTCCGGTGATCAGCGCCGTGACCATGGTTACGGCGCCACGCGTCCGTTGGCGTTGAACGACGCGTGGGTCAGCGGCATGAGTTCACGCCACTGCGCCTCCATCTGCTCGGCGCACATCTCGATCTCCCGCTGGGGGAACGACGGGAAGTGCGTGCCCTCGACCTTGGTGCGCAACGAGAGGAAATTCATCAGCGCACGGGCGTTCATCGTCACGTACATCGACGAGTAGATGTTCAGCGGGAGCACGATGCGCGCCACCTCGCGGGCGACCCCGGCCTCCAGCATGCGCTGATACGCCTCGAACGCCTGCACACTCGCAGCACGCGTGGCCTCGTCGACCAGGGCGAACTGCTCGTCGTCGCCGGGAAGGAACTCATACGCTCCCGGCCGGCCGACCTGCACCAGGTTGCGCTCGCGAGCAGGCACGTAGAACACCGGCCGAAGCTCGCGGTAGCGTCCGGACTCCTCGTTGTACGACGCGATGCGATGCCGCATGAACTCGCGGAAGACGAAGATGGGCGCCTGCACGTAGAAGGTCATGGAATTGTGCTCGAACGGCGAGCCGTGGCGATCCCTCATCAGGAAGTTCACGAGACCCCGGTCACGACCCGAGGCCTCCTCGCCGCTCTGCGCGGACTCGAGCGTCTGCTCACCCTGCGTCGACACGCGTGCCGCGAACAGAACGTCGGAATCCGAGGCGCTCGATCTGACGAGATCGACGGTCATGTCACTGCGGAACTGGATGTCGGCGTCGGTCACGGTGCCACCCTACCCGCGCCGCGCCGGGTCGCCGTGTTACGACGGTGGTCGCGTTCGCACCGGATTCGGCCTCCCGCGGCGCGCGAACGTCTAGCCTTGTGGGTTGTGGACATCCTGGCCTCCCTCCTCGGCGTCGCTGTGCTGATCGCCGTCACCGCCGGCATCGGAATGCTCGTGCGCGCCCGCCAAGGTCGCCTCCGTCGCGGCGTCGCACACGAGGTGATCCAGCCGCGGCGCCTGGGGGCCGACAGCCTCGGCGAGCGCGCGACGCTGCTGCAGTTCAGCACCGAACTGTGCGCCAAGTGTCCCGGCGTGCACCGCACGCTCTCGCAGATCGCCGAAGCACGCGACGGCGTCCGCCACCTCGACATCGACCTCACTCACCGTCCGGACATCGCCAAGCACTTCCACGTGCTGCAGACGCCGACGACGCTCATCCTGGACGCCCGCGGCGCCGTGCAGTCGCGCGTGGGCGGCGTGCCGAACCGTCACATGCTCGAGCTGGAGCTGGCGCACCTGACGGGGAGCAGCGCCCATGTCTGACACAGGCATCGACCCGCGCGGCCCTCGTTTCGCCGCCGCCATCACCTCGCTTCTGCTGCTGATCGACGTCTTCCTCGCGTTGAGGGGACTCGCGACGCAGCGAGCCGGCGAATGGTTCGCCGATCAGCCCCTGGCCGCGGCGGCGTTCACGCCCGACGCAGGGTGGGCGATTCAGGAGGCGAGCCTCGCGCAGCGCGCTCTGGACCCGGCGTTCCTCCTGCTGATCGTGATCGCCCTTCTCTTCCTGTGGGGCGTGATCGCGCCGCGCACCGCGCCGTGGAGCGTGCTGTTCCGCCGCGTGATCGCGCCACGTCTGCCGAAGCCCACCGAACGCGAGGACCCGCGCCCGCCGCGCTTCGCCCAGGGCGTCGGCCTCTTCGTCTCGGTCATCGGTCTCGCGCTGCACCTCGCCGGTGTGCCGTGGGCACTGCCCGTTGCCGCATCGCTCGCGTTCGCGGCCGCTTTCCTCAACGCCGTCTTCGGGCTGTGCCTCGGCTGCCAGCTCTACCTCGTGCTCCAGCGGGCGGGCGTCGTGGGGCGCGAGCGCCCCGCGGTCTGACCGACCCGCCGCACGCCAGCTGTCAAGCCGTCGCGGACGGCTGAGCGCCCCGTTAGGCTGACGGCGTCCGCCACCGGCGGATCATCCGTCACCGCCACGAGGAACAGGGGCATCATGACCGTCACGAGCGAAGCGACCACCGCCTGGAAAGGCTCCCTCACCGACGGCGAAGGCACCGTCTCGCTGGTGTCTTCGGGGGCTGCTTCCCTCCCGGTGAACTGGAAGGCGCGCAGCGAGGGATCCACGTCGACCACCACGCCGGAGGAGCTCATCGCGGCCGCGCACGCTTCGTGCTTCAGCATGGCGCTCTCCCACGCACTCGCCGGGAACGGCACCCCTCCGGAATCGGTCGACACGACCGCATCGGTCACGTTCCAGCCCGGCACCGGCATCACCGGCAGCCACCTCAACGTCAACGCGGTCGTGCCGGGAATGGATGCGGATGCGTTCGCCCGCATCGCCGAGGAGGCGAAGACCGGATGCCCCGTGTCACAGGCCCTCGCCGGGATCGACATCACGCTCGAGGCGACGCTTGCCTGATTCTTCACCGGGTCGCATCGTCATCGGGGGCGCGAGCGGACTGATCGGGCGAGCGCTCGTCGACGACCTGCGCGCCGACGGCCATGAAGTCGTCCGCCTCGTGCGTCGCACCGCCACGGCTCCCGACGAGGTGGAATGGCTCACGGACACGCGCCCGCTCGATCCCGAGGTGCTCGCCGGCGCTCGCGCCGTGGTCGGCCTCGGCGGCGCGAGCATCGGACGCTTTCCGTGGACGCGGTCGTACCGCAGCACTCTGCTCTGGTCGCGGATCACCCCGACCCGCGCCCTGGCCCGTGCCGTGCGAGAGCTCGGCGACGACGCCCCCGCGTTCCTGTCGGCCTCCGCCGTGGGGTATTACGGGGCGTTTCCGCCGGGCGACGTCGACGAGACGACGCAGCGCGGCGAGGGTTTCCTCGCGGATGTATGCGGCGAGTGGGAGCACGCCGCACTCGGGGCCGGTGACCGCGCGCGCGTGTCGCTGCTGCGCACGGCGCCCGTCGTGCACCCGGAGGGCGTCTTGAAGCCGCTCATGCTCCTGACCCGCCTCGGTCTTTCCGGTCCGATCGGTCGCGGGACGCAGGTGTGGCCGTGGATATCACTGCAGGACGAGGTGCGCGCCATCCGCCACATCCTCGACACCGGGATTCTCGGCCCGGTCAACCTCACGGGGCCGACCCGAGCGACCGCGAACGATCTGGGCTTCGCCCTGGCGGTGCGTATGAATCGCCCGTATCTGCTCCGGGCACCCGCCTGGGCGCTGCGCGCCGCACTCGGCCGCGATGCTGTGGAGGCGCTGCTCACAACCGATGCGAACGTCGTTCCGGCCGCTCTGGAGGCATCCGGCTTCTCCTTCACCCATTCGACGGTCGAAGCCGCTGTCGCAGCCGCGCTGGCGGAGGCTGATTAGCGCCGACTGTCCGCCTCGAGCGTGATGGCCCGTCGCACAGCCTCCCTGGCGCGCCGCCGATCCCCCGACGCGTCATAAGCCAGCCCGAGGCGATACCACGCGCGCCAGTCGTCCGGGCTGGCCGTCACCTCGTCCCGATATCGCGGGAAGACGGCGTCGGCATCCTCGCGCAGCACACGACCGCTCGGTCGCACCCCCACCGCTTCCTCGGGGAGGTCGTGTTCGGCTTCGAGCCGCAGACCGAGCTGCTGGGCGCGCCATCCGAACCACAGTTCGCGTCCGAGCGCCCACACCGCCACCACGGGCAGCACGATCAGCGCCACGCCCATCGTGATGCCGACGGGATCGCCGGTGCCGAGCAGCAGCACCGCGCGCCATCCCACGAGCGCGATGTAGAGCGCCAGCAGGACCGCCATGACGGCGACCCCGATCTTGACGCTCATGCTCCGGTTGTGCGCGCCACCTGGCCGGGCACTCCACCCTCATCGACCGGGGGCCTGCCACCGGAATGCGGGGTGCGGATGCCGATGTCGAGGAAGCTGTCGAGGCCGATCACGACGCCCCGGCTCACGATCGCGTTCTGAAGGGCCAGGCGGATGCCGGGGGCGTAGGCGCGTGCCGGCTCGATCGTGTCGTGGGTGATCGTCAGCGACTCCCCCGGGCCCGAGAGCACGACGTCCTGCTTGGCCACCACACCCGGGCGACGCAGCGAGTGGATCGGGACGCTCGCCACCCGCTGCCCGCGAGCGCGCTGATCGACGTGCGGGGACTCGACCGGGCCCACCGCACTCCGCGCCGCTGCGACGAGCTCGGCCGTGCGCACGGCGGTGCCGCTCGGAGAGTCGACCTTGGACTCCCGGTGCGCCTCGACGATCTCGATCGAGGGGAAGAAGGGTGCCGCGGCGCTGGCGATAGCCGACCCGATGACGGAGCCGAGCGAGAAGTTGGGAATGAACACGGCGCCGGTGCCGGCCGCATCCACCAGGGGCCGCACGAGGGCGATGCGCTCGGCTGACCACCCCGACGTGCCCACGAGCACGTTGATCCCGCGCTCGACGGCCCCGCGCACCACGTCGATCGACACCGCCGGGGTGGACGCATCGACGACGAGGTCGGCGCCGTCGATCTCGTCGATCTCGGAGCGGGAGGTGAGCACGGCGTGCTCGACGTACGCGTCGTCGGCGTTCACGATGTCGCGGATGATGCCGCCCAGCTTGCCGGTCCCGCCCACGATGGCCACGCGCGTCGTCATGTCTCCACCGTAGCCCGCCCGCGCCTCCCGGGCGCGCACGCGCACCGACTACTCTTCAGGGATGCTCCGCATCACCGCCGAACCGGTCGACTCCGAGGTGTCGCGCATGCTGCTCTCGGAATACTTCGACGCGCGCGCGGCATCCTTCCCGTCTCGCACCTACACCCGCTCGTCGCCGGACGCCGCGATGTTCACGGCGCCGGCGGGTGTCTTCGTCGTGGCTGCGGACGAGGACCACCCGGTCGGCTGCGGCGGCATCCGCCGGCTCGAAGAGCAGGGCGACGCGATGCGCTACGAGGTCAAGCATCTCTACCTCCGTCCCGAGACGCGGGGCCGAGGGTGGGGCCGGGCGCTGATGGAAGATCTCGAGCGTCGCGCACGTGCGTTCGGCGCAGACGAGCTGGTCCTCGATACCCATCACACCCTGGATGCCGCCGCCGGGCTCTACGCCGCCACCGGGTTCTCCGCCATCCCGGCCTACAACGACAACCCGAACGCGACGCGCTGGTACGGCAAGGCTTTGTCCTGACGGCGAGCCGCCCCGCGCCGGTCAGACGGGATGGGTCTCGGGGAGGCCGGTGCGCAGCTCGACCGGAAGGTGGGCGAGGTCGTTGTGTGTCAGCAGCATCCACGGGCGGCCCTGCTTCTGAGCGATCACCGTCAGACCGCAATGGGCCTGATTGAGGGTCATCCACTTCCACTCCGGAGCCTGCAGGATCTCGCGCACGAACCACGCGATGACGGTGTTGTGCGTGATGATCAGCTCGTGGACGTCGCCGCTTCGACGGCGAAGGAATTCACTCACGGCGTCCGCCATCTGGGCTCGCCCGGCGTCGATCTCCGCGTCGGTCACGCCGCCGAAGAAGGGTTCGAAGACCGCGGGCGTGTCGGGCGTCATGCCCGTCGGTACGCAGTCGAACAGGAGGGCCGAGGGCTGCGGCGACAGCGAAGGCATGCGCTCGGCGAACGCACGCGCGGTCTCACTCGCACGCTCGAGGGGCGAATGCCACACGCTGTCGAACGGCACTCCCGAGAGCCGGTCCGCGAGGGCCGCTGCCTGTCGACGACCGCGCGGTGACAGCGGTCCGTCGACCAGTCCGTGCTCGGCATCCTGGTGCTCGCCATGTCGCACGAGGTAGATGTAGTGCGTCACGTCACTCGCTCCATCGGGATGTCATCGGGCGCCCCTTCGGGCGCCCTTCCACCCTATGTCACGGCCTCTTCGCCCTCGCCCGCCGGGCGGCGCGTCGGCGATGCCGATCCTCAATCGGCGGCGCGGGCGATCTCTGCCAACTGGGCCCGGCTGAGATGCACGCCGACGCCCTGCATGAGCTCCTCGACGTGCTGCGCCGCATACGCGTTGACGATCGGCGCGCTCACCAGCTTCTGCGCGAGCAGCCACGCGACGGCCACGGCGGCATCCGGAACGCCCAGCTCCGCCCCCACCACGTCGAGCGCGCGGAGCGTGCGCGTTCCACGACGGTTCAGACTCGCCGCCAGCTGCGCACCGCGCACCGACAGCGCCCCCTTGGACCGGGTGCGGTGACGACCGGCGAGGAATCCGTGCTCGAGCGCGTGAGACGGCGTGACCGCCAATTGCTGCGCCCCGGCGATCAGCCGCAGGTCCTCGTCGAACTCGTGGCGGCGGAGGATGTTGAAGGGCACGTCGAGCACGTTCAGCCGTGGGAAGCCGGCGGACGCGAGGATGCGCGCCTCGATGAGCTGCGTCGCGGTGTAGCCGATCGCGCCGAGCGCTCGCGCCTTGCCGGTGTCGACGAGCCACTCGGCGGTCGCCAGCGTGTCTTCGAGCGCGGTGGCCGAGTCGGCGGTCGCGTCGAGGTAGATCAGATCGATGCGGTCGGTGCGCAGTCGGCCGAGCGAGGACTCCACCGCGCGGACGAGGTCGACCGGCCCGAGCCCGGGATTGTCGGGATGGCCGCCGATGCGGACCGCCAGCACCATGTCGTCACGCAGGCCGCGGGAGTGCATCCACTGGCCGATGATGTGCTCGCTGCGTCCTCCGGAGAAACTGTCGGCCGTGTGCACGGCGTTCCCGCCGAGCTCCGCGTACGCATCGAGGATGTCGTGGCTGGACTCGAGATCGACGTTCCACCCGAACTCGGATCCGCCGAGAATGAGCGGGAAGATCTCGAGACCGGTCTCACCGAGCCTCTCCCGGAGCCCGGTCGCGACCCCCGGTCCCTGCACCGGGATCGGCGCGGACGGGTGGTGTCCGCGGGATGTGTGGGAGCCGGCGGCCATCGCCGCAGCGTTTCCCCCGAAACCCGCGTTCGCTCCGATCACCGACATCCCACACCCCCTCGCGAATCTCGAGGCGGGCACCCGCCCCTCGCGCCCCCCGGCACGTGATTCGAGGGTACGGCAGCGGCGCGCAGGATCGTTGCTCCCAGGCGACGTGGCGGTGAACTATACATAACGCTTTCATCACGGTCAATGGCGAATGCCCGCCCCCGGATGGGGACGGGCATTCGCTGCGGGAAGCGGATCAGCCTTCGGCAGGAGCCTCCGGGCCGGGGTTGGCCGCAGCGCGGCCTTCCTGGTCGGCGTCCTCGAGAACCGGCTCGAGCGACAGCTTGCCGCGGTCGTCGACCTTGGTGATGCGCACGAGGAGCTTCTGCCCCACCGACACGACATCCTCGACGTTCTCCACGCGCTTGCCCCCGGCGAGCTTGCGGACCTCGCTGACGTGCAGCAGGCCGTCCTTGCCGGGCAGAAGCGAGATGAACGCACCGAAGGTCGCGATCTTCACGACCGTACCCAGGAACTGGTCGCCCACCTCGGGGTTGGTCGGGTTGGCGATCGCGTTCACCTGTGCACGCGCGGCTTCGGCCGACGGACCGTCGGTCGCGCCGATGTAGACGGTGCCGTCCTCCTCGATCGAGATCTGTGCGCCCGTCTCGTCCTGGATCGAGTTGATCGTCTTGCCCTTGGGGCCGATCAGCTCACCGATCTTGTCGACCGGGATCTGCACGCTGATGACGCGCGGTGCCGTCGGTGCCATCTCGTCGGGAGCGTCGATCGCGCTGTTCAGCACGTTCAGGATCGTCAGACGCGCATCCTTCGCCTGGGTGAGCGCCGCCGAGAGCACCGACGACGGGATGCCGTCGAGCTTCGTGTCGAGCTGGATGGCCGTGACGAACTCGCTCGTTCCGGCGACCTTGAAGTCCATGTCACCGAGAGCGTCTTCGGCACCGAGGATGTCGGTCAGCGCGGCGTAGCGCGTCTGGCCGTCGACCTCGTCGGAGACGAGACCCATCGCGATGCCGGCGACGGGCGCGCGCAGCGGCACGCCCGCGTTCAGCAGCGAAAGCGTCGAGGCGCAGACCGAACCCATCGACGTCGAGCCGTTCGAGCCGAGCGCCTCGGACACCTGACGGATCGCGTATGGGTAGTCCTCCCGGCTGGGCAGCACGGGCACGAGTGCGCGCTCGGCCAAGAAGCCGTGGCCGATCTCGCGACGCTTCGGGCTGCCGACACGGCCGGTCTCGCCCGTCGAATACGGCGGGAAGTTGTAGTGGTGCATGTAGCGCTTGCTGGTCGTGGGCGACAGCGAGTCGATCTGCTGCTCCATCTTCAGCATGTTCAGCGTGGTGACGCCCAGGATCTGGGTCTCGCCGCGCTGGAAGATCGCCGAACCGTGCACGCGCGGGATGACCTGCACCTCGGCGTCGAGCGGGCGGATATCGGCCAGTCCGCGACCGTCGATGCGCACACCCTCGGTCAGGATCCGGCTGCGGACGATCAACTTGGTGACCGACTTGTACGCGGCGGAGAACTCCTGCGGCGCGGTGGCCGGAAGCTCGCCCGACTCGGTCGCGGCGATCAGCTCGGCCTTGACGCGGTCCTTGATGGCGTCGTCGGCGTTCTGGCGCTCCTGCTTGTCGGCGATCTGGTAGATCCCGACGAGCTCGTCGTACGCACGGGCAGCGACGAAGTCGTAGGTCTCCTGGGCGTATGCCGGGAAGACCGGGTACTCCTGGATCTCCTTGGCCGCGGTGGCGGCGACCTGGCTCTGCGCCTGGACCAGCTGGGTGATGAACGGCTTCGCCGCCTCGAGCCCGGCTGCGACGACCTCCTCCGACGGCTTGGTCGCGCCGCCGCGGATGAGGTTCCAGCTGTGCTCGGTGGCCTCGGCCTCGACCATCATGATGGCCACTTCGCCGTCGGGCAGCACCCGGCCGGCGACGATGAGGTCGAACACGGCCTCGTCGAGCTGCTCTGCCTTCGGGAAGGCGACCCACTGGTCGGCGTTGTCGCCCTGGCCCGGGATGAGCGCCAGGCGCACACCCGCGATCGGCCCGGAGAACGGCAGACCCGAGATCTGAGTGGACAGCGATGCGGCGTTGATCGCGAGGGCGTCGTAGAACTCCCCCGGCGCGATCGAGAGCACGGTCACCACGATCTGGACCTCGTTGCGCAGACCCGAGACGAACGACGGGCGAAGCGGCCGGTCGATGAGGCGGCACACGAGGATCGCCTCGGTCGAGGGGCGTCCCTCACGACGGAAGAACGAGCCGGGGATCTTGCCGGCCGCGTAGGAGCGCTCTTCGACGTCGACGGTCAGCGGGAAGAAGTCGAAGCCTTCGCGCGGGTGCTTGCCCGCGCTGGTGGCCGACAGGAGCATGGTCTCGTCGTCCAGGTAGGCGGCGACGGAACCCTGCGCCTGCTGGGCGAGGCGCCCGGTCTCGAACCGGACGGTGCGAGTGCCGAAGCGGCCGTTGTCGAGAACGGCTTCGGCGGCGGTGATTTCAGGACCTTCCAAGAGGTCTCTCCTTCTTTGTTTAGACTCGCGGGCGCGTTTCGCCGGCGAGATCGTGCGAAGGAGCAGGAACAGGCAGATCTCAGCGCGCGGCGACGCCGCGTTCGCGCCAGCACTGGTCACCAGTCGAAGATCACCGATCGCCTGATCGGGAACCCACCACAGGGGACCAGCTTCCTGCCGGCCTGCTCCGTGAGCTCATATGGAATTGAGCGGCTGCCACGGGGGCAACCTCGACGAGCCTACCAGCGCGCCGGCGTGCGACCTAGGAACGCCCGGACAGCGCCAGCGTTCGGCGAGCCGCGTCGACCAGCGCGGCGCCGTACGCCGGCCCGTGGCCCACTGCGTGCACGGCCAGCGGATGAAGCTGGTGAACCGGGATGCGCTGGACCCATCCCTCCCGGAGCGGGTGGGTGAGCCGGTAGCCCTCGATCACCTCCTGAAGGTGGGGGCAGCCGAAGAGCTCGAGCATCGCCAGATCGGTCTCACGATGGCCCCCGTGAGCGGCCGGATCGATGAGCACGACCCCGTCGGGCGAGAACAGCACGTTGCCGTTCCAGAGATCGCCGTGCAGACGAGACGGCGGATCGTCGTCGTCGAACACACCGTCGGCGATCACCGCGCACGCCCGCTCGACGAGCGGCACGTCGTCCGCGGCGAGGTTGCCCGCGTCGACCGCGGGGCGGAGGAACACCTCGACGCGGTCTCGGGCGTAGAACGCACCCCAGCTGCGCTCGGCGGACGCGGGCTGGGCGAGCCGGCCGATGTAGAGCGGACCGTCCCACCCGTTCGGCGGCGCGCCGAAGGCGGCAGCTCCGGCGTCGTGCGTGCGGGCGAGAGCTCTGCCGAAGGCCCGGGCCGCATCACGGTCGGCAGGCGCGGTGGCGACGCGCTCGAGACGGATGCGCCCTGCGGCGACCTCGATCACCCTGGCGACGCGTGCTCCGCCCCGTTCCTCTGCCTCGCCCAGCCAGCGGAGCCCCGCCGCCTCGGCCTCGAAGAATCGCGCCGGCGCATCCGCCTTCTCCTTGACGACCTCTCGCATTCGACCATGCAATCACAGCCGCTCCGGCGAGAGGCCGCCGCTGTCAGCCGGGTCAGGGGGCGGGCTGGCGGTCGCGCGCGCCGGTGCCGCCGCGGCCGATGTCGACGAGGCCCGAGTGCTTGGCCAGCAGGCCGTCGCCGGCCGTGCGGCCGCGCAGCCGACGCCATATCCAGGGCAGCGCGTCGCGTCGGAACCAGGTGCCGGTGAGCACCGGGTCGTTGTCGGCGTGCAGGGCCGCATCCAGACCGCCGAGGGTCTCGGCGTCGGGAACCCCGAGCGCGTCGGCGGCACGATACGCGACGAAGCGGTGCCCCCGGCTGCGCAGGTGGACCTTGTCGGCGGCCCACATCTCCAGGTCGCCGATCGCGGGGAGCGCTTCGAGGTCGAGCAGGATCGCTCCGGTCTCCTCGGCGATGCGCCGGAGCTCCGAGTTGAAGGCGGCGAAGCGCTTGGCGAAGAGCAGCGCGACGCGACGGCGAGGAAGGAACGGCGTGACCAGCAGAACGTCGGCGCCGGCCGTGCGAAGGGCGCGCACCGCCACCTCCACCTCACGGGCGAGGCCGACGGGGTGCCCCTTCCGCGCGACCAGGTCGTTGGACCCCATGAGGATCGAGACGAGGTCCGGCTTCATCGCGAGCGCCTGCGGCAGCTGCTCCTCGGTCAGATGACGCACCCGACGGCTTCGGACAGCGAGGTTGGCGTAGTGGAAGGGACCCGCCCCTCCCCCTGCGTAGGCCAGCAGCTCGGCGAGGCGATCGGCCCACCCGCGATACTCGCCGGCGGCCATGCGCGAGGAGTCGCACAGGCCCTCGGTGAGCGAGTCGCCGAGCGCGACGAAGCGCTGCCACCTCGGCGCGGCACGGGTCTCGAGCGGGGCCCACGGCCGCGTAGCCGCTCGCGCGAGCAACGCGTCGTCGATGCGACGAAGGCGCCGCGCATCCTCGTAGTGTGCTTCGAGGCGTCCGACCATCGCCTCCCACGACCGCTCGCGCACCGACTCGTGGGCGGCAGCGGCGAAGGCCAGACGCTTGGAATCGTCGCCGGTGAGGTCCGACACGCGCGTGCGCAGGTCGTCGAGATCACCGGGTCGATACAGCCAGCCGTCGATGCTCGAGCGGACGAGGTCCACGGGTCCTCCCACGCCGGTCGCGACGACCGGAACGCCGCTGGCGAGTGCCTCCTGGATGGTCTGCCCGAAGGTCTCGCTCTCGCCCGGGTGCACGAAGACGTCGAAGCTCGCGAGCGCCTCACCTAGCGCGTCACCCGTGAGATGCCCGGTGAACACCGCTCCCGGCAGCGCCCGCTCGAGAGCGGGTCGCGAGGGTCCGTCGCCGACGATGACGAGGCGCACACCGGGGAGGTCGGCGAGCGCACGCAGGTCCTCGACCTGCTTCTCGGGCGCGAGACGCCCGACATAACCGACAATCGTCTTGCCGGGTGCGACGCGCTCCCGCCACGGATCGCTTCGCCGGGCAGGGCTGAAGCGATCCGTGTCCACGCCGCGCCCCCACAGTCGAACCCTGTCGACCCCGAGGCCGGCCAGCTGCGTCATCGACGACGTCGACGGCGCGAGGTTGAGCGTGGCCCGCCGGTGCAGGCGCGTGATGTGCGCGGCCACGAGGGACGTCACGTGGGGAAGACCGTACCGCTGTGCGTAGGCGATCACGTCGGTCTGGTACACGGCGACCGTCGGGATCTTCAAGGCGTCGGCCGCGGCGATGCCCTGCCAGCCGAGGACGAACGGGGAAGCGAGGTGGACGACATCGGGATCGAACTCGCGCAGCAGTGCGGCCAGTGTCGCTGCTCGAGCGAAGACCACGCGCACGTCGGGATAGGAGGGCAGGGGGACCGAGCGCATGAGCGCCGTGCGGGCGCCGTGCAGGTCGGCGTCGACCTCGCCGGCCTTCGGAGCGATGACCAGCGTCTCATGTCCGTGGTCGGACAGGTGGCGCAGGACGTGGAGGACAGACCCGGTCACACCGTTCATGTGCGGGAGGAAGGATTCCGCAAGGATCGCGACTCTCACGACTCCAGGGTGAGGCTCGCAGCCCGCGACATGAGACGTTCCCCGCGGTCGTCGCCGACTGTTCACCCGATGCACCTCGGCATGTCACCCGGCCGTCGGCGTTCCGTCGCCGTTCACCGGCGCCTGGTAGTTCTTCGCGCATGCTCGACGACATGCTGACGTCCCTCGCCGCGAGCCCGTGGGCTCTGCCGCTGCTGTTCGCGGTGGTCATCGGCGACGCGTTCCTCGTGATCGTCCCCGGTGAGGCGTCGGTGACCGCGTTCGGAGCGCTGGGAGTCTCGACCGGGCAGCCGCCGGTGTTCGCCGTCGTGCTCGTCGCCGCGGCTGCGGCATTCGCCGGCGACGCCATCCTGTATGCGGTCGGCCGCTTCTCCACCATCGAGCGTCGCCGATGGATGCAGACGCCCCGCGTGCGCTCGGCGATGTCGTGGGCTCACGCACGCCTCGACCGCAGCATGGCGGTGATCGTCTTCACCGCACGATTCATCCCCTTCGCTCGCCTCGCGGTGAACCTCACCGCGGGCGCCACCCGCGTGTCCGCGCCGCGGTTTCTCACGGTAGCGGCGATCGCTGCCACCGGCTGGGCGTCGTATCAGGCGTTCGTCGGCGCCGTGGTGGCGCTGCTGGTGCCGGGGGGACCCGTGATCGCGGTCGTCGTGTCCGTCGCGATCGCGCTCGCCCTCGGCGTCGCCGTCGATGTCATCCTGGCGGCGCGACGGCGAGCGGCGCCGTGATGAACCTCACTCGCCGGCGAGACCTCCCAGGAGGTGACCGAAGGAGCGTCCTTCACCGAGGTAGGTCGCCGGGTCGAACGGATCGGCCGAGCGGGCGACCGGTCGCGACGCGATGGCCTCGGCGAACTCCGTGGCCCCTCGGGTGATCCGACTCGACAGGGACGCCGCGTTCCCGTCTGCTCCGCCCCAGTCCCCCGATGCGGCGAACACGCCGGTCGACACGGGCTGGGTGTGCAGGTACGCGAACACGGGTCGGATGGCGTAGTCGATCGCGAGGGAATGGCGCGGCGTGCCGGCATTGGCTCCGATCAGCACGGGCTTGCCCGTGAGCGAGTCCGGGTCGAGCACATCGATGAACGATTTGAACAGGCCGGAGTAGCTGGTGGAGAAGATCGGGGTCACGGCGATGAGCGCATCGGCCGACACGACCGCGTTGATCATCGCCTCGAGCTTCGGAGGCGCGAAGCCGGTCAGCAGGTTGTCCGTGATGTCGTGGGCGTGGTCTCGCAGCTCGAACGTGTCGACGTCGACGGGGATCTCCCGCGAGCGCAGCTGCTCCACCGTTGCGCGTGCCAGGCGATCGGCGAGCATGCGGGTCGAGGACGGGTTGGACAGGCCGGCGGAGACGACGGCGATGCGGCGCGGGAGGGTGTCGGTCATCTCACGCCCCCTGTCGTGCCGCAGCGGCGCCGAAGGACGAGCCCGCCGCCGCGGGGACGTCCCGGTAGGGGCTCGGGCCCGAGAGGTTGTCGCCCCGGTTCGCGCGAGGCCGGGCCTCGCGGGCTCCCCCGGCCGCGGCGACGCGTGCCGCGTGCGTGGGAGCGTCGGGCACGGCGGCGGGTCGGTTCTCGGCCAGTTCCCGGCGCAGGACGGGCACGACCTCGCCGCCGAGGATGTCAAGCTGCTCGAGCACCGTCTTCAGGGGCAGACCCGCGTGATCCATGAGGAACAGCTGGCGCTGGTAGTCGCCGTAGTGTTCGCGCATGCTCGCGTACCGGTCGATGACCTGCTGCGGCGACCCGACGGTCAGCGGCGTCATCTGGCTGAAGTCCTCGAGCGAGGGACCGTGCCCGTAGACGGGGGCGTTGTCGAAGTACGGGCGGAACTCGCGCACGGCATCCTGGGAGTTGCTGCGCATGAACACCTGGCCGCCGAGCCCGACGATGGCCTGCTCGGGGCTCCCATGGCCGTAGTGGGCGTACCGCTGGCGGTAGAGCGCGATGAGCCGCTGATAGTGCTCCTTCGGCCAGAAGATGTTGTTGGCGAAGAACCCGTCACCGTAGTAGGCGGCCTGTTCGGCGATCTCCGGCGTGCGGATCGACCCGTGCCACACGAACGGCGCGACGCCGTCCAGCGGACGGGGGGTGGAGGTGAAGCCCTGCAGCGGCGTGCGGAACTGACCTTCCCAGTCCACGACGTCTTCGCGCCAGAGCTTGTGCAGCAGCGCGTAGTTCTCGATCGCGAGCGGAAGTCCCTGGCGGATGTCCTTGCCGAACCACGGATAGACCGGCCCGGTGTTCCCGCGGCCGAGCATCACGTCGGCGCGGCCGCCCGAGACATGCTGCAGCATGGCGAAGTCCTCGGCGATCTTGACCGGGTCGTTCGTCGTGATGAGGGTCGTCGCGGTCGAGAGCACGAGGCGCTCGGTCTGCGCCGCGATGTAGGCGAGGGCCGTCGTCGGCGACGACGACCAGAACGGCGGGTTGTGATGCTCGCCCAGCGCGAAGACGTCGAGCCCGACGTCTTCGGCGTGACGGGCGATCGTCAGTGTCGCGCGGATCCGCTCCGCCTCGCTGGGGGTCCGACCGGTCGTCGGGTCCTCGGTGATGTCGCTCACCGTGAAGATGCCGAACTGCATTCCAGGCCACGTGGTGTCGTCCACGATCTCTCCGATCCTCCGGATGCGGGTGGCATCCGATTTATGCAAGTGAATGTATCTTGTGGAACGCCGTACGCTCCAGGGTATTCCCGGCGATAGGGTGTCCTTCTCGACATGAGCGATGCCACCACTCCCCCGCCACCCGCGACCGGATCCGTCCGAACGTCCTCGGGCAAACGCCGCGTCCCCTTCTGGGACAACGCGCGGTTCGCATGCATCGTGCTGGTCGTGCTCGGCCACGCGATCCAGCGCCTCACCTACGACTCCGACATCGCGCTGGGCCTGTATCTGCTCGTCTACGCCTTCCACATGCCGGCGTTCGCGCTCATCTCGGGATACTTCTCGAAGTCCGACCCTCCCGGCAGGCGCCAGATGGTGCGCGTCCTCACCGACATCGTGCTGCCGTATCTCGTCTTCGAGGGCCTGTGGACGATCACCAAGCTGCTCGTCGAGGGGCAGGCGAACCCCAACATCACGCAGCCGTCGTGGACGCTCTGGTTCCTCCTGGCACTCGCGATCTTCCGGCTCGTGCTTCCCTACCTCGCCCTCCTGCGCTGGCCGCTGCTGTGGACGATGGTCATCAGCATCGGCGTGGGATATGTGCCGAACATCGACTCGACCTTCTCGCTCTCACGCACTCTCGGCCTGCTCCCCTTCTTCACCCTCGGATGGTGGGTGCACGAACGGGGTCTGGTCGAGCGCTTCGCACTGCTGCGCGTGCGATGGTGGGTCACCGCCGCTTCGGTGGCCGCCTTCGCCGTCGCGGGATGGGCCGCGTGGTACTTCCTGGACATCTGGCAGGCGATGGAACTGCGCCAGTGGCTGTTCTACGACGACGATTACGCCTCCATCGGCGAAACCGGGTGGTGGGCGGGCGGCGTGCGCCTCCTGCTGATGATCGTCGCGCTCATCCTCAGCCTCGCCTTCTTCGCGCTCATCCCGCGCGACGGCCACTGGTGGACGCACTTCGGCCAGTACACGATGTACGTGTACCTCCTGCACTCGTTCGTGCTCTACCCGTTCCGGGAATCGGGCGTCCTGCGAGGCCTCGACCCGACATGGCTGTGGCTCCCCATCGTCATCGTCGCATCGGTGCTCATCTCCCTGGGCTTGGCGACCTCTCCCGTACGAAAGGTGTTCCGCCCCCTCGTCGAGCCGCGCCCGTCGTGGCTGTTCGCGGATGCGACCCTCGCCGACGTGGGCCGTCGCGATGACCCGACCGGGTCACGCCGTGGTCGCAGCGGCTGACCGGACGGAGCGCACGACGAAGGGCCGCCCACACCGTGGACGGCCCTTCGAGAAGACGATTGAACGCGGTGGCTCTTATCGGCGAAGCCCCAGACGACCGATCAGCGCGCGGTAGCGCTCGATGTCGACGTCCTGGAGGTAGCCGAGCAGGCGACGGCGCTGACCCACGAGCAGGAACAGACCACGACGCGAGTGGTGGTCGTGCTTGTGTCCCTTGAGGTGCTCGGTCAGGTCGGTGATGCGCCGCGTCATGAGCGCCACCTGCACCTCGGGGGATCCGGTGTCACCGGGGTGCGTCGCGTACTCTTCGATGATCGCCTTCTTGACGTCTGCTTCCAGTGCCATAAAGTGATCCCCTCTCTGCTTGTTGCGCGGTGCCCGACGCCTGATGCGTGAGCTCTCTTTATCCGCGGCCGATCCAACGGCAACCGCAACAGTCTACCAGCGTTGTGCCGCCGCCGTTGACGCGACGACGGGGCGGAGGAGATGCGCTCCCCGCCCCGTCGCCATGCCGTGAGAGCGGCTCAGTCCTGCTGCAGCGAACCCTGCAGATCGAGGGTGATCGTCACGTCCTTGCCGACGAGGACCCCGCCGGTCTCCAGGGCGGCGTTCCACGTGAGGCCGAACTCTTCGCGGTCGATGACCGTCTTGGCGGTCGCGCCGGCCTTGTAGTTGCCCCACGGGTCGGTTCCGAAGCCGCCGAACTCGACCTCGAAGGTCACCGGCTTGGTGACGCCGCGCACGGTGAGGTCGCCGTCGACGAGGAAGTCACCGCCGTCGTAGCGCACACCCGTGGAGACGAAGTCGATCGTCGGGTAGGTCTCGACGTCGAAGAAGTCCCCCGAGCGCAGGTGCGTGTCGCGTCCCTCGTCGCCGGTGTTGATCGAGGCGACGTCGACGGTCGCGGTCAGAGACGCCGCCAGCGGGTTCTCCGGCGCGGTGATCGTCGCGCTCTTCACACCGAAGGTGCCGCGCACCTTCGAGATCATCATGTGGCGGACCGAGAAGGTCACCTCGCTGTGGGACGGGTCGAGGACCCAGGTCCCCGCCTTGTAGCCGGGAACCTCGATCGTGGTCGTTTCGGTCATCGTCATCCTTCGTGTCGTTGTCCAGCCGCCGCCGCGACGGCTCAGGGGTCTCAACGCCATTCCGCGCCGTCTATTCCCGTGAATGAAAAAAGAAGCGGATGCAACCGCATCCGCTTCTTTCTCAGGTCTGTCAGCCGACCTGCATGAGGTCGATCACGAAGATGAGCGTCTTGCCGCCGAGGAAGTGGCCGCCGGCGGGGCCGTAGGCGAGGTGCGGCGGAATGACGAGCTCGCGACGCCCGCCGGCCTTCATGCCCGGAATGCCGTCCTGCCAGCCCTGGATGAGACCGCGCAGCGGGAACTGGATCGTCTCACCGCGGTTCCAGGACGAGTCGAACTCCTCCCCGCTGTCGTACTCGACGCCGACGTAGTGAACGGTGACGGTGTCACCAGGCTTGGCCTCGGCGCCGTCTCCGACGACGATGTCGCGGACGACGAGCTCCGCAGGAGCCGGCCCCTGAGGAGCGTCGATCTCGGGCTTGGTGAGGTCTGCAGTCATGTGTCCATCCAAACACGTCGCGCGCGGCGCCGGGTGCCGGAACGACGGCTCTTGACACCCCGAAAGCACAAGGGCATCCTGAGATCAGACCAACTCAGCGCTCGGGAGACACGCAGGCATCGCCGCGGCACCGGGCGCTGAGTCTTTCGCGTCAGGGCGCGAACATCGCCGCTCGCGCGGCCGTGGTGCGATGCAGCAGCACCTGCTCATCCTGTGCGGCGTGGGGGTCGCGGCCGCTGATGGCACGCTGGCGCGCGGCGGCGAGCGCCGTCGCGTCGCGGATGAACCCCTTCATGATCTCGGTGCGATCGCCCCGGAGGGTGCCGGCCCACTGGAGGGCCGCCTTGCGTCCGCGTCCGGTTGCGACCATGTCGACCTCCTGCTCGGTGAACCACCCTGCCGCCGCGTAGTCGGCCAACCGGGTGCGGGTCAGCCGCGCCTCCTCGCGCCGCAGCGCCACCAGACCGAGGATGAACACGATGAACAGCGGGACCTGAAGGGTCAGGTAGAGAGCGAAGAAGTCGCCGAACACGGCAGAGCCGTTCCAGAACGCGTGCAGCAGCACGGCTCCGCCGAGCCCGAGCAGCCACGGGCCGAAGGCCGCTCCCGCGCGGGCACCCCGGCGCGCGGCCAGGCCCAGCGCGAAGCCGGTGACACTCGTGAACATCACGTGCGCGAACGGTGACAGGATGCCTCGCACGAAGAACGTCGCGGTGGTGTCGGCGGCTCCGCCCTCGATGAAGCTCACGGCGAAGTACTGGATGTTCTCGGTGAAGGCGAATCCCGCGCCGACCAGCGCGCCGTACACGATGCCGTCGACGGGACCGTCGAAGGCCCGCCGCGCGCTCAGGAAGATCACGTACACCCCGAGCCCCTTGGCGACCTCCTCGACGATCGGCGCCTGGACCACGGGGGCGACGACGTCGGCGACGAAGGACGAGTCCGGCCCGAAGGCGAAGAGCAGAGCGAGATCGAACCCGAGCGTGATGCCGATCGCGACGAAGGCGCCCCACGCGATCGCGGCGGCGACCAGACCCTTCGGCTCGGGCTCCCAGCGATCGATGATTCGCACCGCGAAGAAGACGACGGCGAGAGGGACGAACGCCAGGATCATGCCGATGACCGAGGCGACGGGGCCGAGGGCGTTGAGGAAATAGCCCACGACGGCGACCGCCACCAGCACGACCACGCCGAGCACCCACAACGGCGCCGAGCGACCGGAGCGCGGCGACACGGCACGCCCCTGCGGCATCGGAGCGGCGGGGGCGTCGGCGCGCGGGATCGGCGCGCCCGATGCCACGTCGGGCTGCTCGAACGGCGAGTGGAAGGGAGGGGGCGTCAGCGACGGGCGCGACGGATCGGACGACGGCGCGGAATGCGTCATGGACACAGCCTACGGGCGACCGTGACCGCACCCTCGGCGATAGCCTTGAGATCATGCGCTTCGCCCACGTCGTCCGTCCCGGGTCATCGGAGCCCCGCCTGGTCGTCGCCGACGCCGACGCCGTGATCGAGGTGGCGGAGCTGTTCGAGGGCGCGCCGCGCACCCTCGAGGAGCTCATCGCCGGCGGCGACGAGCTCCTGAGGCGCATCCGCACCGCCACGGCCTCGCCGAGCGGAACGCGGCACCCGATCGCGGGCCTCTCCTTCGCGCCCGCTGTGCTGACGCCGCCGGTGATCCTCGCGATCGGCCTCAACTACGCCGCCCACTCGAGCGAACTGGGGCTGAAGACCGATTCGACGCCGACGGTGTTCGTGCTCTGGCCGAACTCGCTGGCCGGTCATGAGGGCACCACCAGCTGGCCACGGGCACTCAGCGAGTCCGTGGACTACGAAGCCGAGCTCGGTGTCATCATCGGCACCCCCGCGAAGGATGTCTCACCCGAAGACGCCCTCTCGCACGTCTGGGGCTACACCGTCGTCAACGACATCACCGCGCGCGACATCCAGTACTCCGAGGCCCAGTGGTCGCGGTGCAAGTCGTTCGACGGCTTCACGCCGGTCGGTCCGTTCGCCGTCACCGCCGACGAAGTGCCCGATCCGCAGAACCTGCACATCTGGACCCGGCTCGACGGCCACCTCCTGCAGGACGGCTCGACGGGGCAGATGGTGCGCCCCGTCGCGACGCTCGTCTCGCACCTGTCCCGCGCCGCCACCCTCCTGCCCGGCACGCTCATCTCGACCGGAAGCCCGGGAGGCGCCGGCTATTCACGCGACCCGCAGGTCTTCCTGCGCGATCGCTCCACCGTCACCGTCGGGATCGACGGGATCGGCGAGCTGACGACCCACTGCCGCATCCTCGACTGACGAGCGGTCAGCCGCACGTGATGACGGTGCCGTCCGTGAGCTCCCACACGCCCGGTCCGAGCTCTCCGCAGGCGGCGAGGAGCGGGCCGAGGGCGGCGATCAGCACGACGGCGATGATGATCCCGATCACCATCAGAACGGAGCTGATGATGATGGCGGCGACGGCGAAGCCGTTCTTCGCACCGGCCTTGCGGCTCTGCACGAGCGCGACGATGCCGAGGATGAGGGCGACGAACTGCACGAAGAACGAGAGCACCAGCGCGACGATGCCGAGGGTCTTCCCGGGCGTCGGGGCGGAGGACGGGGCGGGCGCGTCGTGCGCCCCGTCCGCCGCCGGAGGCGCCGGAGGATAACCGCCGGGCTGGGCAGGCGGAGGATACGCACTCGACGGCTCACGCGGCGTCGCGGCGTCGTCGCCACGGGATGACGGGGGTACGGGGTTCTGCGGATCGGACACGGTCTTCCTCCCTCGCGGCCGCGCGGTGCGGCGTCGTTCCTCGGAACGCTATCGGTCCCGTGTGACCGGCGGCAACGGATCAGCCGCGACACTCCCCTCGGCGCTGACGTCGCGGCCGCGCGAATCCGCCGGGGAGACGAGGTTCTCGGCCGGCTGCGCGATCGGGATCGCCGACGTCACCGCCTCGAGGCCCGACAGACGGGCCGGCGAGAGCTGCTTGGCCACCTCCTCGCGGGTCATGAGCTCCGCTTCGACCACCAGATCGGCGATGTTGCGCCCCGTCAGCAGAGCCGTCTTCGCCAGCGCCGCCGACGCCGCATAGCCGATGAACGGTGTGAGGGCCGTCACCACCCCGACCGAGGCGCCCACCATCGCACCGAGACGGTCGGTGTTCGCCGTGATGCCGTCGATGCAGTTGACCCTCAGGGTGTGCATGCCGCGTCGCATCCAGGTGATCGACTGGAAGATCGAGTGCGCGATGATCGGCTCGAAGGCGTTCAGCTGCAGCTGGCCGCCCTCCACCGCCATCGTGACCGTGGTGTCCGCGCCGGCGACGGCGAAGGCGATCTGGTTCACGACCTCCGGGATCACGGGGTTCACCTTGCCCGGCATGATGCTCGAGCCGGCCTGTCGCGGAGGAAGGTTGATCTCTCCCAGGCCGGCCTGCGGACCCGACGACAGCAGACGCAGGTCGTTGCAGATCTTCGACAGCTTGATCGCGTTGCGTTTGAGCGACGCCGAGAAGGACATGAACGAGCCGGTGTCGCTGGTCGATTCGACGAGGTCGGTGGCGAGCTCGAGATCCAGTCCGGTGATCGCGCGCAGATGGCGCAGGACGGCCGGGGAATACCCCGGGTGGGTCGTGATCCCGGTGCCGATCGCCGTGGCCCCCATGTTGATCTCGAACATCAGGTACGCGTTCTCGGTGAGCCGCTTGTGGTCCTCCCCCAGGGTCGTGGCGAACCCGTGGAACTCCTGCCCGAGGGTCATGGGAACCGCATCCTGCAGCTGCGTTCGCCCCACCTTGAGGATGTCGTGGAACTCGGCGGCCTTGTCGAGGAACGACCGGCGCAGCAGGTCGAGTTCTTCCAGCAGGCTCCGCAGGTCCAGGCTCAGCCCGATCTTCACCGCCGTCGGGTAGACGTCGTTCGTGGACTGCGACCGGTTGGTGTGGTCGATCGGCGAGAGGAACGCGTAGTCCCCCTTCTCACGTCCCGCCATCTCGAGGGCGATGTTGGTGATGACCTCGTTGGCGTTCATGTTCGTCGACGTGCCCGCGCCGCCCTGCACGACGCCGACCACGAACTGGTCGTGGAAGTCGCCGTCGATGACCCGCTGGGCGGCACGATCGATCAGGTCGGCGCGCTCGGCGTTCAGCACGCCGATCTCACGGTTCGCCCGCGCTGACGCCTGCTTGACCATCGCGAGCGCGATCACCAGATCCTTGTAGACCGAGATGGGACGCTTCGAGATCGGGAAGTTCTCCATCGCCCGGGCGGTGTGGATCCCCCAGTAGGCATCGATCGGGATCTCGAGGGATCCCAGCGAATCGGTCTCGATACGGGTGCGCGTCGTCGCGTCCTGGGCCATGGGTCATCCTCGTGGGTCGGCACGGCAAGGTGGAACGATGCCGAGCCTACTCGGCCCCCGTAGCGACCCGGATGGACATCGCGGCGGGACCGACCATGGCCGCTGTACGCCGCGGACGGTCAGCGCTTCCGGGAGAACGCCTCCAGGCGGTCGTGCGGGCTGAGCGCGGCCATGCGGTCGACCCACTGCTGCGAGAAGAAGTCGCCGGACGGGGCTTCGACGACCGGGACGACGGAGTGGGTGACGGTGTCGGCGTACACGTGCGTGAGATGGAAGGACTGACCGGCATCCATCCCGTTGACCTCGACCGCGGGACGAGAGATGTCCATGGTGTAGCAGGTCGCCGCGGCGACGCTCACCGGCACGCCGGCGAACGTTCCCGACGTGGAGTAGTGGAGGTGCCCGGCGAGGATTCCCCGCACATCCGTGCCGGCGATGACGGCGGCGAGCGCCGGCTGGTCGCGCAGCTCCAGGATGTCGAAGACCGGCAGGTGGCACGGCAGCGGCGGGTGGTGAAGAGCGAGCAGGGTGCCCAGCGGGGCGGGCTCGGCGAGGATCTCGGCCAACCACGCGAGCTGCCCGGCATCCAGCTCACCGTGGTGCCAACCGGGGACACTCGAATCCAGGGCGATGATCCGCAGGCCGCCGAGGTCGGTGACCGACGTGATGGGCTCTTCGGTGGGGTCGAGGTCGAGCAGATGCTGCCGCATCGGACCCCGCTCGTCGTGGTTTCCCGCGACCCAGATGAGCGGTGCCTCGAGTGCCTCGGCGATCGGCTCCACCGCAGCTCGCAGGGCTCGGTACGCGTCGGGCTCGCCGAGATCGGTGAGGTCGCCGGTGAACACCAGCGCGTCGGGCTGGGTGCCCAGGCGCTCGACCCGGCGAAGCGTGGCCTCGAGGTTCGCCGCGGTGTCGTAGACCCCCACCAGCGGTGCGTTCCCCGCGAGGAAGTGGGTGTCGCTGAGGTGCAGGATCGTGCGCTGGGCGGGGGCGTGCTGACCGAACGTCACGGATGCGGCGACCATGCGCCCAAGCCTAGGCCAGGGCACCGACGGGCTACCGTGGAGGGGTGACCGACACCCTCGAGCCGCCCCTCCCCCGCGCCGCCGCCCGTCCCGTCATCCGCAGCCATCACGGCGACGACGTCGAGGACCGCTACGAGTGGCTGCGCGACAAGGACGACACCGAGGTGATCGCGCACCTTGAGCGCGAGAACGCCTACGCGGATGCGCGCACGGCCCATCTGGAGGCCCAGCGCGCACGCATCTTCGAGGAGATCAAGGCGCGCACGCTGGAGACCGACCTCTCTGTACCGATCCGCCGGGGCGACTGGTGGTACTACGGCCGCACCCGCGAAGGCCAGCAATACGGCATCCAGTGCCGCGCACCGCTCACTTCTCCCGACGACTGGACCCCGCCGGAACTCCACCCCGACGAGCCCGTGCCCGGTGAGGAGGTTCTGCTCGACGGCAACGTCGAGGCCGAGGGCCACGAGTTCTTCTCCCTCGGCAGCTTCGAGGTCTCCGCGGACGGGTCCCTCCTGCTCTACGGCGTCGATGTCGCCGGCGACGAGCGGTACACCATCCGCGTGCGCGAGCTCGCCACCGGCCGTCACCTGCCGGACGTGATCCCCGAGACGTTCGCCGGCGCGGAGTTCTCCCCCGACGGCCGGTTCATCGTCTACACCACGGTCGACGACGCCTGGCGGCCCGACACCGTCTGGCTCCACGAGATCGGCACGCTGGTCTCGGCCGACCGCAGACTCCACCACGAACCCGACGAGCGCTACTGGGTGGGGGCGGGATTCACCCGCAGCGAGCGCTTCCTCGTGATCGAGGCCGGGTCCTCCGTCACCTCCGAGCAGTGGCTCGTGCCCGCCGACGACCTCGGCGCCGAGCCGCAGGTGGTGTGGCCCCGCACCGAGGGCGTCGAATACGACGTCTCGCACGCCGTCGTCGACGGTCACGACGTGCTGTACATCCTCCACAACAGCGATGCGCTCGACTTCGAGCTCGTGCGCGTGGCCGCCGACGACCCGACCGGAGAGCGGCAGATCGTGCTGCCGCATGCGCCGGGCACGCGACTGCTCGGGCTGTCGACGTTCCGCGACTGGGCGGTCATCGGCTACCGTCGCGAAGGCCTCGCGCGACTCGGGATGCTCGACTACGTCTCCGGGTCCGTTTCGGAGATCGCGTTCGACGAGCCGCTCTACTCGGCCGGCACGAGCGGGAACGCCGAGTGGGCGCCGCCCGTGCTGCGGATCGGCTACGGCTCGTTCGTGACGCCGGGGACCGTCTACGACTACGACGTCGCCACCGGATCGCTCCTCCTGCGAAAGCGCCAGCCGGTCCTCGGCGGATACGAGCCCGGCGACTACGCGCAGGCGCGGGTGTGGGCCGACGCCGAAGACGGCACGCGCATCCCGATCTCACTCGTCTGGAAGCGTTCGTTCGGCGAGGCCGGCGCGACCCCTCGCCCCGTTCACCTCTACGGTTACGGCTCATACGAGCACTCGATCGAACCGGGGTTCTCGATCGCACGGCTGAGCGAACTCGACCGCGGTGTGGTGTTCGCGGTGGCGCACGTGCGCGGCGGCGGTGAGATGGGCCGGCAGTGGTACGAGGACGGGAAGCTCCTGGCCAAGCGCAACACGTTCACCGACTTCGTCGCGTGCGCGCGTCACCTCGTCGACAGCGGATACACCACGCCCGAGCGCATGGTCGCCGAGGGCGGATCGGCCGGCGGGCTCCTGATGGGCGCCGTGACCAACCTCGCCCCCGAGCTGTTCGCCGGCATCCTGGCCGCGGTCCCCTTCGTCGACGCGCTGACGACGATCCTCGATCCGACGCTGCCGCTGACGGTTATCGAATGGGACGAGTGGGGCGACCCGCTGCACGATGCCGAGGTGTACGCCTACATGAAGTCCTACAGCCCCTATGAGAACGTGCGCGAGGGCGTCACGTATCCGCGCATCCTCGCCGTCACCTCGCTCAACGACACCCGTGTGCTCTATGTCGAGCCGGCGAAGTGGGTTGCGCGATTGCGCGACGTCGGAGCCGACGCGCTGCTCAAGTGCGAGATGGTCGCCGGTCACGGCGGCGTCAGCGGCCGTTACAACTCGTGGCAGGAGCGCGCCTACGAGCTCGCCTGGATCTTCGACACCCTCGGCGTCGCCGATCCCACCTGATCCACCCCGCCTCCCCCACCGCGCATCCCCTCACCCCGGCGGCCGCGCATCCCCAACCCCGGCATGTCCCAATTTCTGTCCTCATGAGCCGCCATGAGAGCCGAGAGTGGGACACGCTCCGGCGGCGAGAGGATGCGTGTCCCACTCTCTGCGCCCAAGCGGCCTCAGGGCAGCAGATATTGGGACATGGTGCGTGGTGGTGTCCAGCCGGCCTCCATGAGGGCCGCGACGACCAGACGCACCGCGGGGATGCCTCGACCCCGCACGTGATGGTCGAGGCAGCGGACATGACGCCAGCCAGCGCGACGAATCGCCTCCCACCGGTCGGCGTCGCGCGCGAACTGCGCGGCGTCCTCGGCGTGCACACGCCCGTCGTATTCGGGCGTGACCTTCCACCGCGGGTAGGCGAGGTCCAGCTCGGCGACGAAGACGCCGCGGTGATCGCGCAGAACCCAATTGATCTCGGGTTCCGGCAGCCCGGCTCGCACGAGCAGGAGCCTCAACCGGGTTTCGCGCGGTGATCGGACGCCGTCACGCGCCTCCGCGAGCGCACGCCGCAGCAGTCCGTCCCGCACGTCGCCCATGATCTCGATCTCGTCCCGGAGCTGCATCCGCGACGCCCCCTGCGTCGCGTCGAAGGCGAGCGAGTCGGCCGCCGCGATCAGATCATCGAGGACCCACAGCGACCCGCACTGACGCCACGCGCGTGCAGGGTCCTCGACGGGCAGCCCGTCCCGCGTGGTGCGGACCGCAGACTCGCGGGCCTGAAGTCGATGCCCGACGACGCCGCGAGTCCGGGGTTCGCGACGGGGCCGGTGGGTCGAGACGTGGATGCCGGGCCGGTACGGCCATCCGGGCATCGAGTGCCCAGAGAGCGCGAGCGCGGTCTCGTGGCTGAAGAACTGGTGCTCAGCCATACGCGGTACGTAGGCACGGCAGAGCTCGCGAATCTGCGCATCGGGCAGCACAGGGTGCCGAGTGCGAACGCCGTGGAACGGGTGACCGAGGTCGCGACCGCGGAGCCGACCGTCGCCGACTCCGATCTCGGATGCGCTCGCCACGCTGAACGCGGCGGCAAGCATGTCGGGGAGCTCGGAGGGCCGTTTCATGCTCCGAGGCTTGCTCGCCGCCCGACAGTCCTGGCACGGTCAGCATCCCATTGTGGAGAGTTAACGCAGCGCCGCCCCCTGTGCAGGGCCGATCATGTCCCAGAAAAGGTCGGTCTCAGGCCTGAGAGGGACCGAAATGGGGACATGCTGTGGTGGCTCGGGCGGGGGCGCGCCGGGAGGCGGGGCACGCCGGGAGGCGCGGACGGCACATGCGCCGGAGGGGCGAGTGGTCAGCCGAAGAGGGCGGCGGCTTCCTCGTAGCGGGAGAGGGGAACGGTGTTCAGCTCACCGAGCGCGTCGGCGAAGGGAACCCGGACGATCTCCGTGCCGCGCATCGCGACCATCTGACCCCATGCCTCGTCCATGACGGCGTCGGCGGCGTGCAGGCCGAGACGCGTCGCGAGCACACGGTCGAAGCCCGAAGGCGATCCGCCGCGCTGGATGTGGCCGAGCACCGTCGCGCGCGTCTCGACACCGGTGATCCGCTCGATCTCGGGCGCGAGGAGCTCGCTGATGCCGCCGAGGCGCGGCCGGTTGAAGGCGTCGAGACCCTTGTCACTGTAGGCCTCGTCCATGTCCTTGAGCTTGAACCCCTCCGAAACGACCACGAGAGGCGCTCGGCCGCGGGCGTGGGCGCTCGTGACCTGTTCGCAGATCTCGTCGATCGACATCGGCACCTCGGGGATGCAGATGACGTGGGCCCCGGCGGCCATCCCGGCGTGCAGGGCGATCCATCCGACATGACGGCCCATGACCTCGGCGACCATGCACCGCTGGTGCGAATCGCCGGTGGTGCGCAGGCGGTCCATCGCGTCCGTGGCGATGTTCACCGCGGTGTCGAAGCCGAAGGAGTAGTCGGTGGCACGCAGATCGTTGTCGATCGTCTTCGGCACGCCGAGCACGTTGATGCCGTCCTTGGACAGCCTGTCCGCGGCGGCGAGGGTTCCCTCGCCGCCGATGGCGATGATGCCGTCGAGGCGGTGGCCGTACATCGTCTTGGCGATGTTCTCAGCGCCTCCGCGCGGACCCTCGTAGGGGTTCGTGCGACTGGTGCCGAGGATCGTGCCCCCGACCTTGGACAGGCCCTTGACCTCGTGACGCGTGAGCGGGAAGAAGTCGGCGTCCACGACGCCCCGCCAGCCGTCACGGATGCCGACGAACTCAAGATCGTAAGTGGTGGTGCCCTTGAGCACGACGCCGCGGATGACGGCGTTCAGGCCCGGGCAGTCGCCGCCGCTGGTCAGGATTCCGATCTTCATGCTGTGGTCCTCAATCGTCGGGATGATGCTGGGCGACGCTGCCTCACCCGACATTAGTGGCCGCGGACTCCCGCTGCCACACGGTCGGTCGGATGCGGAGGACTCAGGCGGCGCCGAGCGCCTGCCGCAGCAGGTGCATCAGGGCCGACAGCTGCACGGAGTCGCTCGAACCGGGATCGACGGCCTGCCCGTCCAGGGCACGCTGCGCCAATCCCTCCTTGGAATCGATCAGTTCGGCGATCTTCGTGTCGATCGTGTGGGCGGCGATGATGCGCCACGCGGTCACCGGCTCGTCCTGTCCGATCCGATGCACGCGGTCGATCGCCTGCGTCTGCTCGGCAGCGGTCCACGACAGCTCGGCCAGCACCACGTTCGACGCGGCCTGCATGTTCACGCCGACGCCCGCGGCGGTCAGCGAACAGACCGCGACACCGACCTCGGGGTCGTTGTTGAACGCGTCGATGGCCTCCTGGCGCGCCGTGGAGGTCTGGTCGCCCCGGAGCGAAACGCTTCGCAGGCCGGATGCGGCGAAGTGCGCCTCGGCGGCATCCATCACGTCGATGTGCTTGGCGAAGAAGACCACCTTGCCCACCGAGCGCTGCAGCTGCAGCGCGTAGTCCGCCGCCAGCTGAGCCTTGGCCTGTCCGATGCGACGGACCATCGTGAAGACGTTCTCGCTCCCCGAACCCGCCGCCTTCGACTCGTCGAGCTCGTTCTGCGCGACCAGCCGCACGATGTCGTCGTCGACCTCGCCCGGAGCCAGGGCCGCCCCGGAGCGGGCGTTCTCACGGGCATCGACGATACGGCGGTAGCGATCGGCCAGGCGCGCGCCGAGCTCGCGCTCGGCCTCGCGGATGGAGCGACCGAACTCGTCGTCGAGCTCCACCGGCAGATCGGCGACGAGCTTGTCGGGCAGGTCCGCCGCGACGTCCTTCTTCTTGCGGCGGACGATGCCCATCGAGATCACCGCGTCACGCGCCTCGGGGTAGAACGCCTTGTCGGCAGGGGTGAATCCGGTCGCGTCGAGCTTCGCCATCAGATCGGGGCCCGGCTTCTCGCCGTTGGTCCAGCCGAGGAAGCGCCAGATGGCATCGAAGTCCTCGACGTCGTTGATGAGCGGCGTTCCGGTGAGGGCCATCATGAGCGGGTCGCGCACCTGCTCGCGGATGCGCCCGGCGAGCGCGAGCACGTTGCGCGAGCGCTGCGAGGTGAGGTTCTTGATGAAGTGCGCCTCGTCGACGACCATGCCCTTCAGACCGATCGAGCCGAGCCATGACAGATGGCGGTCGAGGATCTCGTAGTTGACGATGAAGACGTCGGCGAACGCATCGATGTCTTCGCCGTCGCCCTGGATCACGGTCGCGCGACGGTGCGGCGTCCAGCGCTTGACCTCTCGGGCCCAGTTCATCTTCACGACATTGGGAACGACCGCCAGCAGCGGATAGGTGTCGGCCACGGAGGCCGCCAGCACCGACTCGGCGGTCTTGCCGAGACCCGGTTCGTCGGCCAGGAGGAAGCTGCGGTGTCCGTCGCGCACCGCCTCGAGGAAACGCGACTGGTGCGGCATCACCTCGAGGCCCCGCGGCGAGACGCGGTCGAACTCCGGCACGGGAGGCAGCTCCATGGATGCGCTCGCTCCGCCGGCACCGGTCTCGAACGCCTTGTACAGCGGTCCCATGAGCTCCCAGCCGTCGAGCCGACGACGCGGGCTCGGCACGGGCGCGCGCATGGTGAGGTCGGGTGCGAGGAACGGATTCGCCATCTGGCGCGACTCGATCCCGGCCGGCACGACCTGCCGGTCGGCGAGCGCGGGCGGCACCACCGTCGGAGCGACGGGAGCGACGTCGGTGATGATGAGCTCGTCCGGCGGAAGCTCGGCGCCCGATTCCAGCAGCCAGTCCCGTCGCATGCGCTTGGCGACCGGCGACGTGGCCTGGTCGGCCTCGAGCAGCTGGATGAGCGACGTGTCGCGCGCGGCGGTCTTCGCGAGGATCGTCGCGACGCCGTCGAGGCGCTTGAGCAGCTCCGCCCGCGCGGAGTCGGCAACGGCAGTGTCGGCCTTCACCCGCGCGCGCTCCTCGCGGACGAGAAAGGCGATCACCTGGAACTTGACACGGTTGGTGGGGCCGAGCTTTCCGCGCTGGGCCTTGGCTTCGACCTCGCGCACCTTGCGGGCGAGGATCGGGATCAGCGGCGCCTCATCGTCGCGTCGGGAAGACGACGACTTGCGACGACGCGCGGCGGAAGTCTGTGCGGCGGGTGCCGAGGTCGGCATGCTCCTCCTGAGCCTAGGGATCGGATACCGGTCGATCCGGTGATCCGGCGAGAGAACGTGATTCCCGTGGGCGGCGCCACGACGCCGTCACGAACACGGGGCGGAGATGCCGGCACCGTCGGTCGCGAGCACCCGCTTCAGCGAGCAGCGACAGGGCGGTCGGGATCCCCGCACAGCATTCTAGCGGCTACCCGGCCGAATCCGCAGAATCTGCTCCCCAGAGGGTGGCGATGATGTCTTCGCTGTAGCCCTCGGGAGCGAAGTTGATCCACCGGGTCGTCACGATCGCGCCGTCGCCGATGACGTGGGTCTCACCCAGCGTGTACGGCTCGTCGTCGAGCGTGATCCCCCGCTGCTCGATGCGATGGATGCTGCCGACGGCGACGTCCTCGGAGCTGAACCCGGCCGCGCTGAGCTCAGCGGCGATCTCCTCGCCCTGCGCGTCGTCGATGAGGGTGATGTTCGTGGCCAGGCCGTAGTCGGACGGAGTGCCCCACGTGCACCGCAGAGTCGGGGCACCCGAGTCGATCAGTTCGAGCACGACGGCGTTCTCGCTGGAATACATCGTCACACCGGGGTCGTTGAGCGGTGGGTTGTCCGCCTCGAGGGTCGCCCGCATATCCGCGGAGTAGATCTCCTCGCACGAGCTCGGAAGAACGAAGGCGTCGGTCTCGGTGGGCGTCGGGGTCGGAGCGCTCTCGACGGTTTCGGTCGGTACGGCCGTCGTACCGTCGGGCTCCGCGCTGCCGGACGGCACGGGCTCGGGCTGGCATGCGGCGAGAGAGAATGCCACAGCCGCGGCGGCCCCCGCGGCGAGCAGGCGGGGCGTCCGGTGGTGACGAGTCACGGTACCTCCTGGAGGGGCGCTGCACCGCGGAGGGGCGGCACGGGCACCGACTCTACCGACCCACGAGGCTGGCCCCGCGGCGGCGCGGCGGACGTACCCTGAGAACATGCCGGAACGGATGCCGCGGGACCAGCGGCTCGTCCTGACGATCGCGATCCTCGCATCGTTCGTGTCTTTCCTGGACGGCACGGTGGTGACCGTCGCCCTCCCGGCGATCCGCGATGACCTCGGCGGTGGCCTCGCGACGCAGCAGTGGGTGGTCGACGCCTACCTGATCACCCTGGGCGCCCTGATCCTCGTGGCGGGATCCCTCAGCGACGTCTATGGCCGCATCCGCGTGCTGCGCTGGGGACTCGTGCTGTTCGGCATCACCTCGATCGCGATCGCCGCGGCCCCCACGCCGGAGTTCCTGATCGTCGCGCGCGCCCTCCAGGGGGTGGCCGGAGCGCTCCTCGTGCCCAGTTCACTGGCCCTCATCACGGCGACCTTCCGCGATGCCGCGCAGGCGCGCGCCATCGGCATCTGGACGGCAGCCACGACCGGGGCGATGGTGGTGGGCCCCGTCATCGGCGGGCTGAGCGTCGACCTGCTCTCGTGGCGACTGGTGTTCCTCATCAACGTGGTGCCGATCGTCATCACCCTGTGGCTGCTGGCGGTGCTCAGACGCCCCGATGTGCGCGCGCCGGGCCGCACCGTCGACGTGTGGGGCGCCGTGCTGTGCACGCTGGGTCTCGGCGGCATGGTCTTCGCGCTCATCGAGCAGCCGAGCCTGGGGTGGGGATCCCCCACCATCTGGGGCAGCGCCGCCGTCGGCGTGGCGTCGTTCGCCGGTTTCCTCGTGCGGCAGGCGACGGCAGCGGATCCGATGATGCCCCTGGACCTGTTCCGTGCGCGCAACTTCTGGGCCGGCAACCTCGCGACGGCGTTCGTCTATGCCGCGCTCTCGCTCAACGGCTTCGTCGTCGGCGTCTACCTGCAGCAGGGAGCCGGGCTGTCGGCGACCCTGGCCGGACTCGCGACCCTCCCCATCACGATCCTCATGATCCTCTTCAGCTCGCGCGTCGGTGACCTCGCCGGCCGGTTCGGCCCGCGCCTGTTCATGACCGTCGGGCCGATCGTGATGGCCGCGGGCGCCCTGCTGCTGCTGTCCGTCGGCGAAGCGTTCGACTACTGGACCCAGGTGCTCCCCGGGGTGATCGCCTTCGGTCTGGGTCTCACCCTCACGGTGTCGCCGCTCACCTCGGCGATCCTCGGCGCGATCGACACGTCGAGATCGGGTATCGCATCGGCGGTGAACAACGCCATCTCACGGGTCGCGGGGCTCATCGTGATCGCGATGCTCGCCACCATCGTCGGCGGCGCCCTCGACCTCGACGGCTTCCACCGCGCTGCCGTCGTGACGGCCGCCCTGCTCGCGGTCGGCGGCGCGGTCTCGTTCGCCGGCATCCGCAACCGGCTCCCGGCCCGCTCCGACGTAGGCTGAGCACATGACCACCTACACCGAGCGTCAGCTCGCCGCGACCATCGACCACGCCATCCTCAAGCCCGAACTGACGCGGGCCGAGGTCGACGCCGAACTCGACATCGCCGCCGAATGGAAGGTCTTCAGCGTCTGCGTGCGTCCCTCGGACATCCCCCACGCCGTCGCGCGCCTGACGGGGACCGGGGTCGCCGTCGGCACGGTGATCGGCTTCCCCCACGGCACCACCTCGACCGCGACGAAGGTCGCCGAGGTGACCCGGGCTCTCGCCGACGGAGCGGTCGAGCTCGACATGGTGCTCAACATCGGATGGCTGCGTTCCGGCATGGACGCCGACGTGCAGGCCGACATCCGTGCGGTGGTCGAGGCAGCTGAGGGCCACGTCGTCAAGGTGATCTTCGAGACCTCCTACCTCGACGACGAGCAGATCATCCGCGCGTGCCGCCTCAGCGAGGCCGCGGGAGCCGACTTCGTGAAGACGTCCTCCGGATTCGCCGGCGGAGGCGCCACGGTCGCGCACATCCGGCTCATGCGCGACAGCGTCGGGGACAGCGTGCAGGTGAAGGCCTCCGGCGGAGTGCGCGGCCTCGACGCGGCCGTCGCGATGCTCGACGCCGGCGCCACGCGCCTGGGCACCTCCGCGGCGGCGACCATCCTCGGCGCCGCCCGCGCGCACGATGCCGGCGAGACGCCTGCCGGCGGAGTCGACGAGTCCTCCTACTGACGCGCGAGGCGCTCGGGCGTCAGGTGCCGCGCGTGAGGAGCGTCGCCCGCGTGCGGGCGACGTCATCGGCCATCTGCGCCATCAGCGGCTCGATGCCGCTGAAGGCCACCATCCCGCGCAGCCGCTCCACGAAGCGGATCTCCACGGTGTGTCCGTACAGATCGAGATCGGTCTCATCGAGCACATAGGCCTCCACCTGGCGGACGAGGACATCGCCGAACGTCGGATTCGTGCCGATGCTGATGGCGGCGGGATAGCGGGTGCGGGCGTGAGGCGCCGCACCCGAACCGGTCGGCTCGCCCTCATCGACGAGCCATCCGGCGTAGACCCCCTCGGCGGGAACGAGGCCGTCGCCATCGGCGGAGAGGTTCGCGGTGGGGTACCCGAGATCGCGCCCCCGCTTCAGCCCGTGCACGACCTCGCCGCGCACCGCGTGAGGCCGACCGAGGAGCCGCGCGGCCGTGGCCACATCCCCCTCGGCGAGCAGGTCGCGCACCCAGGTCGACGACACGCGGCGGCCGTCGACCGCGCAGACGTCCTCGACGACATGCACGTCGAACCCGAGCTCGGTTCCGAGTGCGCGCAGCGTCTCCGGGTCGCCGGCACCGGCGCGGCCGAAGCGGAAGTCCTGCCCGACGAGAACCGTGCGCACGGCCAGGGCGTCGACGAGAACGTGCTCGACGAAGTCGCGGGGATCCAGGGCGGCGAGCTGCTCGTCGAACGTGAGCACGAGGGTCGCGTCCACACCCGCGTCGGCGAGGAGCCGCACTTTCTGGGTCGTGCTCGCCAGCGCGTCCGGGCACGATTCGGGTCGCAGGACCGCGAGCGGATTGCGGTCGAAGGTGACCGCGACCACACGGGCACCGGTCGCGGCAGCATCGACGCGCGCGCGATCGATCACCGCGCGATGACCGGAGTGCACGCCGTCGAACTTGCCGATGGCGACGACCGACGGTCCGTAGCCCTCCGGAACCTCGTCGGGATGACGCCACACCGTCACGGGGCCACCGAAGCGGGATGCGGCTCCGCGGTGACGCGGGCGCGGTGCGTCCACAGCCACCAGAGTCCGAGGAACGGCAGCACGAGCGGCACGAGGAGGTATCCCCCGCCGAACCAGGACCACACCGTCGGGTGGGCGAAGAGGTCGGGGAGCACGAAGCTCAGCGTTCCGACGATCAGGACACCGGCGAGCTCGAAGCCGATGGCCACCCAGGCGATGCGGTACCAGATCGCGGAGGCCGAGAACACCAGGGCCAGTGTCGCGAGGATGTAGACGACGGCGGCCAGAGCCGACAGAGAATACGCCAGCGGTGCCTCGTCGAAGCGCTGGACGATCTGGACGAAACTGCGGCCGGTCGCGGCGAGGGCCATGATCGCGTACACGATCACGAGCACCCGACCGATGCCGGTCATACGGGGGCGGGACGGGGGTGTGGACATCGCACCTCGATTCTAGGCCTCGCGCGAGCGGGCCGCGTCACGCGATCTGGACGGCCCAGATCACCTGCATGCGGTAGACCATGATCGCCACCGCGAGCGCGGCGACACCGAGGACGACCGTGCTCCACCGGCTCCGCTCCAGCAGAGCCCACAGCACCGCCGCCGGCGGAACGAGCGCCGCGCTGACGAGATAGACCCAGAACTCGAGCAGGCTCCCGGTCGGCGGGTTGCCGGCGAACGGGGCGATGATCGCGATCACGATCTGGGCGAGAAGCAGCAGCTCGACCAGCGCGAGCGAGCCCACGGTGAGGTCGCTCGGGCGGCGTTCGGCGAGGCCGAGCACGATGCACAGGGCACCCGCGACGACGGCGACAGCGACCTGGACGTAGGTGAACCACTCGATCACGCCCCGGCCTCCTCGGGCATGTTCATCTCGCTCCGCAGATCGTCGCCGCGCGGACGCACGACCCCCACGAAGGTCCCGTCCGGCGCGATCGCCGCGGCGCGCGGGGCGTCGATCGTCGCGGCAAGTCCGTGCAGCCGCTTGCCGTGTCGCAGGTCACGGGCCTGGTCGGCGGTGACCTCGAGCCGCGGCAGCACCGCGCACGCCGCCGCGGCGACCGGCATCATCCGCGCCGCATCGAGGTCATCGAGCGCCGAGGCATCGGCGACGTCGAACGATCCGACGCGCGTGCGCCGCAGCGCCGTCAGATGACCGCCCACGCCCAGCGCGGCGCCGAGATCGCGTGCGAGCGCCCGGATATAGGTCCCGCTGGAGCAGTCCACGACCACGTCGAGGTCGAGGATGTCGCCTTCGCGGCGCTCGGCGATCACGTCGAAGCGCGACACCGTGACCTCTCGAGCGGCGAGCTCGACATCCTCGCCCGCCCGCGCAAGGTCATACGCGCGGCGCCCGTCGACCTTGATCGCCGACACGCGACTGGGGATCTGCGAGATGTCTCCGCGAAGGTGCGCGATGGCGCTCGTCACGGCGTCGGGTGAGACGCCGCCGGCGTCGATCCGGCCCGTCACCTGGCCGTCCGCGTCGTCGGTGTCGGTCGCCACTCCGAGCCGGATGGTCGCGCGATACGTCTTGTCCTGGCCGACGACGAAGGTGAGCAGGCGGGTGGCCGCCTCCACCCCCAGCACGAGGAGGCCCGTCGCCATGGGATCGAGGGTCCCCGCATGGCCGATCTTCCGCGTTCCGAGTGCGCGCCGCGCACGCGCGACGACGTCGTGGCTCGTGAGGCCGCCCGGCTTGTCGACGAGCAGGATGCCGGGGGCAGGACGCATCCTCCCAGCCTACGTGGCCCGGCTCGCCTGCCCCGTGCGCGGCATCGGATCGTACGCTGGAGGGATGCCCCGCAGCGCCGAGATCGCCACGCCGCTGAACGCCTGGTTCGCCGACAACGCGCGCGATCTCCCCTGGCGACACCCCGGCTTCGGCGCCTGGGGCGTGCTCGTGAGCGAGTTCATGCTGCAGCAGACACCGGTGAACCGGGTGATCCCGCTGCTCGAGGCGTGGCTGCGACGCTGGCCCACGCCCGCGGCTCTGGCCGCTTCTCCCCCGGCCGACGCCGTCCGGCAGTGGGCCAATCTCGGCTACCCGCGCCGCGCCCTGTGGCTGCATCGCGCCGCCGTGGAGATCACGGAGCGCCACGGCGGCGTCGTTCCCCGTTCGGTCGAGGATCTCCTCGCACTCACCGGAATCGGGAACTACACGGCCCGCGCCGTCGCCGTGTTCGCCTACGGCGACCGCCATCCGGTCGTCGACACGAACACCCGGCGGGTGATCGCGCGGATCATCGACGGTCAGGCTCACCCTGGCGCGCCGCATCGTCGCGACCTCGCGGCGATGGAGGCGCTCATGCCGTCGGACGACGGCGCCGCCGCACGCTTCAACGCCGCCGCGATGGAGCTGGGCGCGCTGGTGTGCACCGCGCGATCACCGCGATGCGGGTCGTGCCCCGTCTCCGCCATATGCGCCTGGCGGGCGGCCGGATACCCCGACACCGGCGACACCCGCAAGAAGCAGGCGAAATACGAGGGAAGCGACCGACAGGCGCGCGGCGCGATCCTCGCCGCGCTGCGGGAGATCGAGGCGCATCAGGTCTCCGCCGAGGAGGTCATCCCCGCGTGGCCGGACCCGGTCCAGCGCGATCGCGCGATCGACTCCCTCGTGGCCGATGGGCTCATCGAGGCGGTCGACGGGATGCTCCGACTGCCGCGCTGAAACGCGACGCGCTCATTCCTCGTCGTCGTCGCGGACCTTCTTGTAGGGGTCCGCCTCGCCGGCGAAGCTCGCCGTTCCCGCGATCCCGGCCACGGCCTCATCCCGCTCACGCGCCTCGCGCAGGAGCTCCTCGATGTGGCCGGCGTTCTCGGGAATCCCGTCCGGGATGAACTCCAGGGTCGGCACGAGGCGGGCGCTGAGCTTGCGTCCCACCTCACTGCGGAGCATCCCGGTGGCTGCGCGCAGCGCTTCAGCCGACGACGCCCGCTCCTTCTCGTCTCCGAGCACCGTGTAGAACACCGACGCGTGCTGGAGATCTCCGGTCACGCGCACGTCGGTGATGGTGACGAAGCCGAGCCGCGGGTCGCGCAGCCCCTTCTCGAGACGTTCGGCGATGAGGACGCGGATCCGGTCCGCCAGTCGCGCCTGTCGTTCTGAGCTCATCTCTTCCTACCTTCTGCACGGCGTCCGGGGGTGGAGGATTCGGATGTCCCAATCCGAGCATCGGGGTGCCCGCGAAGCGGGCGGGGCCCCCGCTCTGCGAGGAGTGGGACATCCGAATCCGGAGCAGCACAACCGTCAGCCGCGCGGCTTCTCCACCATTTCGATCGTCTCGATCTCGTCGCCGATCTGGATGTCGTTGTACTTGCCGAGGCCGATACCGCATTCGTAGTCGGTGCGGACCTCGGTGACATCGTCCTTGAAGCGGCGCAGCGACTCGATGGCCAGGCCATCGGCGATGACGACGCCTTCGCGGATGATGCGGGCCTTGGCGTTGCGCGTGATGGTGCCGCTTCGCACGATCGCTCCGGCGATGTTGCCGAACTTCGACGAGCGGAACACCTCGCGGATCTCCGCGACACCCGACTGGACCTCTTCGAACTCCGGCTTGAGCAGGCCCTTGAGCGACTGCTCGACGTCGTCGATCGCGTTGTAGATGACCGAGTAGAAGCGGATGTCCACACCCTCGCGCGCGGCGCGCTCACGAGCCTTGGCATCGGGGCGCACGTTGAAGCCGATCACGATCGCGTTGTCGATCGTGGCCAGGTTCACGTCGGACTCGGTGACGGCACCCACACCGCGGTGGATGATCCGCAGCTGCACCGACTCGTCGACCTCGATCTTCAGCAGCGACTCCTCGAGCGCCTCGACGGCACCGGAGACGTCGCCCTTGATGATGAGGTTGAGCGAGGTGACCTTGCCCTCCTCGAGAGCGCGGGTGAAGTCCTCGAGCGAGATGCGCTTGCGGGCCTTGGCCAGCTGGGCGTTGCGCTCGGCGGCTTCGCGCTTCTCGGCGATCTGGCGCGCGGTGCGGTCCTCTTCGGTCACGATGAACACGTCACCCGCACGGGGCACCGAGTTCAGACCCTGCACCTGGACCGGCCGCGACGGAGCGGCCTCTGCGACCTGCTCGCCGTTCTCGTCGATCATGGCGCGCACGCGGCCGTAGGCGGTGCCGGCGACGATGGCGTCTCCGACCCGGAGGGTTCCGGACTGGATCAGCACCGTCGCGACCGAACCGCGACCCTTGTCGAGCTTGGCCTCGATCGCGACACCGCGGGCGTCCTTGTTCGGGTTCGCACGCAGGTCGAGACCCGCGTCGGCGGTGAGCAGCACCGCATCCAGAAGGTCCTGGATGCCCGTGCCCTGCCGGGCCGACACGTCGACGAACATCACGTCGCCGCCGTACTCCTCCGCGACGAGACCGTACTCGGTGAGCTGCTGGCGCACCCGGCCCGGGTTCGCGTCGGGCTTGTCGACCTTGTTGACGGCAACGACGATCGGAACCTCGGCGGCCTGGGCGTGGTTCAGGGCCTCCACCGTCTGGGGCATGATGCCGTCGTCGGCGGCGACCACGAGGATCGCGAGGTCGGTCACCTGCGCACCACGGGCACGCATGGCGGTGAACGCCTCGTGGCCCGGGGTGTCGATGAAGGTGATCGCGCGCTCGATCTCTTCGTGCTCGGTCCACACCTGATAGGCGCCGATGTGCTGCGTGATGCCGCCGGCCTCGCCCTCGGTGACGTTCGTCTCACGGATCGCGTCGAGAAGGCGCGTCTTACCGTGGTCGACGTGGCCCATGACGGTCACGACGGGCGGACGGATCTCGAGCTGGTCGTCGTCCTCTTCTGCGAGCTCCTGCTCGAGGTCGAGGCCGAAGCCCTCGAGGAGCTCCTTGTCCTCGTCCTCGGGCGATACCATCTGGATCTTGTAGCCGAGCTCATCGCCGAGCACCTCGAAGGTGGCCTCGTCGAGGGACTCCGTCGCGGTGGCCATCTCGCCCAGGTTGAACAGGATGGTCACCAGGGTCGACGGCTGCACCGAGTAGCCGGCGAGCTGCTCGATCTTGTCCGCGAAGTCGGAGATCGATGCGCCGCGGCGCATGCGGATGATCTCGCCGTTGCCCTTGCGAACGTTGACGCCGCCGACCTGCGGCGCATCCCTCATCTCGAATTCTTGACGCTTCGCCCGACGCGACTTGCGCTGCTTCGACTTGCCGCCGCCCTTGCCGAAGGCACCGGCTGTGCCGCCGCCGCGGCCACGGCCGCCACCGCCGGGCCGACCGGCGAAACCGCCGCCGGGCCGACCGGCGAAACCGCCACCGGCACCGCCGCCGCCACCGGGACGACCGGCGCCGCCCGGACGCTGCTGGAAGGGGGCACCGCCGCGGCCGCCACCGGGACGACCGGCGCCGCCCGGACGCGGGGCGCCGGGACGCGGCGAACCGGGACGCGGGGCCTGCGGACGCGGGATGTTGCCGGGGTTGGGGCGCTGCCCCATGCCCTGCGACGACGCGAACGGGTTGTTTCCGGGACGCGGGCCCGCGGGACGCTGGCCCATGCCCTGCGACGACGCGAACGGGTTGTTGCCCGGGCGGGGAGAGCCACCGGAACGCTGATTGCCGCCGGGACGCTGGGTGCCGCCGGGACGGGGAGCCTGCGGCGTCGAACCGCCGGGGGCGGGCTTCGGTCCGGGACGCGAAGCGGGTGCGTCCGCGGAAGGCTTCGGCGCCGGTGCACCCGGCTTCGGAGCGCTCGCGGCGGGCGCCGCCGCGGCTGCCGGAGTCGCGGCTCCCGGCTTCGGGGCCGCACCGGGCTTGGGTGCCGCACCCGGCTTCGGAGCGGTCGCGCCGGGTCGAGCGGAACCGGGCTTCGGCGCGCCGGCGGCGGGCTTGGCGTCAGCCGACCCGCCCTCAGAGGCGAGGGCTGCGCGAAGCTTGCGGGCGACCGGGGGCTCGATCGTCGATGAGGGGCTCTTGACGAACTCGCCCAGCTCCTTGAGCTTGGCGAGGGCCACCTTGCTGTCGACGCCGAGCTCGGAAGCGATCTCGTGTACGCGTGGTTTTGCCACAATTCTCCTGTCTGGGGTCCACCCAGGCAGGGCAGACCGTTAGTCGCGGACGGGTCTCATTTCGAGCCGTTCACTTTGTTTCCATAGCCGTTCAGCCGTTTCTCGATGGTCTGCGCGTCAAGTGGTCCTGACACACGCAATGCACGCACGAAAGCACGTCGCCGCAGAGCGGCTGTCATGCACTCGGGTGTCGGATGGACCCACGCGCCTCTTCCCGGCATCGAAGCGCGGTCGTCGGGGACGAGCCGGTCATCGATGGCGACCACCCGAAGGAGAGTGGACCGGGAAGCACGCGTGCGACAACCGACGCACGTTCGTACGGGTTCCATCCTACACCTCGGCGCCCGAGACGTTTCCCACGGCGGCGAACGCCGGGGTTCGCACGGAGATTTCGATACGCCCGCTCCGCCCGCTACTCGAGAATGGAATCGGGTTGGATGTCGATCTTCGCACCCGTGAGCTTGGCTGCCAGTCGAGCGTTCTGGCCTTCTTTGCCGATCGCGAGCGACAGCTGATAGTCGGGCACGAGAGCCCGCACGGCCTTGTTGTTCGCGTCCAGCACGAAGCTCGAGGTGACCTTCGCCGGCGACAGGGCGTTGGCCACGAACGTCGGCAGGTCGGCGTGGTAGTCGACGATGTCGATCTTCTCGCCGGCGAGCTCCTCGGTCACCGCGCGCACGCGACGGCCGAGCTCCCCGATGCAGGCGCCCTTGGCGTTGATCGCCGGATCGTTCGCCTTGACGGCGATCTTCGACCGGTGCCCGGCCTCCCGGGCCAGCGAGACGATCTCGACCAGACCGGCGGGGATCTCGGGCACCTCCATCGCGAAGAGCTTGCGCACGAGGCCCGGGTGCGTGCGGGAGACGGTGATCGACGGCCCCTTCGTCCCCTTGGAGACGCTGGTGACGTAGACCCGGATGCGAGAGCCGTGCGTGTACTCCTCGCCCGGCACCTGCTCCTCGGGCGGCAGGATCGCCTCGACCGTTCCGAGGTCGACGTGGATCATGCGGGGATTCGGACCCTGCTGGATCACGCCGGCGACGATGTCGCCCTCCTTGCCCCGGAATTCTCCGAGCACGGCGTCGTCCGCGATGTCGCGCAGGCGCTGGCTGATCACCTGCTTGGCGGCGAAGGCGGCGATGCGCCCGAAGTTGTCGGGAGTGGTCTCCTCCTCGCCGATCACGGCGCCGGAGTCATCCTGCAGGGGCACGAAGATGGCCACGTGGCCGGTCTTTCGGTCCAGCTGCGCACGAGCACCGTCGGGGACCTCTCCGGACGGCGAACTGTGCTTCGCGTACGCGGTGAGGATCGCCTGTTCGATGATGCGCACCAGCTCGTCGAAGGGGATCTCCTTCTCGCGCTCGACCGTCCGCAGCAGACCCAGATCGATGTCCACGTCGACCTCCCTATTCAGCTCTCACGCCGTCGCGGCGTGGCCGACGGCATCCCGTATACGTTACCCGATCACCCCGGAGGCGATCCCCTCAGCCGGGGAGCGCCCCGGTCACGCAGTCGTCGCGCGCGGGTTCGCGCAGCTCGAACCGGTCCTTCGTCCAGCGCACGAGCACCGGCAGCAGCGCGGACCGCGGCTGCATCACGTTCAGGTGCTCGTACCCCTCGTACTCGAGGAAGCGCACGTGCTCCCCCTGCTCGCAGAGGTCGGCGACGAAGCGCTCCTGCAGCACCGGCGGGATGACCTCGTCGTCTCCGCCCCAAGCGATCAGCAACGGCGTCTCCCACGGACCCTGCGGCGTGTTCTCGCGCAGGCGCTGCCCGAGGGGTCCGGCCGCGAGGTTCTCGACGTACAGCGGACGATCCTCCGAGACGCCGAGCGCCGTGGCGACCGAGATGACGACACCGGGTTCGGACGGACACCGCTGCGTCATCTCGCGCACGATCGCCTCGCCGCCGGGGGCGACGTACCGGGCGAGCTCGACGTCGTCGTAGGTGTCCGCATAGGGCACGAGCACCCACGAGATCAGAATGGACAGTTCCACGGATGCACTCTCGCGCAGCAGCTCGGTGGCGAGGGCGTGCGGATCGGCCGCCGGCGCGATGGCGGCCGTCCCGAGAACCTGCAGCGAGGGCGTGTAGCTGTCGGCGATCTGCGATGCCCACAGCGCAGCGTGCCCGCCCTGGGAGTGGCCCCACACGACGGTGCGGGTGGACGCGTAGAGGTCGTCCATCTGCCGCGCGGCGACGGCCGCGTCGAGGGACGAGCGCGCCTCGCCGAGTCCGATGAGATAAGGGAAGGTGCCCGGCGCCCCCTGCCCCGAGTAGTCCGGAGCGATGACGATCCATCCGTTGTCGATCACCTCGTCGAGGCTCGGCACGGACCATTTCGTCGCGGCGGCGTCGCGCAGACTCGGCGCACACCCCTGGGCGACCCCGGTGGTGCCGTGATTCCACAGCACCACGGGGCGCAGACCCCGCGTGGGCGCGGTCGGCGAGATCACGAGCGCACTGCCGACGGCGGGCTGCCCGAGTGCGTCGCGCGTGGTGTAGAGGATGCGCTGGACTTCGGCGCCGTCGGGTTGCTGACCCGAGAAGTCACCCACGCGGATCAGCTGCCCGTGGTCGTACGGGACAACGGCAGGCGGATCGTAGAAGGCGTCGACGACGGGCGCGCCATCCTGGAGCCAGTCGTTGAGCCACCAGCCGCCGGCCGAAACGGCCACGAGGAGGACGGCCAGCGCATAGCGACCCGCGGCCGCCCACACGCGCCGGCGTCGATCATGAACCTCCGCGATGCTGAGCGAGGACCGGGCGAACAGCGCGGCGTCCCGCTCGTGGGGTGCCCGCGTGAAGGCGACCGACCCGCGGACGACGGTGGACACACCGAATGCGAGGGTGCGCACGCCGAAGACGACGGCCACCACCAGCACGGTGACGTCGGGCCAGGTGAGGGAGAGCACCGCGAAGACGATCTGCGCGGCGCCGGAGGCAGCCCACAGCACGCGCTGGCTGAGGGTGCCGCCGACCAGAGCATCGACGACGGCCTGCGCACCGCCGACGAGGAGAAGGAGCGCCAGGGCGACCGGAAGGAGTTCGAGGGTGCGTCCCAGTCCCAGCAGCATCGCGAGGCCGAGCACGACCCACAGCGCCGCGAAGATCCGGGCGGCCCATCCGCGCTCCTGGTGGGGTGCGGCGAACTGGACGAGTCCGAAGATGAGCGCGCTCAATCCGACGTAGACCGTGAGCAGCACGAGCGAGGTCAGCGGCCGCGTGACGATCAGGGCGCCCAGCAGCAGCGCGATTCCGCCGACAAGGATCACCACGATCGGCGGAGCGCCGGCGATCAGGCGCGGCAGGGCGTTCAATCCCCGTCGCCATGCGTCCACCCGATTCACCTCGTCAGCATAGGCAGGTCGAAACCGCTGCGGCGTCGACGCGGCCGCCCGATCACCGCCATACTGACCGGATGGCGGATGTGAGCGCGTGGCTGGCCACGTGGGGCGACAATCTCTGGACGTGGCTGGTGCTGCCCATCGTGGTGCTGCTCGGGCTGTACTTCACCGTGCGATCCGGGGTGGTCCAGTTCCGACTGATCCCGGAGATGTTCCGCACCCTCACCGACAAGACGCCGCGCACCGCCGAGGGCAGACCCCAGTCGGTCTCGGCGTTCCAGGCATTCACGATCTCCGCCGCCTCCCGCGTCGGAGTGGGGAACATCGCCGGCGTCGGCACGGCGATCGCCATCGGCGGTCCGGGCGCGGTGTTCTGGATGTGGCTGATGGCCTTCATCGGCGGTGCATCGGCGTTCATCGAATCGTCGCTTGCGCAGCTGTACAAGACCCGCGACGCCGACGGCTTCCGCGGCGGCCCGGCCTACTACATGCAGCGCGGACTGCGAGCCCGCTGGATGGGCGTGGTGTTCGCCGTCATCCTCATCATCTGCTTCCCCGTCGCCTTCTCTTCGCTGCAGGCCAACACCATCCAGGCCACGATCGCCGGAGGCCTCGACGACTCCGCCTCCGCCTGGCTGCCGTGGGTGATCGGAATCGTCCTGAGCGCGCTGATGGCGCTGGTCATCTTCGGCGGCGTGCGCCGCATCGCCTCGGTCACCCAGCTCCTGGTTCCGCTCATGGCACTGCTGTACCTGCTCATCGGGCTGGTCATCGTCGCGCTGAACATCGACCGGCTGCCCGCTGCGGTCGCGACGATCTTCACCCAGGCGTTCGGGCCGAACGAGGTCGTGGGCGCGACGCTCGGATACATCATCCTCACGGGCGTCAAGCGCGGCATGTTCTCCAACGAGGCAGGTCTCGGCTCGGCGCCCAACGCCGGCGCCTCGGCGGCCGTGACGCATCCGGTCAAACAGGGCCTCGTGCAGACCCTCGGAGTGTACTTCGACACGTTCCTGGTGTGCTCGATCACCGCGTTCATCATCCTGGTGTCGGTTCCGGATCTGGCGAACGCCGAGCGGGGCATCGACCTGACTCAGGGCGCCGTCATCGGCACCCTCGGCGAGTGGTCGAACATCCTGCTGAGCGTCATCATCTTCCTGCTCGCCTTCAGCTCGATCCTCGGCAACTACTACTACGGCGAGAGCAACATCGAATTCATCACCCGCAGCCGCGGGGTGCTGCTCGGCTACCGGATCGCCGCGATCGCTGCCGTCCTGATCGGAGCGCTGCTGTCCGCCGACGTCGTCTGGACCTTCGCCGACGGCGCGATGGGCTTCATGGCCCTGGTGAACCTCGTGGCGATCGGACTCCTCTCGGGCATCGCCTTCGCGCTCCTTCGCGACTACACGCAGCAGCGGCGCGAGGGCAAGGACCCGGTCTTCACCCGTGACCGGCTGCCCGGGGTGGCGAACATCGAGATGTGGGAGGACGAGCTGTCGGTCACCGGGCCGATCGATCTCACGACCCGCGGCCGCCAGGCGGAGAAGCACCGCGACCACTTGCACGAGAGGTCCGCGCGCGACTGACATATCCGCGAGCGACGGGCAACCCCGCAGGCGCGCCCGGGGCCGCGGCTAACCTTGCCGCATGGGTACATCCGCGAGTGCCGCCGCACGCGACGCGAGCTCCGCGCCGGCGGTGCGCATCGCCGCTCGCCTCGGCTACGTCGCCAACGGCGTTCTGCATCTGATCCTCGGCGCGATCATCGTCTCCATCGCCTTCGGAGCAAACGCCGACAGCGACCAGTCCGGCGCCTTCAAGGCGCTCGCCGCCGCCCCGATGGGCTTCGTGGCGCTGTGGGCCCTCGTCGCCGGTCTCTGGGCGCTCGGCGCCTGGTACGTGCTCGACGGGTTCCTGCAGCGTGATCGCCCCGGCAGCAAGGGGACGGCGAAGAAGTGGGGCCGACGGGCCTCGCTGTGGGCGCGCGCGGTCGTCTACCTCGCCCTCGGCGGCATCGCCGCATCCGTCGCCCTCGGCGCGCGTCCGAACGGCGAGCAGAGCACCGAGAACGTCAGCCGCGGAGTCCTCTCCCTCCCGGGCGGTCCTTTCCTCCTGGGCGCCGGGGCACTCGTGATCGGCGGGATCGGCGTCGGATTCGTCGTCATCGGCATCCGCCGCGGATTCCGGAAGAAGGTCGATCTCCCCGTCGGCGCGATGGGGAGGACCGTGGTGGTGATCGGCGTCATCGGCTACATCGCCAAGGGAATCTCGCTGGTGACGGTGGGCATCCTGGTGCTCGTCGCCGCGGTCCGCGTCGACGCGGATGCCGCCGGCGGCCTCGACGGCGCCATCCAGACGCTGGTGGGTCTCCCCTACGGCCCGGCGCTCGTCGTCGGCGTCGGGTTCGGGTTCATCGCCTATGGCGTCTTCTCGGTTCTGCGCGGGAAGTACGCCCGCCTCGACGATTAGGTGTTCTTCGCCGTGACGATGTCACCTTCGCGCCGGCAAGAGGGGCGTCAGGTCAGGGCGGCGACCGCGTCGGCGGCCGGGAGCGTCACGCGCTCGCCGGTGCGCCGGTCCCACAGCTCGACGTTGCCGTCGGCCGCGCCACGACCGGCGATGAGGATGCGCGGCACGCCGACCAGCTCCGCGTCGCCGAACTTCACCCCGGGAGACACCTTCGGGCGGTCGTCGTAGACGACATCCAGCCCCGCCTGCTCCAGCTGTGCGGCGAGCGTCTCGGCGAGCTCGAAGGCCACCGGATCCTTGCCGGTTGCGACCACGTGCACATCGAACGGCGCCACCGAGGTGGGCCAGATGAGACCGCGATCGTCGTTGTTGAGCTCCGCGATGATGGCCAGGATGCGGGTGACGCCGATGCCGTAGGAGCCCATGGTGACCGTGACGAGCTTGCCGTTCTCATCGAGCACCTTCAGGCCCAGCGCCTCGGCGTACTTGCGGCCGAGCTGGAAGACGTGCCCGATCTCCATCCCGCGTGCCAGTGACACCGGCCCGGAGCCGTCCGGAGCGGGGTCGCCCTCTCGCACGCTCGCGACGTCGACCACGGCGTCGGCGACGAAGTCGCGGCCGGCGACGAGTGAGTGCACGTGCTTCTGGTCGATGTTCGCGCCGGTGATCCAGCGCGAGCCGTCCACGACGCGCGGATCGACCAGGTAGCGGATGCCGGTCGTCGATTCCCCACCGAGCACCGCACCTTCGGGAGACCACGGCCCGATGTACCCCTTGACGAGGCCCGGGTGGCGGGCGAAGTCCTCGTCGGTCGCGGGCTCGACCTCGGCGGGCGCGAACGCGACCTCGACCCGCTTGTCGTCGACGTCGCGGTCGCCGGGCACTCCCACGATGACGAGCTCGCGGGTGCCGTCGAGGTGTCTGAGGGCGAGCACGACGTTCTTGAGGGTGTCCGCGGCGGTGAAGCGGCCGTCCAGGTGGGCGTTGCAGTGGTCGACGAGGGTGGCGATGGTCGGCGTGTTCGGCGAGTCGAAGATCACCGGCGCCGGCTGTCCCTCGATGGTGACCGGTTCCGGCGCAACGGTCGCGAAGGCCTCGACGTTGGCCGCGTAGCCGCCCGCGCTGCGCACGAACGTGTCCTCACCGACCGGCGTCGGGTGCAGGAACTCCTCCGACCGCGAGCCTCCCATCGCACCCGCGTCGGCCTGCACGATCACATACTCGAGGCCGAGACGCTGGAAGATGCGCTCGTACGCGTCGCGCTGCGCCATGTAGGACGCATCGAGGCCCTCGTCGGACGCATCGAACGAATAGGCGTCCTTCATCGTGAACTCACGGCCGCGCAGCAGACCGGCGCGCGGACGCGCCTCGTCGCGGTACTTGTCCTGAATCTGGTAGATCGTCAGGGGGAGGTCCTTGTACGACGAGTACAGGTCCTTCACCAGGAGGGTGAAGGCCTCTTCGTGCGTCGGCGCCAGCAGGTAGTCGGCGTCCTTGCGATCCTTCAGGCGGAAGATCCCGTCGCCGTACTCCTCCCATCGACCGGTCGCCTCGTACGGCTCTCTCGGCATGAGCGCCGGGAAGTGCACCTCCTGGGCCCCCGCCGCGGTCATCTCCTCGCGGATGATGCGCTCGAGGCGGTTCTTCACGCGGAGTCCGAGCGGCAGCCAGGCGAAGATGCCCGGAGCCTGCCGGCGGATGTACCCGGCGCGTACGAGCAGCCGATGACTGGTGACCTCGGCATCCGCGGGATCTTCACGGAGGGTGCGGAGGAACAGGTGCGACAGACGGGTGACCACGATCGACAAGTGTACGGACCGCGACGACGCGGCATCGCCTTGACAGATGACGCTCGATGAGTATGCAATATATTGCATGCCGATTCCCACGGAGGCTCGACCTCCGCGCCCCCTCCTGCGCGACGATGTTCTCGACCGCATCCGCGATGCGATCGTCGACGGCACTCTCACCCCGGGTGAGCAGGTGCGCGACGCCGATCTCGCGACGTGGCTGGGCGTGAGCAGAACCCCGGTGCGCGAAGCCCTCCTCGAACTCGGGCGGGCCGGGCTCGTGCGCTCCTCGCCGGGGCGATCGACCGTGGTCTCGCCCCTCGAGAGCGATGACGTGCGCGACGCGCAGCGGGTCGTCGCCGCCATGCACCGGCTCGCCGTCCTCACGGCGGTGCCCCGCATGACAGCCGTCGACCTCGATCGGATGCGCGCGGCCAACGCCCGCTTCGCGGCCGCCCACGCGGCCGGCGACGCCGACGGCGCGCTGGTCGCCGACGCCGCCTTCCACGCCGTCGCGGTGGACGTGTGCGGCAACTCGGCCGCCCGGGCGGTGATCGCGCAGTACGAGCCGATCCTCCACCGCGCCGAGCGACTGCGGTTCGCATCGGTCGAGGAGGGCAGGGATTCCGCGGCCCGTCACGACCGGTTCATCGAGCTGTGCGCGGCCGGCGATGCCGAGTCCGCGGCGGCGCTCGCCGAGGAGATCTGGCAGGCACTCGTCATCGACGCCTCCCCTACCGACCCCCGACACGAGGAGACCCCGTGAAGCTCGACCAGTTCCCCCGCCATCCACTCACCTTCGGCCCGAGCCCGCTGCAGCACCTGAAGCGGCTGACCCAGCACCTCGGCGGAGCGCAGATCTGGGCCAAGCGCGAGGATGTCTCCAGCGGCCTCGCCTTCGGCGGGAACAAGGTGCGCAAGCTCGAGTACATCGTGCCGGATGTGCTGGCCTCCGGCGCCGACACCCTGGTCTCCATCGGCGGCTACCAGTCGAACCACACGCGTCAGGTGGCCGCGGTGGCCGCTCATCTCGGGCTCAAGGCGCGCCTCGTGCAGGAGAAGTGGGTGCCGTGGGACGACCCCACCAACGACCGCGTCGGCAACATCCTGCTCTCGCGCATGATGGGCGCCGACTCGCGACTCGACGATCACGGCTTCGACATCGGCATCCGCGATTCCTGGAAGGATGCGCTGCGTGAGGTCGAGGAGGCCGGCGGCACGCCCTACCCGATCCCGGCGGGCGCCTCCGAGCATCCGCTGGGAGGCCTCGGCTTCGCCAACTGGGCGTTCGAGCTCGCCGAGCAGGAGAGGCAGCTCGGGATCACGTTCGACACGATCGTCGTGTGCACGGTGACCGGCTCCACGCACGCGGGCATGATCGCCGGCTTCGCCGCCCTCGAAGACCTCACCGGCGTGAAGCGTCGCGTGATCGGCATCGACGCCTCGGCGACGCTCGAGAAGACGCGGGACCAGGTCGCACGTATCGCGAGCCACACCGCCGATCTCATCGAGCTGGGCCGCGACCTGCGCGACGACGAGATCCAGGTGCTCGAGGGCTGGGCCGGGGACCTGTACGGCATTCCCGTCGAGTCGACGATGGCGGCCATGGCCCTCGGCGCGCAGCTGGAGGCGATGATCACCGACCCCGTGTACGAGGGGAAGTCGCTCGCGGGGCTCATCGACCTCGTTCGCGACCGCGACATCCCCGCCGACTCGAACGTGCTGTACGCCCATCTCGGCGGTCAGCCGGCGATCAACGCCTATCACGCGCTGTGGGAGTGACCTCGCCCGACGGCGCGCGACCGGCGATCTAGGGTGGACCGGGTGACCACCGTGCTCCTGACCGGCTTCGAGCCGTTCGCCGCCGATCCGACCAACCCGTCGGGCGACGCGGTGCGCCTGGTGGCGGGCGGATGGGACGGCGCCGCGCGTCTGGTCACCGACGTGCTGCCGGTGACCTTCGCCGGTGCCGCCGTGCGGCTCGAGGAACTCATCGAGCGCCACTGTCCCGACATCGTGATCTCCACCGGACTCGCCAGCGGGCGAGACGCGGTGACCCCCGAGCGGGTGGCCATCAACCTGCAGGATGCGCGGATTCCCGACAACGACGGCGCGCAGCCGGTGGATCTGCCGTGCGTGCCGGGCGGCCCCGCGGCCCTGTTCTCGTCACTCCCGGTGAAGGCGATCGCACGAGACGTCTCGGCCGGCGGCATCCCGGCGCGGGTCTCCCTGTCGGCGGGCTCCTACGTGTGCAACCACGTCTTCTACGTCGCCGCGCACGGCGCCGCGTCGCGCCCCGGAACGCGCGCCGGCTTCATCCACGTGCCGTGGGACACCGCGCACGCCCCGGAGGGCCAGCCCGCGGTGCCGCTCGCGGACATCGCCGCGGCCCTGCACGTCGCGATCGCCACCACGCTCGCGACCCCGCACGACCTCTCGGAGCCGGCCGGCAGCATCCATTGACCAACCCCTGCGCCGGCGGCTTGGTCGGAGAATCCGCCCGACGTCGGAGGAATCGGCCCGAATCTTCCGACATCGGCGTGATTCTCCGACATCGGCGGGCGCGGCGGGCGCGGCGCGGACGCGACGCGGGGCTGGGTCAGGAGGTGAGGACCTGGGCCGTGCCGACGGGCGCATCCGGACCCATGTCATCGGCGAGCCGGTTCGCCTCGGCGATGAGGGTGGCGACGATGTCCGCTTCCGGAACGGTCTTGATGACCTCGCCCTTGACGAAGATCTGGCCTTTGCCGTTGCCGCTGGCGACCCCCAGGTCGGCGTCGCGGGCCTCGCCGGGCCCGTTGACGACGCATCCCATCACGGCCACCCGCAGCGGAACGGTCATGTCCTTGAGGCCCTCGGTCACCGAGTCGGCGAGGGTGTAGACGTCCACCTGCGCGCGCCCGCACGATGGGCACGAGACGATCTCGAGCTTGCGCTCGCGCAGGTTGAGGGACTGCAGGATCTGGTGGCCGACCTTGACCTCCTCGGCGGGAGGGGCCGACAGCGAGACGCGGATGGTGTCGCCGATGCCCTCGGAGAGCAGGATGCCGAACGCCGTCGCGCTCTTGATGGTCCCCTGGAAGGCGGGCCCGGCCTCGGTCACCCCGAGGTGGAGCGGCCAGTCGCCGCGCTCGGCGAGCTGCCGGTAGGCCTTCACCATCACGATCGGGTCGTTGTGCTTGACCGAGATCTTGAAGTCGTGGAAGTCGTGCTCCTCGAACAGCGACGCCTCCCATACCGCCGACTCCACGAGGGCCTCCGGTGTCGCCTTGCCGTACTTCTCGAGCAGCCGCTTGTCGAGGGAGCCGGCGTTGACCCCGATGCGCAGCGAAACCCCGGCATCCTGCGCCGCGCGGGCGATCGCGCCGACCTGGTCGTCGAACTTGCGGATGTTGCCGGGATTCACCCGCACGGCCGCGCATCCCGCGTCGATGGCCTGGAAGACGTACTTGGGCTGGAAGTGGATGTCGGCGATGACCGGGATCTGACTCTTCTTCGCGATGATGTGCAGCACATCCGCATCGTCCTGACTCGGCACCGCGACGCGCACGATCTCGCATCCGGATGCGGTCAGCTCGGCGATCTGCTGGAGGGTCGCGTTGATGTCCGTTGTCGGCGTCGTCGTCATCGACTGCACGCTGACCGGCGCGTCGCCGCCCACCAGCACCTTCCCGACGCGGATCTGCCGGCTTCTGCGCCGGGGCGCGAGCACGTCGGGGACACTCGGCATACCGATGTTCACTGCGGGCACCTCTTCAGGGTACGCCGTGGAGCACCCGGCACGGCCGCAGGCGGCCTCACGGGCCTGTGGTAGGTTCGGCGCATGTTCCCGCGACGTCACTGGTGGCTCACCGCATAGGCGGTGGGTTTTCGCGCGAACGACAGACCGCCCCTGACTGACACGGGCGGTCCTCTTCCCTGCAAGGGCCGACCGCCCATCCGACGAGAGAACCCGATGAGCACGCCTGCCCCCTCCCTCGCTGCCCTGGCCGCCAGCGACGCTCCCTTCGCTCTCATCGCCCGCGATGCCGACACGGTCGAGGTGCTCACCGGCGAGGTCGTGGACGTCGACCTGCTCGGCGACATCCCGCTGGTCGCAAGCGACGGCACGCCTCGGGAGGTGCTGGCTCTCGTGCCGTTCCGGCAGGTGCGCGAGCGGGGCTTCGTCTGCCACGACGACGGCGCACCGCTGCGATGCCTGCTCGTCGACGAGCACACCTCCCTCCCGCGAGCAGACGTGCTCGCCGAGCTCCCCGGAGCGCCGGTCACCCTCTCCGATGCCGGCTTCGACATCGCCGACGACGACTACGCCGACATCGTGCGCCGAGTGATCGCCGATGAGATCGGCCGCGGCGAAGGAGCGAACTTCGTCATCCGACGTGATTTCACGGCCTCGGTCGACGCCGACCCGCGCGTCGCCGCGCTCACGTGGTTCCGCGCGCTCGCCGAGCACGAGCAGGGCGCGTACTGGACCTTCGCCATCGTCACCGACGGTCACGTGGCGGTCGGCGCAAGCCCCGAGGCGCACGTGAGCGCGACCGGGGGCGTGGTCACCATGAACCCGATCTCGGGGACGTTCCGCCACCCGCAGGGCGGCGCCACCGTGGCGACGCTGAGCGAGTTCCTCGAATCGACCAAGGAGACCGAAGAGCTCTTCATGGTCGTCGACGAGGAGCTGAAGATGATGAGCGCCGTGTGCTCCGACGGCGGCCGCATCACCGGACCGCGCCTGAAGGAGATGTCGCGGCTGACGCACACCGAGTACATGCTGCGCGGACGCAGCCGCCTCGACCCGCGCGACATCCTCCGCGAGACGATGTTCGCACCCACCGTCACCGGATCCCCGATGCAGAACGCCTGCACCGTCATCGCCCGGCACGAGACCTCCCCGCGCGGATACTATTCGGGCGTCGCCGCCCTGTTCACGCCGCGCCCGACGCAGGTTCCGGATGAGCCCACGCACGATCTCGACGCGCCGATCCTCATCCGCACCGCCTACCTCGTCGACGGGGCGCTGCGGGTGCCGGTCGGCGCGACGCTCGTGCGGCATTCCGACCCGTACGGAGAGGTCGGCGAGACGCACGGAAAAGCCGCCGGGGTGCTCGGCGCGATCGGCGCCGTCGCGCGTGACACGTCCGCATCCGCCGGCGACGACGACGCTCCCACCGGACCTCCCGCGCGGCTCGCGGAAGACCCGGATGTCGCGAGCCTGCTCGCCTCGCGCAACTCCCGCCTCGCCGACTTCTGGCTCAATCCGCAATCCGGCGGCACCGACGGCCCCTTCGCCGGACACCGCGCGGTGATGGTGGATGCCGAGGACCGGTTCACGACGATGCTCGCGCACCAGCTGCGCCACCTGGGCCTCGACGTCACCATCACCCCGTGGCACGCCGCCACCGATGAAGAGATCGTCGGCGCCGAGCTGCTCGTGTGCGGTCCCGGCCCCGGCGACCCCCGCGGACTCGAGAACCCGCGCATCGCTCGGATGCGCGAGGTCGTGGCGATGCGGCGCGCGAGCGGCCGGCCCCTGCTGGCCGTGTGCCTCAGCCATCAGATCCTCGCCGACAGCCTCGGCATCGAGCTGGCTCCGCTGGCGCGCCCGCACCAGGGTGTGCAGCTGCGCGTCGACATCTTCGGCGAGCCCGCTTCGATCGGGTTCTACAACACCTTCACCGCGACGGTGCCCGCCGGAACGAGCCGCATCGGCGAGGCCGAGGTCTCCGCCGACCCCGAATCCGGCGCGGTGTATGCGCTGCGCGGGCCGGGGTTCGCCTCGGTGCAGGGTCACCTCGAGTCGATCCTGTCGCGCGACGGGCTGCGCACCCTCGAGCGGCTGGTCGCCGAGGCTTTCGCCGTCACCCCCGCCTGAGCGCTGCGAAGTCCCGCGATCGACGGGCGGCGCAGCTCAGGAGCCGAAGATCGAGATCGGATTGACGATGTCGGCGAGGATCAGCACGGCGCCCATGGCGATCAGGCACACGACCACGACGAAGGTCACGGGGACGAGCTTGGTCGCATCCACCGGAGCCGGGGGCGGACGACGCAGCAGCTTCGCCCACGCCCGCTTGATCCCCTCCGACAGCGCCACGACGACGTGACCGCCGTCCAACGGCAGCAGCGGGATGAGGTTGAAGACGAACAGGGCGATGTTCAGCGAGGCCAGGACCGACAGGATGCCCGCGACCCGGTTCAGGACCGGAGCCTCCGCGGACGCGACCTCACCGGCGATGAGGCCCGCGCCGACGATGCTCAGCGGCCCGTCGGGATCACGCTCTCCCCCCGTGACGAGGTCGACGCCGGTCTCCCAGACCTTCACCGGCAGCTGCCACATGATGCCCGCCACGGCACCGACGTTCTCGAAGCCCATCTGAGGACCCGCCCAGATGGGCTGCGGCTGCAGTTCGCTCACCGGCGAGATGCCGATGAATCCGACCTCTTCGGTCACGGCGACATCGTTCTCGTCGGTGACGGCTCGCCCGGCCTCATCGGTCACGGGCCGTTCGGTCAGCAGCGGGGTGACCGCGAGGGCCGTCTCGACGCCGTCGCGGAGCACCACCACCTCGAGCGTCTCGCCCGGGGCGTCGCGGATGATCGACGAGGCCTCGTCGAAGCTCGCCACGGGCGTGCCGTCGATCGAGACGATCTCGTCGCCGGGCAGCATCCCCGCCTCCGCCGCGGGTGCGACGGGGTCGGCCGATGTGCACTCGGCGCCCGCCGCCGACGCCGGCACCACGCACTCGGACACGGCAGCGACCGTCGTCGTCGCCGTGGACAATCCGATGCCCGAGGCCAACAGGGCGAACAGGACGATCGCCAGCAGCAGATTCATGACCGGGCCGCCCAGCATGATGATCACGCGCTTGAACACCGGCAGCCGGTAGAAGACGCGATCGTCGCCGTCACCGTGGACGGTCTCATCGTTCGCGGCACGGGCGTCCTGGACCATCGTGGCGAAGAATCCGCCGCCGGCGCGTCCCTCGCCGGCACGCTCGGCGGGGGTGGGCGGATACATTCCCGCCATGGAGATGTAGCCGCCGATCGGGAGGGCCTTCACGCCGTACTCGGTCTCACCGAAACGGCGGGACCACAGCGTCGGCCCGAAGCCGATCATGTACTGCCCGACGCGAACCCCGAAGCGCTTAGCGGGCATCAGGTGACCGATCTCGTGCAGGGCGATCGACACGGCGAGGCCCACGAAGAGCAGGGCGAAGCCGATGACGAATGCGATCACGACCCCACGGTACTCGCGCCTGCCTATGAAGAGGCCGCGAGGTGAGAGGATGGATGCCGCCATGCCGACCGACACCGCCTCCCATCTGCCACCCGTGCTCCGGCCCGAGAATCCGCCGACGCACGGCCTCGCCGACTTCGCGCGCGAGGTCGGCGCGCGCTCTTCGGACGACCTCGCCGGCGTCACGCTGTCGGGCATCACGCTCGCCACCGCGGACCTGCGACCGGGCGACGTCTTCGTCGCGGTGCGCGGGGTGAACCGGCACGGCGCGGAGTTCGCGGCCGATGCCGCCGCCGCCGGAGCGGTCGCGGTGGTCACCGACGCCGCCGGAGAGGCGATCGCGCGCACGGCCGGCATCCCCGTGCTCGTCGTCGACGACCCGCGAGCGGCTCTCGGCGACATGTCGGCGCGTGTCTACGCGACCGGCGCCGACGACGACCTGCCCCTCCTGCTCGGCACGACCGGCACCAACGGCAAGACGAGCGTGTCGCACCTCCTCGAGGGCATCCTGTCGCAGATCGGCGCGGTGACCGGGCTCTCGTCCACCGCCGAGCGCCACATCGCCGGACAGATCATCGTGTCGCGACTGACCACGCCCGAGGCCTACGAGATGCACGCGCTGCTGGCGCTGATGCGGGAACGCGGCGTCGAGGCCGTGGCCGTCGAGGTGAGCGCGCAGGCGCTGTCGCGGCGCCGCGTCGACGGGATGATGTTCGACGTCGCCGGGTTTACGAATCTCTCCCACGACCATCTCGACGACTATGCCGACATGGCCGAGTACTTCGAGGCCAAGCTCCCGCTGTTCCGCACGGACCGTTCGCGACGCGCCGTCATCAGCCTCGACTCCGCATCGGGGGCCGGTGTCGTCGCGGCGTGCGAGGTGCCGTGCGTCACGATCGGCACTCCCGACATCGCCGACGATCGCGACGCTGCCGCGGACGCCGACTGGGTCGTGGAGATCATCGATGAGCAGCAGATCGGCACACGCTTCGCGCTCGCCGCTCGCGACGGCCGGCGGCTGGAGACGACCGTGCCGGTCATCGGCCGTCACATGGCGGCCAACGCGGGTCTCGCGATCGTCATGATCCTGGAGGCCGGCTACCCGTGGGAGCGGCTGACCGCGGCGCTCGAGGGCGGCCGCATCGAGGCGTACCTGCCCGGTCGCACCGAACTGGTCTCCGGCGACACCGGCCCGGCCGTCTACGTCGACTTCGGGCACTCCCCCGACGCCTTCGAGAAGACCCTCGCCGCCGTCCGGCGCGTCACGCCGGGCACGGTCCTCATGCTGTTCGGCGCGGACGGCGATCGCGACACCACGAAGCGACACGACATGGGCCGCACCGCCGTCGACGGCAGCGACATCCTGATCGTCACCGACCATCACCCCCGTCATGAGGAGCCGGACGCGATCCGTGCGAGCCTCGTCGAAGGCGCGCGCCGGGCGCGGCCCGACGCGGACATCCGCGAGTCCTCACCGCCGGAGCGCGCCATCCGCGAGGCCGTCGAGCTCGTCGGCGACGGCGATGCAATCCTGTGGGCCGGGCCCGGCCACCAGGACTACCGCGACATCCGCGGCGTGCGCACACCGTATTCGGCCCGCGAGCTCGCCCGCCGCGCTCTGCGCGACAGGGGATGGCCGGTGCCCGAACCGCGCTGGCCCGTGCCCTACCCCGACGATCGGACGCCGGACTCCGACCCGCTGCGCCCGTCGCGCTGACTCAGGCCGCGGCGACGGCGCGATCCGCCGCCTCACGCGCCCAGCGCTCGGCCTCGGCGAGGGTCTCGAGCGTGAGCTCCGTCGGAGGCTCGTGCGCATCGACCACGGCGGCGATCGTCTCGACGATGTCGGTGAAAGCGATCGCGCCGTCGTGGAACGCGTCAACGGCCTGCTCGTTCGCCGCATTGAACACCGCGGGGAAGGTCGATCCCGCACGACCGACCTGCTTGGCCAGCCCGACGGCCGGAAACGCATCGTCGTCGAGCGGCTCGAACGTCCACGAGGTGGCGCTCGTCCAGTCGAGGGGTGCCCCCACCCCGCCGACGCGGTGCGGCCAGTCCAGGCCGAGGGAGATCGGCAGCCGCATGTCGGGAGGCGATGCCTGAGCGATCGTCGATCCGTCGACGAACTCGACCATCGAGTGCACGATCGACTGCGGGTGCACGACCACGTCGATGTGCTCGAACGGCACCTCGAACAGCAGGTGCGCCTCCATGACCTCCAGGCCCTTGTTCACCAGCGTGGCGGAATTGGTCGTCACGACCCGGCCCATGTCCCAGGTCGGATGCGCGAGCGCCTCACGCGGAGTGACGGTCGCCATGTCGCTGCGCGAGCGTCCGCGGAAAGGACCTCCCGACGCGGTGAGCACGAGCCTGCGCACCTCGGCCCTCTCACCGCTTCGCAGGGCCTGCGCGATGGCCGAGTGCTCCGAGTCGACCGGGACGATCTGTCCGGGGCGCGCCGCACGACGCACCAGATCACCGCCGACGATCAGCGACTCCTTGTTCGCCAGGGCGAGCGTCGTGCCGGTCGCCAGCGTGGCGAGCGTGGGTCCCAGCCCCACCGAACCGGTGATGCCGTTGAGCACGACGTCGGCCTCGACGTCGTGCACCAGCTGGGCGGCCTCCTCCGCTCCGAGCGCCGTGTGCTCCACGCCGAACGCCTCCGCCTGGGCGGAGAGCGCGTCGCGCGAGGAGTGAGCGGACAGACCGACGACGTCGAAACGACGCGGGTTCGCGCGGATGACCTCGAGCGCCTGGGTGCCGATGGAGCCGGTGGAACCGAGAACGATGACGCGCCGCATGCGGTCAGACTACCGACGCCGCACGCGTGGGGTCACTCGGCCGCGACGGCGTGCTGCGTGCCCAGGATGTCCACGACGAACACGAGCGTCTCGTCCTGCAGCTCGTTTCCCTCGCTGTCCCCGTATCCGAACTCCGGCGGGATGACCACGAGCACCTGCGAACCGACGGTCTGCCCTTCCAGCGCCTGCTGGAAGCCGGCCACGACACCGGTGGTGGTGAAGGTGGCGGGGGTGTCGCGATCCCAGCTGGAATCGAAGACCTCGCCGTCGGACCACTTCACACCGGCGTAGTGCACGAGCACCGTGTCGCCGGACTCGACCGTCGCACCGTCGCCGACCTTCAACTCGGCGATCTCGACCTCCGTCGGCGCCTCGGCGTCGGGGATGGTCACCGTGGGGGCGCCGTCGTCGTCGAGGGTCACGTCCGGCATGCCTTCGACGGGCTCCTGCTCCTCGCCCCACGCGGCGTCGGGAACGACGCTCAGCAGATCGAAGACGTAGACCTCCGCACCGTTGGTGTCGCTCGCGGGGAAGGCCGCGACCACGCGCGTGCCGGGGGTCGCGCACCCGACGATCTGACCGATCGGGTTGTCGGCGGAGATCTGTGCGGGAAGGATCTCCGCGCCCTCGTACCCGAGCGTTCCCAGCTCCTCGCCGGTCTCGGCGCTGTAGGCGGTGAGCGCATAGGACACGAGGTCGCCGGATTCCACGGGGTCTCCCTCGCCCTCGGTCACCACGGAGCTCTGAAGCTCGCCGACCTCGAGCGGGAACTCGAACGTCGCGGTGGACTCCTCGCCCGTCTCGCCCTCGACGGTCACGGCTTCGGAGGCCGACCCCGAGGGGGCGGCGGCGGCGCAGAGCGCATCGGCGGACGCGTCCGGTTCGGGGTCGGATGTGCCGCATCCGGCGAGCAGGATCGCCGCAACGGCGACGGCGGAGACGGCGAACAGGGAGCGATTGCGCACGAAGACCTCGAGACGGTGGACAGACACGGTCGCCCCCATCCTGCCCCACGATCTCTTTGATCGGGCTGAGAGCCCCGTCGCCCGGGCCGGGATCCGGTGGATCGACGAGCCGAGAGCCGACCGGCTCCACGCGCCCGGAGCATAACGTGCCGGGCATGCGATCCGCGGTAGCCTCGTCGGGTGATGTCTGCGGAAACCCCCGATTCCGAGAACACCGGCAACGACGACGAGCGCACGCCGGAGGGCGTGCGCCGCATGGGCGCGACCTATGCGTTCGGCCGCATGGTGGTGACCCCGCTCGGTCGGCTGCTGTATCGTCCGCGGGTCGAGGGCCGGCATCACGTCCCCCGGCAGGGTCCGGTGATCTTCGCCAGCAACCACCTGTCCTTCATCGACAGCATCGCGATACCCGTCGCCGCTCCGCGGCCGGTGCACTTCCTCGCCAAGGCGAGCTACTTCGACGGGCCCGGGATGAAGGGGTGGCTGTCCAAGCAGTTCTTCCTCTCGATCGGCGCGATCCCCGTCACGCGGGGTGCCGGGCAGGCGGCGCTGGACGCCCTCGACCAGCAGCGACTTCTGCTGGATCAGGGCAGCGCCGTCGCACTGTACCCGGAGGGGACTCGATCCCTCGACGGGCGCCTCTACAAGGGGCGCACCGGCGTCGCCTTCCTCGCTCTCCAGACGGGCGCTCCGGTGGTGCCGGTCGGCCTCATCGGCACAGACCGCGTCATGCCCGTGGGCGCGAAGATGCCGTCGCTGCGCGAACGTGTCACGGTGCGATTCGGTGAGCCGATCGATCTCTCGCATCACGGTGCCGCGTCGTCGGGACGCGCTCGTCGCGGGGCCACGGACGACATCATGAACGCCATCCAGGCCCTCTCGGAGCAGGAGCTCGCGGGCGCCTACAACGAGCTGCCCGCCCACGGGCCGATCGAGAAGATCAGGCAGGCGCTGCCGCACGAGCGCGTGTGAGCGCCCGGCAGCTCAGGCCGCCACGCGCACGGTCGCCTCGTGACGCACCGGGAAGTTGACGGAGTTCGCGATGAAGCACCATGCGTTCGCCTGACGGTGTGCCGCGTACGCGGCATCCACCATCCCCTCCTCGGCGACCGTGACGACGGGGTGGAGCACGACCTCACGGAAGGCGCCGCCGCCCGTGCCGTCGAGCACGAGGGTTGCGGTCGCGTCGTCGTGGTACGCGGTGACGACCACACCCGCGGTCACGCACGCGTGGAGGTAGGACAGCAGGTGGCACTGCACGAGGGATGCCAGGAGCATGTCCTCGGGGTTCCACCGTGCCGGGTCGCCGCGGAACGGGGCATCGGCCGAGCCGAGCAGCGCCGGCTTGCCCTCGACCTCGAGGGTCACGGAGCGGTCGTAGTCGCGGTATCCGCTCGTGCCGCTTCCGCGCTCACCGGTCCAGGTCGCGCGCATCGCGTAGGAGTGTTCGCCGGGCATGGGGCCAGTCTGACACGACCGGCCCCGCGCACGGGCGGACGTTAGGCTGGTGGTGTGCCGGAGACCTTCGCCGCCAGCAGCGCCGTCCCCCTCGCCGTCGTCGAACGCAGCGGGTTCATCGAGTCCCGCCACGTCGGGTCCGCGATCGTGCTGTCTCCCGACGGCGGCGCGTCGACGACGCTGGGCGACACCGAAGCGCCGATCCTTCCGCGTTCGTCGCTCAAGCCGGTGCAGGCGCTGGCGATGCTCGCCGCCGGCACTCCCCTCGAGGGCGAGCGACTCGGCATGGCCACGGCCAGCCACTCCGGCACCGATCGGCATGTCGCCGCCGTGCGAGACATCCTCGACGCCGCCGGCCTCGATGACACCGCCTTGCAGTGCCCGCCCGCATGGCCGGGAGACGGCCCGGCGCGCGACGCGATGGTCCGCGCCGGGGCCGCGCCGGCGCGCGTGCGGATGAACTGCTCCGGCAAGCACGCCGCCATGCTCCTGGCCTGCACGACGAACGGCTGGCCGATCGAGACGTATCTGCATCCCGAGCATCCGCTCCAGGTGCAGATCCGCGAGGTGACCGAACGCCTGACCGGGCAACGGGTGACGACGACGGCGATCGACGGATGCGGTGCGCCGGTGTTCGCGATGAGCCTCGCGGCGCTCGCGAAGGCGATCCACCGCATCGGCACGTCGTCCGAGCGCTCGCCCTTCGCGCTCCATCGCAGCGCGGGGGCGCTGGTGCGCGCCGTGAAGGAGAACCCGTGGACGATCGACGGCCCCTCGCGACCGGACACGCTGGCCATCTCCCGACTGGGGGTGTTCGCCAAGGGCGGCGCCGAAGGCGTGATGGTCATGGTCGCCCCCGACGGCACCACCGTCGCCGCGAAGATCCTCGACGGCAGCGGACGCGCGGCGACCGCGGTCGCGGCGCGCCTGCTCGAGCGCGCCGGAGCCCTGGCAGAGGCGGACGTCTCCGCGCTGCTGGCGGAGCTGCCGCTGCGGGTGACCGGCGGTGGCGTCGAGGTGGGCCGGATCCGTCCCGTCTTCTGAGGATCAGTCACGGTCGGACTGCTGCGCCGCGAGACACACTCGGCGGGGGGCTGCGCCACCGCGGACGAGCCAGGCGCGCGCTCCTCGCGAGTCGCACGGGGGCGGAAGATCGCGATCACCGGTCAGCGTGCGGTAGGCCGTACCGCACGCGGCGTCGATCAGCAGGTCGTGCTCGAGGCGGATGCGCGTGAGCGTCCGCCAGTTCCGCTGCCACAGCTCGGGGTCTCCCACCAGCACCGTGCGCGAGCCGTCGCCGCCCACGTCGTCGGCCTCGTCGACCATCCGCACCGTGGCGCCGCCCGCCTGCCACGCCGAGAAGAGCGACCGTGCGCGGGGCCCCGGCGCGATCACCACCCCCGTCAGACCTCGCGGCGGTCGCCAGAGGTCGGGCTCCACCCGGCCGGACTCCCCGGGAAGGGGCACGATCGCGGTCTGGACGACGACTCCGTCGAGGGTACCGCGGCCGGGAGGTGCGCTGGGGTCGAATCCCGATGCAGCGCCACCGGCGGCGATGTGCTCCGCGCGCCCCGGGGTGGCGAGCACCAATCGCCGCGCGACCGTCTCGGCCACCCGTGCGAGCGGCCCGGAGAGCCGACGGGCGGTGAGAATGACGAGGTATCCCCCGTGTCCCGCGTCTCTCACGATCGCTTCGAGCAGCGAGATCGCCGCCGCGGCGTGGTCGGCGGGAAGGCGCGCGAGCAGGGTGTCGACGTCGTCGAGCACGATCGCCGTCCCGGCGGCCGGCGGTCGCTCGGCGCAGCCGACGAGCTGATCCCACCCGTGCTCGAGATCCGCCGGGATCCACACCGAGCCGCCCGGCGCCTGCGCGGCGATCAGCGCTGCGGCGCAGGAGCGACCCGAGCCCGCACGGCCGACCACGAGCAGGGAGCGATCGGCCACGAGAACGCCGACGCGGCGCTGGTCCTGCTCGGCGGGGAGGTCGGCGAGACCCAGCGTGAGGTCGGATGCAAGCCGACCGGCTTCGCCCGCACTCAGCCGCGGGTCGGAGATGTCGATGCGCTCCGGCAGCGTCGGATGCCATATCGGGCGCGGGGCGGGTCCGGTCTCGGCGCCTCGAGCGCAGACCCGATCGAGCAGCCCGTCGTCGCTCAGACCGATACGCACGCGCTGGGGCTCCGCGTCCGACGCACGTCGCACGATCGCCACGCCCGCGCCGTCGCGCCCGCCGGGCAGCAGGGCGGCGTCTTCGGTGCCGACGACGGCCCTGCTGTCACCCCGATCGGCGACACGCAGGCTCACGCGCAGCGGACAGTTCGCCAGCAGGGCGTCTCTCACCACCCCGGCGATGCGTTGCGTGCCGAGGACGAGGTGCATGCCGAGCGCACGACCGCGCGCTGCGACGTCGGTGAACACCGTGTGCAGCTCGGGATGCTCGCCCAGCAGCGCCGCGAACTCGTCGACCACGATGACCAGGCGAGGCAGGCGGACTCTCGGGTCGGCGACGTCCCGTGCGCCGATCGCCGTCAGTGCGCGCTCGCGCATCCGGATCTCCGCACGCAGACTCTGAAGGGCCCGCTCCGCACCGTCACCGTCGAGATCGGTGATCACCCCCGTCACGTGGGGGATCCGAGCGAGCGCGTCGAACGCGGTTCCGCCCTTGAAGTCCGCCAGCAGGAAGACGACCTGTTCCGTGGAGTGGCTCGCACACAGCGCCAGCACCCACGACACCAGCAACTCGCTCTTGCCGGATCCGGTCATGCCCGCCACGACGGCGTGCGGACCGTCGTCGACGAGGTCGATCGGCACGACGACGCCGGCCGCCGCGGCGAACCGGGCGGTGAGCGGGCCAGCATCGCCCGCGGGCTGCGAGGCGAGAAGGTCGCCGAGCGACACGACCGTCTCCTCGTCGTCGCCGCGCATCCGAGCCGCCCGCGCGGCGAGGATCGATGCCGCCGCGGCGCACTGGCGGGGATCGAACATCTCCGGCGCGACGTCGCGACGCGCGATGCCGTCGTCGACGATCGCACCCGTCGGTGAGGTCACGGTCATGCGCACGGTGCACTCCGGGGGCGGCGGCGCCGACTCGTCCACCCGCGCGAGCACGAACGTCGCCGACGGGTGGGCCACGTCACCCGGTTCGAGCAGACACATCACCGTCGGAGCGTCCCGCACATGCGGCAGCTGCTGCGCCCACACGTGTTCGGCCCCGGGACCGGACACGACACGCAGCCGCCCCGGTTCGATACCGAGGACGAGCTGCAGGGCGAGGGCGCGAATCGCAGCGGCCGCGAGCATTCGCGGACCCGAGACCGCGACGCCGCCCTCGAGCGGAACGACGACCGGCGCGTCCGTGAGGCGACCCGCGTCAGCGCGCAATGCCGCGTCTTCGGGATCGTCGCCGCCGCCGGTGACCCGCTGACCGCTCGCCCGCTCACCACGGCCGACCACCAGGGAGTTGTCGCGGACGACCGAGCGCCGCCAGATCTCGGCGTCGTCGTCGAGGAGCGCGCGTGCATCGGGATGTCGCTGCCGCATCGCGCGCCGCTCGGCGTCGTGACGCTCACGAAGGCGTTCTCGTACCGCGCGGCGAGCCGCGGCCGACGTCGCCGCGGCCCGACGGTGCTCGCGACGGGCCGCACGCCGGGAATCGAGCAGTGACGCGACCGCGATCACCGGGCCGAGCGCGGCGAGCCACAGCGCCAGCACGTGACCGGTGACGACCCAGATCATCACCGCCCCGGCTATCGGCGCCAGCGCAGCGAGAACCGGGATGCCGCTGCGGCGCGCCGGGGCCGGGGGTGCGGGGAGGACAAGCTCACCCGCGTCGTACCGGAGATCCGGAGCGGGCGGGTTGTCGACGGCGGGTGGGGGATTTCGCACACCCTCATTCCATCCGCCGAGGCGGACGGGCGGGCGTCGCAGCGGCCGGCCTGTGGACGGGAGGGGGTCAGTGCTGCGCCGGGGAGGGATCTTCGGCCGCGACATCGAGCACGATGATCGTGATGTTGTCGCGTCCGCCGTTCTCGAGCGCCGCGTCGAGCATCGCGTCGACGGCGGCAGCCGGGTCGGCGTTCTCCCCCAGGAAGTGCTGGATGCCGTAGTCGGTGAGCTCCTTGGTGAGCCCGTCGGAACAGATCACGAATCGATCGCCGTCGACGAGCTCGAGCCGCACGTAGTCCGGTGTCACGCCGTCGCTCGGGCCCACGGCGCGGGTGATCACGTTCCCGTAGGGATGATTCTCCGCTTCCTCGGGGCTCAGGCGACCGGAGGAGATCAGCTCCTGCACGACGGAGTGATCCGTCGTGATCTGCGCGAGTGCACCGTCGCGCAGGAGGTACACGCGGCTGTCGCCGATGTTGAGCGTCACCCAGTGCGGTTCGTCGCCGGAGACATCCAGATAGACACCCGTCACCGTCGTCCCGGTGCCCTCGTCGGTGGCCTTGGGATGCGATGCGATGTCGCGGACCGCCTTGGCCAGCGCCTTCTCGATCGTGCGAGGAGTGACCGAGCCGCCCTCCACCGTGCCCGAGAGCCGCTCCACGGTGCGGGAGCTGGCGATCTCGCCGCCGATGTGGCCACCCATTCCGTCGGCGACGACGAAGAGCGGATACGAGGCGAGCACCGCATCCTGATTGATCTCTCGTCGGCGGCCCGTGTGGGTGGTCGCCGCCCACGCCAACGACCACGTTCCCGCCGCCGTTGCGACGGAACGCGTGTGGGTCGATACGTCGGGCACGCCCTGACTCTCCCTCGAACGGTCTTGTCGGCAGCACCGAGGCGCTGCCGCGTGCTCACAGCCTAATGGACGTGGCCCCGGGCGCCTCCCGGCTCGGCTCGGCGCGTCAGACCTTGGCGCCGGGATCCTCGGGCAGCGGGAACAGGGCGTCGATCTCCGCGACCTCGTGGGCGTCGGGCGTCCAGGCGGTGGCCGCGTCGGCGTTCGCCCGCACCTGGTCACCGCTGGTGGCGCCGGCGATCACGCTGGAGAGCTCGTCGTGCGAGAGCAGCCATCCGATCGTCGCCTGCAGCATCGTGATGCCGCGATCGCCGCAGAAGGCGGAGAACTGCTCCAGCGCATCCCACGGGGCCTGCTCCCACACGTGGGAGCGCTGGCGAGAGATCCGCGTGTCCTCCGGGGCGTGGGAGCGCGTGAACTTCCCGGTGAGGAGTCCGTTGTGCAGGGGGAAGTACGGAAGGAATCCGAGCCCGAATCGGCGAACGGCCGGAAGGACCTCGCGCTCGGCCGCTCGCGCGAGCAGGCTGTAGTGGTTCTGAGCCGACACGAAAGGCACGCGATGGGAGGTCGCGGCGATGAAATCGGCTTCCGCGATCTGCCAGCCCGCGAGGTTCGAATGCCCGAGGTAGCGCACCTTCCCCTCGCGCACGAGGTCCGTCAGCACATCCAGGGTCTCTTCGATGGGCGTGTGGGGATCGGGGGTGTGCAGCTGATACAGGTCGATGTGATCGGTCTGCAGGCGCGAGAGGGACCCCTCGACGGCCCTGCGGATGTAGGAGCGCGAGGCCTTCGCACCCGCGGGCGGATATCCCATGTCGCGACCGAAGTGCCCGAACTTGGTGGCGATGATCACCTCGTCGCGTCGGCCGCGGAGGGCCTCGCTCATGAGCGATTCCGACAAGCCCGGCTCGCCGCCGTACATGTCGGCCGTGTCGAGGAAGGTCACCCCGGCGTCGACCGCCGCGTCGATCACCGCCCGTGTGCCCTCGATGGTCTCCGTCTTCGTGCCCGGGCGACCGAAGTTGTTGCACCCGAGGCCGACGGCGGAGACGAGGAGGCCGGACGTGCCGACGCGACGGAGGGGAACCGATGAACTCATGGCCTCCACGCTAGCGTCGCTCGCAGGTCCCGGCGCCACGCGACGACGTGCCCCCCACTCGGTGGTGAGGGGCACGTCGCTCGCGTCAGGACTGCTTCGGCGGCTCCGGTGCTGCCGGCGGCTCGGTCGACGGCGGCTGGGTCGGCGGGGCCGGCGGCTGGGTCGGAGCCGGCGGCTGGGTCGGCGCCGGCGGCTGCGTGGAGGCCGGCGGGGCCGGCGGCTGAGCGCCGGGTGCGGGCGGCGGCTGGTACCCGGCCGGGGGCTGGTAGCCCGCGGGGTACCCCGGCTGCGTGACCGGGTTGGCCGGGTAGCCCGCCGCGGGAACCTGCGACGGAATGCCGGACCAGGTCGTCTTGTCGGCGAGGAAGTTCCCAGCCCACGGGGCCGCAGGGATCGCGGTGTTCCAGCGCGACCGGTCGAAGGCGTTGATGCCCAGCCAGACGATGGCCAGGAAGATGTAGAGGATGATCCAAACGACTTCCTTCTGGAGCTTGAGCCCCACCCGCCATGCGGCGAGCACGGTGTAGACGCCCGCGGCGAGCGGGAAGAGCCATCCGATCACCGGGATCCAGCCCAGCACGATGCTCGCGCCCCACAGGCCGAGGAGCCACCAGGGATTCAGGTCGCCGAGCTTGACGAAGATCAGCGTGTTGTAGATCGGCACCCACGCCCGCCACTTGCCCTGCACGCCCGCCTTGTCGAAGATCTTCATGAAGAAGAACGCGGTCAGGACGTAGCCGGCGATGGCGAAGATGAACCAGAACACGGCGAAGATGAAGAAGAACGCGACATCGCTGCCGCTGTAGGAGTAGTCGACGCTACTGAACGTTTCCACGGGTACCTCTCCCAGATTCGGCCCGCCGTGCGGCGGGTCGTGAGACATGGTAGCGAGAGCGGACGCGTTCTGTCAGGAACCTCCCAGACTTTCTCGTGAACGTTCGTTGCCGGGGGCTTGGTCACCTGACGCTCAATCGGAGAACAGCAGCAGGTCACCGCCCTCGCCGCGGCGGAGATCGACGTCGCTGGCGGCCGCCCACGAGAGCAGGTCGTCGGACCCGGCTATGGTCGCCGCCGACGTCGCCAAGCGGCGGACGAGCTCACCCTTGGCGTGCTTGTTGAAGTGGTTCAGCGCCCGCACAGTGCCGTCCGGCCCCGATGCGACCACCCGCACGTACGACGAGGGCAGGTTTCCCGGAACGGGGCCGAGCGCCACATAGGCTTCGGAGCGCAGATCCAGGACGAAGTCCGGCGCCGCTTCGGCCAGCGCATCCGACACCGCGCCAGACCACAGCCGCTTCGACGATCCGAGCGTCGGCAGCGTGACCGCCGCCGACATGCGGTACGCCGGAATGCCATCCATGGCGCCGACCGGACCGAACGGTGCGGAGTGGATCTGCACGTGCGCGGCCAGCCATGCGCGTGAGTCATCGTCCAGGCCACGTGCGTCGAGCGCGTCGAAGAGCACCCCGGTGTAGCGGTCGACGGCCGCCATCGTCGGAGAGACGCGCGCGACGGCGTTCAGCCCGATGTCGGCGAGCTGCGTCTTCCCGAGCCTGAGCGTGCGAGCGCTCTCCTCCTCGTCGCCGCTGAGGTCGACGAGCGCATCGACCACGCGGGACCGGAGGGTGGTGAGGGTCGGATGGGCGAGGCGATCCAGGGCGAGCGGCGGGCCTTCTCCCCCGCGTCGTTTGGTCTCGGACGGGGGCAGCAGAACGAGCACGTATCTCTCCGGGGAAGGCGAGAGGGCACGAGCTCCGGATACCCCGGATGCTCGCGCCCTCTCGGACTGCGTGTGTGTCGTCAGGCGACGACGGCGGCGTTGCCGGCCACGATCGTGAGCTCGTCGCCGGCCATCGACAGGAAACCGTCTTGCGCGTTGGCGACGACCTTCTGACCGGAGGTCTCGGTGATGCGCACCTGGCCTTCCGCGAGGATCGCCAGCACCGGCTCGTGACCGGGCATGAAGCCGATCTCGCCCTCGACGGTCTTGGCGACGACGAGCGAGGCCTCCCCCGTCCAGACCTCGGCGTCGGCGGAGACGAGACTCACTTTCAGCGGCACGTCGACTCCCTCCAGTCGCTCAGTACGAGCATGATCAGCCGTTCTCCTTCTGGATGCGGGCCCAGTTCTCTTCGACGTCGGAGATGCCGCCGACGTTGAAGAACGCCTGCTCGGCCACGTGGTCGAAGTCGCCCTTCACGATCGCGTCGAACGACTCGATCGTCTCCTTGATCGGAACGGTCGAACCCTCCACACCGGTGAACTTCTTCGCCATGTAGGTGTTCTGCGACAGGAACTGCTGGATGCGACGCGCACGCGAAACGACGATCTTGTCCTCTTCGGAGAGCTCGTCGACACCGAGGATGGCGATGATCTCCTGCAGTTCCTTGTTCTTCTGCAGGATCTGCTTCACCGCCGTGGCCACGCGGTAGTGGTCCTCGCCGATGTAGCGCGGGTCGAGGATCCGGCTGCTCGAGGTCAGCGGGTCGACCGCGGGGTACAGACCCTTCGAGGCGATCTCACGCGAGAGCTCGGTCGTCGCGTCGAGGTGCGCGAAGGTCGTCGCCGGCGCGGGGTCGGTGTAGTCGTCGGCGGGAACGTAGATCGCCTGCAGCGAGGTGATCGAGTGGCCGCGCGTGGAGGTGATGCGCTCCTGGAGCACACCCATCTCGTCGGCGAGGTTCGGCTGGTAGCCCACGGCCGAGGGCATGCGGCCCAGCAGCGTCGACACCTCGGAACCCGCCTGCGTGAAGCGGAAGATGTTGTCGATGAACAGCAGCACGTCCTGCTTCTGCACGTCGCGGAAGTACTCCGCCATCGTCAGCGCCGAGAGGGCGACGCGAAGACGCGTCCCCGGCGGCTCGTCCATCTGACCGAAGACGAGGGCGGTCTTGTCGAAGACGCCGGCCTCGTCCATCTCGCCGATGAGGTCGTTGCCCTCGCGCGTGCGCTCACCGACACCGGCGAACACCGACACACCACCGTGGTCCTGCGCGACGCGCTGGATCATCTCCTGGATGAGCACCGTCTTGCCGACGCCGGCACCGCCGAAGAGGCCGATCTTCCCACCCTGCACGTACGGGGTCAGCAGGTCGATGACCTTGATGCCCGTCTCGAACATCGTGGTCTTCGACTCGAGCTGGTCGAAGCTGGGCGCCTGGCGGTGAATGCCCCAGCGCTCCGTGACCTCGACCTGTTCGCCCGGCTCGGCGTTGAGGATCTCTCCCGTGACGTCGAACACGCGGCCCTTGGTCACGTCGCCGACGGGCACCGTGATCTGGTCTCCGGTGTCGCGCACCTCCTGGCCGCGGACGATGCCGTCCGTCGGCTTCAGGGCGATCGCACGCACGAGGTCGTCGCCGAGGTGCTGGGCGACCTCGAGAGTGATCTCGGTCGACTCCTCGCCGATCGTGATCGTCGTCTTCAGCGCGTTGTAGATGTCGGGGATCGCGTCGTGCGGGAACTCGATGTCGACGACGGGTCCGGTCACCCGGGCGACACGCCCGACGACCTGCACGTCCGTCTTCTCAGCGGTGAGGCTCATGGCTTCTTCTCTTTCGTGATGGTCTGTTGCGCCGTGCCGGTCACTTGCCCGACGCGAGGGCGTCGGCGCCGCCGACGATCTCGGCGATCTGCTGGGTGATCTCGGCCTGGCGTGCGTTGTTGCGCAGTCGCGTGTAATCGGTGATCAGCTTGTCGGCGTTGTCGCTCGCGGACTTCATCGCCTTCTGCGTCGCAGCGTGCTTGGCCGCCGACGACTGCAGGAGGGCGTTGAACACGCGGCTCTGGATGTACACCGGCAGCAGAGCGTCGAGAACCGTCTCGGCGTCGGGCTCGAACTCGTAGAGCGGATACACCTGCGAGTCGGTGCTCTCCTCGGCCTCGACGACTTCGAGCGGCAGCAGGCGCACCGTCTCGGGCGACTGCGTCATCATGCTGACGAAGCGGTTGTACACGAGGTGGATCTCGTCCACTCCGCCGTCCTCGCCGCCGCGGTCGTAGGCATCCAGAAGCGTTGCCGCGATCTCCTCGGCGGTGTGGAAGTGCGGAGTGTCGGTGTCACCCGTCCACTGTGCCGCGCTGTCCATGCGACGGAACTGGAAGTACCCCACGGCCTTGCGGCCGATGAGATAGAACACCGGCTCGCGGCCTTCCGAACGCAGGAGCTCGGCCAGCCGCAGACCCTCGCGGAGGATCTGCGAGTTGAACGCGCCCGCCAGTCCCCGGTCCGAGGCGAAGATCACCACGGCGGAGCGGCGGATGACCTCGCGCTCCACGGTCAGCGGGTGATCGACGTTCGAGTGCGTGGCCACGGCGGAGACGGCCCGCGTCACGGCCCGCGCGAAGGGCGAGGAGGCGCGCACACGCCCCATCGCCTTCTGGATGCGCGATGCCGCGATGAGTTCCATCGCCTTCGTGATCTTCTTGGTGGTCTGAGCAGAGTTGATCTTCTGCTTGTAGACCCGCAGTTGTGCGCCCATGGTTCCTGTCCCGGGGCGCCTTAGCGGCGGCCCTTGACGATCTTCTCCTGGTTGACGTCCTCGGCCGCGGCGGCGGAGACCTCTTCGTGGCCGGGCTGGTTGATGGCCTGGCCCTTGCCGGCCTGGAACTCCAGCACGAACGCGTCGGTCTTCGCCTCGAGCTCGCTGAGGATCTCGTCGGTGAGCACGTTCTTCTCGCGCAGGTCGTCGAGCACCGAGGTGTTGCGACGCAGGTAGTCCAGCAGCTCGCGCTCGAAGGACAGCACGTCCTCGACCTCGATGGTGTCGAGCTTGCCGTTGGTGCCGGCCCAGATCGACACGACCTGCTCCTCCACCGGGTACGGCGAGTACTGGGGCTGCTTCAGCAGCTCCGTGAGGCGGGCACCGCGAGCCAGCTGGCGGCGCGACGCGGCGTCGAGGTCGCTCGCGAACATCGCGAACGCTTCGAGGGAACGGTACTGGGCGAGCTCGAGCTTGAGCGTTCCCGAGACCTTCTTGATCGACTTCACCTGAGCGTCACCACCGACGCGCGACACCGAGATGCCGACGTCGACGGCGGGGCGCTGGTTCGCGTTGAACAGGTCGGACTGCAGGAAGATCTGACCGTCGGTGATCGAGATCACGTTCGTCGGGATGTAGGCCGAGACGTCGTTGGCCTTCGTCTCGATGATCGGTAGACCGGTCATCGAGCCGGCGCCGAGCTCGTCGGAGAGCTTCGCGCAGCGCTCCAGCAGACGCGAGTGCAGGTAGAACACGTCACCCGG
>NZ_DCMW01000026.1:0-3426 GCF_002321605.1 Microbacterium sp. UBA1612
TGTCAGACGCACCCTAGCCGGCTGGCCCTGAGTCCGATGAGACGTCGCACAACCGAAGGGATACGAGGCGGTCGCCCTGTCATGGTTCACTCGGCGGCGCGCCGGGCGCCGCCTGGCGGAGCCGCCCTCTCAGCGGACGGGTTCGTCGGCGTGCCGGACGTCGTCCGACGACGCATCCCCGGCTTCCGTCGCCGCCCCGTGGATCGGATGGCTTCGCTCGAGCGCGGCGCCCTCGACGTCGACGTTCGGGAGGATCCGATCGAGCCAGCGCGGCAGCCACCACGCCTTCTCGCCGAGCAGGTGCATGAGCGCGGGGATCAGCAACAGCCGCACCACGAACGCATCGAACAGCACGCCGATCGCGAGGCCGAAGCCGAGCGGTCGCACGAGCGCCAGGTGCGAGAAGATGAACCCGCCGAACACCGACACCATGATGATGGCCGCCGCGGTGACCACCGCTCGCCCGTTCCGTAGCCCGGCGACAACCGCCGTCCGGGCCGGCACCCCGTGCACGAACGCCTCTCGCATTCCGGTCACCAGGAAGAGCTGGTAATCCATCGCGAGACCGAACAGCACGCCGATGAGGATGATCGGTGCGAAGTTCAGCACCGGTCCGGGGGTGTGGACGCCGAACACCGGCCCGAGCCATCCCCACTGGTAGATCGCCACCACGGCTCCGAGTGCGGCGAACAGCGACAGCACGAACCCGGCTGTCGCGATCAGCGGCACGAGGATCGAGCGGAACACCAGCACGAGGATGAGCAGCGACAGCCCCACGACCAGCGCGAGGTACACCGGCAGCACGCCGGCGAGTTTCTCGGAGATGTCGATGTTGCCGCTGGCCTGGCCTGCCACCCCGAGCTCGATGTCTCCGATCGGCGAGAGCTCGCGCAGGTCGTGCACGAGCTGCTCGGTCGATTCGGTGGACGGTCCGCCGATCGGCACGACCTGGAAGGCGAGGAAGTCGCGGTCCTCGGACACTCCGACCGGCGCGACCGCGACCACGCCGCCCTGCTCGAGCAGCTGACCGGCTAGGTCGGCCTGTACCGCGACGACGTCGTCCTCATCGATCGGGGCCGGCAGCGCGGCGGTGACGAGCAGCGGTCCGTTCTGGCCGGCTCCGAATGCCTCGGCCGCGGACGTGTAGGCCCGGTACTGGCTGGAGTCGACGGGCTCGGATGACCCGTCGGGCATGCCGAGCCGCATGGAGAGCGCCGGGATCGCGATGATGAGCAGCGCGCCGACGGCGAGTGCGGCGCGCGCGAACGCACGCGAGGTCTTCATGGGCTTCAGCTCGGGGCGAGCGTGCGATTCGTGGCCGATCTGGCCGCGAGCCCGCCGATTGACGATCCGGAGGCCGATGATCCCGAGCATCGCAGGCGTCAGGGTCACCGACAGGAGTACCGCGACCAGCACGCATCCGGCCGCGACCGTTCCCATGACGCCGACGAAGGGGATGCCGGTCACGTTCAGGGCGAGCAGTGCGACGAGCACCGTCGAGCCTGCGAAGACCACGGCGTTGCCCGACGTGCCGTTCGCGAGGGCGATGGATTCGTGCACGTCGACACCGGCGAGCACTTGCCGTCGATGGCGGTTGATGATGAACAGCGCGTAGTCGATGCCCACGGCCAGTCCGAGCATCATGCCGAGCACGGGGGTGGCCGACGACATGTCCACGACGCCCGAGAAGGCCAGCGACCCGGCGACGCCGACGCCGACGCCGACGAGTGATGAGACGATCGGCAGCAGCGCCGGCAGCAGCGCGCGGAACATGATGACGAGCGTGAGCAGCGCGAGCGCGACGCCGACGATCTCGCCGATGCCGATGAGTCCCTCGACCGCGGTGGCGATCGTCGCCGAGTAGTAGTCGACCTGCACCCCGTCGATTTCGGCCTGGTCGAGTTCGTCCGAGACCGCTTCCACGACCTCGGACGGGACGGAGAACACGTCGTCCTCGAACATCACCACGCCGATCGCAGTGGCACCGTCCTCGGACACGGTTCGGATCTCCGAGGCGGCATCCATGAGCACCCGCGCGTCATCGAGCTGAGCGCGCTGCTCGGCGAGTTCGCCGGCACCGGCGTCCAGCTCGCCGCGGCGATCCTCGAGCTGAGCGGCACCGGCATCGAGCTCGGCCTGCTGCGCGGCGAACTGCGCCGCTGCGAGCGCGTACGTCCCCGCGGACTTCGCTTCAGCGATGGCCGCGTCGAGTTGCGCCTGAGCGGCCTCGAGCTGGGTTCGCGCAGCCTCGATCTGAGTGGAGCCCTCGTCGAGCTGGCGCTGCGCTTCGTCGAGCTGGGCCGCGCCGGCTTCGAGCTGCTGCTCCTGTTCGGCGCGATCGGACGTCGCGACGAAGGGGTCGACCACATCGGCCACGCCGTCGATTCCGTCGATCTCGGCCAACATCGCGGAGATATCCCCCTGCTGGGCCTCGGTGAAGTCGGATCCGTCCTCCGTCCGGAACACGATGGTGCCGGTTCCGCCCCCGAGTTCCCCCAGTTCTTCGGTGAGCCGCTCGGTGACGCGCTCGGTCTCGGTGCCCGGGATGCTCATGCTCGACGTCAGCGTGCCGCCGAAGGAGACGAAGGCTCCGACAGCCAGGGCGAGTGCGGCGATCCAACCGGCGACCACGGCCCACGGTCGGCGCGCGGCGAATCGTCCGACACGGTAGAGGAGTTCTGCCACGCGAGAGGCCTTTCATGAGGAGACGAGACGAGGGCGCACCTACGAGCCACCACCGAGGATAGCCGACATTTGTCGAAAATCGGAGCGGCTGGGTTCTGCGTGGCGTCTCCCCATCCCGCTGGCACAATCGACGCATGGATGCCCGCGTCGTCCGCACCCGACGGTCCCTGCAGGAGTCGCTGTTCGCCTTGGCTCGCGAGCGGCCGCTCGAGGAACTCACCGTCGCCGACATCGTGCAGCGGGCAGGAGTGAATCGGAGCAGCTTCTATCAGCATTACGCCGACAAGGACACCCTTCTCGCCGATGCCATCGACACGGCGGTCGAGCAGGCAGGGACCTTCCTGCCTGAAACGATCACCGCACCGGACGGCCCGCAACGCGCGCTCCTCGCCTACCTGCGACACATCGACGAGCATGTGGCGGTCTATCAGCGCGTGCTCGGACGCCACGGCTCGGCCGCGGTGGCGTTCAGGTTGCGTGATCGCATCGAGGCCGTTGCCCGCGAGGGCCTCGGGCGAATGGGCACGCACGCATTCGAAGGGATCCCCCTCGACGTCGTCAGTGCCGGCATCGCCGGCTCAGCACTCGGCGTCATCGAGGCGTGGCTCGCGCGCGACCCCCGACCGCGAGTCGAGACCGCTGCGGACTGGGTATGGCGTGTGCTCGTCGGCGTCGGCGATGCAATGGAGGAGGGGCGCTGACGGTACGCCCCGTCCACAGCCGGCTAGGGTGCGTCTGACA
>NZ_DCMW01000015.1:0-134137 GCF_002321605.1 Microbacterium sp. UBA1612
CGTGGAGCTCGGCTGCGAGCCGGTCGTGGTGTCCGAGGCGGCGCGCCCCGCCTATGCCGAGGCGATCGCGACGGCGACCACCTTCTCGCGATCGATCGTCGCTCAGGCGGCGGCCCTGCTGGCCGAGGCGGGGGTCGCCGATCCGGGGCGCTATCTGTCGGGTCTCGTGCACACGACGGTCGATCAGGCCCTCGTCGACCACACCGCGGTCTGACGCGGTCGGGTCCGGCCCCCGCGGGTCGATACGATCATCGGATGATCAGCACCACCGCGGGGCTCCGCACCCGGCTCGCCGAGCTGCGAGCAGAGGGCCCAGCGTCGACGGTCGCCCTCCTCTCGACGATCGGGGCACTGCACGACGGCCACCGCGACCTCATCCGCGCCGCACGCGAGGCGGCCGACATCGTCGTCGTCTCGATGTTCCTGAACCCGCTGCGGTTCCGCACGGCCGCCGATGCGCAGGCGTACCCGCGCACCCCGGAGGCGGACCGGGCGATGCTCGACGAGCTCGGCGTCGACATCGCGTTTGCCCCGACGACCGCCGAGATGTTCGCCGACCTCTCCTCGACGACGAAGGTCTCCGCCGGCGACCTGGGGCTGCGCTACGAGGGGCGCTCTCGTCCGTACTACTTCGACGGGCTGCTCACCGTCGAGGCGAAGCTGTTCTCCCTCGTGCGACCGGATGTGGCCGTCTACGGGCGCCGCGACCGGCAGCGGGTGTTCCTCGTCGAGCGGATGATCCGCGACTTCTTCCTCGACATCGACGTCGTCACGGTCGACATCGTGCGCGACGGCGGCGGGCTGCCCGTGTCCTCGCGCGTGGCGCTGCTCGATGACGCCGACCTCGCGGCGGCGGCGAAGCTCCCCCTCGCGCTGGAGGCGGCGGCCGCCAACGCGGACCGCGGCGTCGACGCGTGCATCGCGGCGGCGCAGGGCGCCCTCATGGGCGAACCGCGCATCGCCCTCGAGTACCTCAACGTCGTCGACCCGGCCACGTTCCTGCCCGTCGACGAGGGGCACGCGGGGCCGGCGCTCGCGCTGATCGCGGCCACGGTGGCCGGCCACCGCTTCATCGACAACGTCGAGATCTACATCGGGTGACTCCACCCGGCGCGTTCCGTCGCCGCGGCTAGACTGGGCGGCGACTTTCGCGAGGAGCCCCCCGACATGACAGACACGTCCGCTGCGCCCGAAGACGCGGCCGAGCAGTCCGCCGACGACACCTTCGAGCAGCGGGCGGTGCGGCTGGCCAAGCGCGAACGCCTCATTGCCGATCGCGCCGACGCCGCCGGCGGCGCCTACCCGGTGAGCGTGCCCGTCACGGACACGATCCCGGCGCTGCGGGCGCGCTACGGCGACCTCGAGGCGGGCGCCGAGACGGGCACCGTGGCCGCGGTCGCCGGCCGCGTGGTCTTCAGCCGGAACACCGGCAAGCTCTGCTTCGCCTCGCTGCAGTCCGGCGACGGCAGCCGCATCCAGGCGATGGTGTCGCTGGCGAACGTCGGCGAGGAGTCGCTGGCGGCCTGGAAGGAACTGGTCGACCTCGGCGACCACGTCTTCGTCTCGGGAGAGGTCATCTCCTCGCGTCGCGGCGAACTGTCGATCATGGTCTCCGAGTGGCGCATCGCATCCAAGGCCGTGCTGCCGCTGCCGAACCTGCACAGCGACCTCAGCGAGGAGAGCCGCGTGCGCAGCCGGTTCCTCGACCTCATCGTGCGCGACCGTGCGCGCGAGACCGTGCTCGCCCGCGCGAAGGTCAATCAGAGCCTGCGCCAGACGTTCACCGAGCGCGGCTTCGTCGAGGTCGAGACGCCGATGCTGCAGGTGCAGCACGGTGGCGCATCCGCCCGCCCCTTCGTGACCCACTCCAATGCGTTCGACGCCGATCTCTACCTGCGGATCGCGCCGGAGCTCTACCTCAAGCGCGCCGTCGTCGGGGGCATCGACCGCGTCTACGAGATCAACCGCAACTTCCGCAACGAGGGCGCCGATTCCACCCACAGCCCGGAGTTCGCGATGCTCGAGGCCTACGAGGCCTACAGCGACTATCGGGGCATCGCCGATCTGACGCAGACCCTCATCCAGGATGCGGCGGTCGCCGTGGCGGGGACCACCGAGGTGACGTGGGCCGACGGCACCGTCTACGACCTCGGCGGGGAGTGGGACCGCATCTCGATGTACGACTCGCTCAACGCGGCCCTCGCCGAGGCGTGGACCGACGGTGCCGCGCCGAGGATCGACCCGCAGACCCCGCTGGAGCCGCTGATCGCGATCGCGGAGCGCTTCGAGGTCGAGGTGCCCTCCCACGCGATCCCCGGCAAGCTCGTCGAGGAGCTGTGGGAGCACTTCGTCAAGGGCGGGCTCGAGCGGCCGACCTTCGTCATGGACTTCCCGCTGGACACCAGCCCCCTTGTGCGCGAACACCGCAGCATTCCGGGCGTCGTGGAGAAGTGGGACCTGTACGTGCGCGGCTTCGAGCTGGCCACGGGGTACTCCGAGCTCGTCGACCCGGTGATCCAGCGCGAGCGCTTCACCGAGCAGGCGAAGCTCGCCGCGCAGGGCGATGTGGAGGCCATGCGCATCGACGAGGAGTTCCTGCGGGCCCTCGAGCACGGGATGCCGCCGTCGGGCGGTATGGGCATGGGGATCGATCGGCTTCTCATGGCCATCACCGGCCTCGGCATCCGCGAGACCATCCTCTTCCCGCTGGTCAAGTAGGGTCCGGGCCCCGGTCTCCGGTCGGCTCGCCCGGACGCGGCCGGTGGAACGCCCACTCCGGAAGGTGTCCGGCGTTCACCATCGTCAGGACGATGCCCGCCAGGCCGTGGTCCGGTTCGATCGCGAACGCCATCTCGGCGAAGGCCGCTGCGTGCGTGGAGCGCCCCAACGCCCACGACAGCCACGCGCAGGTCGCGAGGGCCCCGGCGCGGCGCGCTCGCGGAGCCGCCGCGGCTGCCGCGCGCGCCGCATCCAGCGCGCGGTTCAGACGTTCGACATCGGGCATCGGGCCTTCTCCCCACATGCGCCGGGCGATGTCGGGCGGATACGCCTCGCCGTTCTCCCACCGCGCCTGCGCATCGAGCGCGTCATCACCGTCGAGGAGCGTTCCGCACCACTGCACGAGGGCCACGTCGCGCAGCGCCGGGCGCGACAGGCACCACGTCAGCAGCGCGAGGTCGAACTCGGCGGCGGTGTCGGCCTCCGTCTCGACGACCTCCTCGAACAGGGAGGGGACGTCGTCGAGCGCGCCGATGGCGGCCACCGCCCGCGGATCGATGCGCTCCTTCGTCGGGGTGCCGAGAACGGCCCGGATCGCCGCGTCCAGCTGCGTCAGAGCGCGCGCGACGCGCTCCTTGGTGGCGAGATCGGGTGCGGGGAGCGTCGCGCCGGATGCCTGATCTCCGGTCGGCGCGGGAAGCTCGGGCATCGCCTCCGCGCCCCGCTCGATCTCATCCAGATTCCAGCCGGCGTCGGGGGACTCCGGGTCCAGCGTGGAGCCCCATCCGTCCGCGGCGACGCACAGGGCGTCGCTCACCCGGAGCCCGGCCGCGTCGGCCCGCACGGCGAGCGCCTCGAGCAGCGCGCGGTGCGGCATCCCGTCGCGATAGCTCGCGGCGGTGTAGACGATCGCCGCGAACCCGTCGACCTCGGGCAGGCGGCAGATCATGCCGAGGAAGGTCGCCGCGCAGCGGTCGACCTCGTCGGCGTCCGCGCCGACGGGGAGGTCCACGCGCATGACGCCGGTGGTGCGGGTGCCCACGAACGGCACGAGGACGAGGCTCTCGGTGGGCTGATATCCGGCCAGCCGAGGGACGAGGGCGAGGAACTGCGCCGCGTTGGCGGCCTTCACGATCGAGGTCATGGATCCACCGTCATCGCGCGATCGCGGCCGTGGGGACGAGATCGGCGCGATGGGGGAACTCGACGTTGTCCACAGGCTCGTCGGGGGCAGGACGCCGGCTCCCAGCGAAGCCCGCGACAGGGCGCGTATCCTGGAGGGGTGGATGACTTCTGGCTCGCGGCCGCATGGGCGATCCTGCCCACCCTCGTCGTCAGCCTCCTGTTCTTCTGGGTCATCCGCAGCATGATCCGCGCCGACCGCAACGAGCGCCGCGCCTACGCGCGACTCGAGGCGAAGGAGCGTGCCCGTCGCGGGCTGCCGCCGGCACCCCAGGCTCCCGCGTCCGGGAACTGACACCGCGTCCCGATAGCCTGGACGCAACGCGCCCGTCGATCGCGATGCGGGCCAGTCAGGGGGACACCACCGTGGCCGAGGATGCCGTCACCTTCGTGTTCACCCCGCCCAGCTGGTGGGTCGTGACGCTCTTCGTCGTGGACCTCATCATCCGCATCACCGCGATCATCGTCATTCCGCGCAATCGGCGTCCGACCTCGGCCCTCGCCTGGTTGCTGGCGATCTACTTCATCCCGTTCGTCGGGGTGCTGCTCTTCCTCGTGATCGGCAATCCCCGCCTCCCCCGCAAGCGACGCAAGATGCAGGACGACATCAACGCGTACATCCGGGAATCCAGCGAGGCGCTCGACTTCGGGAGTCTGCGTCCGAATGCGCCGGACTGGTTCACCTCGCTGGTCACCCTCAACCGCAACCTCGGGGCGATGCCGCTGTCGGGGGACAACGACGCGCACCTGATCTCGGACTATCAGGCCAGCCTGGATGCGATGGCCGACGCCGTTCGCGGGGCGCAGCGCTACGTGCACGTCGAGTTCTACATCCTGCAGTCCGACGACGCGACGGACAACCTGTTCCGCGCGCTCGAAGAGGCGTGCGCGCGCGGCATCACCGTGCGCGTGCTCCTGGACCACTGGGCCAACCGCGGCAAGCCGTTCTACAAGAAGACGCTGAAGCGTCTGCGCGACATGGGCGCCGACTGGCAGCTGATGCTCCCGGTCCAGCCGCTGAAGGGCAAGTATCAGCGACCCGATCTGCGGAACCACCGCAAGCTCCTGGTCGTCGACGGTCTCGTGGCGTTCATGGGTTCGCAGAACGTGACCGATTCGACCTACAACCTGAAGAAGAACATCCGACGCGGCCTGCACTGGGTCGACCTGATGGTGCGCCTGGAAGGTCCCGTCGTCGCGTCGATCAACGCGGTGTTCCTCAGCGACTGGTACGCCGAGACGCAGGAGGTGCTCTACACCGAGACCGACCTCGACGAGCTGAAGGCCGGTCCCGGCGACCTCGACTGCCAGATCGTGCCCTCCGGTCCCGGCTTCCGTTTCGAGAACAACCTGCGCCTGTTCGCCGCCCTCATGTACGCCGCCCAGCGCAAGCTCATCATCGTGAGCCCCTACTTCGTTCCCGACGAGGCGATGCTCCTGGCCATCACGAGCGCGTGCCACCGCGGCGTCGAGGTGCAGCTGTTCGTCTCCGAGGAGGGCGACCAGGCGATGGTCTACCACGCGCAGCGCAGCTACTACGAAGTGCTGCTGAAGGCGGGGGTGAAGATCTGGATGTACCGCAAGCCGTTCATCCTGCACTCGAAGTCGATGACGGTCGACGACGAGGTCGCCGTGATCGGGTCGAGCAACATGGACATGCGCTCGTTCGGTCTGAACATGGAGATCTCGATGCTGGTGCGCGGTGAGGAGTTCATCACCGAGATGCGCGAGGTCGAGGCCGAGTACCGTTCGCTCAGCCGGGAGCTCACCCGCGACGAGTGGGAGAAGCAGCCGCTGCGCTCCACCGTCCTGGACAACCTCGCGCGCCTCACCTCGGCGCTGCAGTGACGCCACGGGCAGATTTCGTTATTCCGCTGTGACCAGACGTGTCGCGATCGTTCGGGGACACGGAGCAAGATGACCTCATGCTCCGTGCTCGCCTTGCCGTCGCCGCCCTCGCGCTGACCGTCTCGTCGGTCCTCATCGCCGGGTGCGGCGGCGCAGCGGCGCCGGCGGTGACCCCGGTGCCCGTGCCCTCGACCGACGACGCGGAGAGCCTCGACGCCGAGATCGACGCCGCGTGGCTCGACGACGGCAGCGCCGTCGGCATCCTCACCTTCGGCAGCTCCACGTGCCTTCCCACGGCGGGCGACCCGTCGTACGACGACGGAGTGGTGACCGTCGAGCTCACCGATCCCCACGGGGTCGTCTGCACGCGGGACCTCGTGGCGCGCGCCACCTACGTGTCGCTCCCGGAGGGGGTCGACCCGGCCGATGACCTCGAGGTGGTCGTGACCGGTTCGTACCGCGGGCAGACCGAGATCGCCGGCGATGCCACACTCGACGGCAAGGGCGGCGGGCTCGACGAGGCCGCTCCCAGCGCCGGCTGGGCCACCGCGGAGATCTTCCTGCTGCTGACGTGGGGTTCATCCACCTGCCCGCCGCTCATCTCGGGAGCCGTCGCGACGACCCCCACCGAGGTGACCGTCACGATCGATCCGCTCCCCGCCGACCAGGTCTGCACGGCCGACTTCGGTCCGCGGGTTTCGGTGATCGCCGTGGAGGGTCTGGATGACGACGCCGACGAGCGCGTCGAGGCAGTGCTCGCCGGCGACGAGTACGACGCGGTGCGCATCCCCATCGCCGGCTCCCGCTGACCCCGGTCCGCGGCCGTCCCCACCGGCGGTGACCCGCATCCGCGGCCGTCCCCACCGGCGGTGACCCGCATCCGCCTCGCCCCGGCCCGCTCCGGCGGTCGCCCCGTGCCCGCTCCGCAGTCACCTTCTGCGAATTACTCGCGGTCACACCCGCACTTTGTGACTGCTGAGCGGGGGAGCCCCTGCTCCGCAGTCGTAACCTGTGGGTCTTCGGGATTGGCACCCGCAGGAAGTGACTGCGGAGCTGTGAAGCCGGCCGAGCGGTGAGACCAGCGGGACGGCCGGCCGGGGCGGCGAGTGGCCGAATCGGCGCCGACCACCCATCGTTCACAGGGCGGTTCGTGGATGCTGCTTCCACAGCTCAGGTGGATGCTGACGCTGGCCGCGACGCGAAGTGCCACGCTCGTGGCATGCACCGCTCGCCGCTTCCCGCCGGGCTCGGATCGACCTTCACCGTGGCGCACGCGCGCGACATCGGTGTGTCCCCGTCGCGACTGCGTGCCGCCGACCTTCATCGCCCGTACCGCGGACTGCGCACCTCGGTGTCGGTCGGCGCGAAGGACCCCGACGTCCGCGGGACAGACCTGAGCCCGACCGCGGCCGCCGCTGTTGACGAAATGCAGGCTCGCGCCCTCCTGCTTGCGCGGACGATGCCCGACACCCAGTTCTTCAGCCACGTCACGGCGGCGGTGCTGTGGGGGTTACCCCTGCCGGGATCCGCGCTGATCGACCCCGAACTGCACCTCCGTGCGCTGGATGTCGGCGTCTTCGCGCCGCTCCGGCATCCGAGGCATGCGGGTGTCGCCGGGCACCAGGTGAGGGCGTCGTTGGCCCATGTCGTCGTGCATCCGATGTTGAACGTTCGGCTCGCGTCGCCGGCGAGCACGTGGGCGATGCTCGGGAGTGTGCTGTTCGATGGACATGATCTGGTCGCCGCGGGAGACGCGACCGTGCGGGAGCCGATGTTCGACGGCGACCCGCCACCCCTCGCCACTCTCGAACACCTGCGCGCGGCGGTGCAGGCGGGACGCCGCGTCGGAGGACCCGCGCTGCGAGAAGCCCTGGAGCGGGTGCGCACGCGGTCGGCGTCGCGGATGGAGACGCGGTGCCGCCTGCTCTTGATCGACGCGCACCTTCCCGAGCCGGGGCTGAACGTGGACGTCTTCGATCCTCTGGGACTCTTCGTGGCCTGCGTCGACCTGGCGTACCCGACGCTCAAGATCGCCATCGAGTACGAGGGGGAGCATCATCTGCGCGACCCGGAGCAGTGGGCGCGCGACATCCGGCGGCACGAGCGTCTGGCCGAGCTCGGGTGGGTCGTCATCCGGGTCACGAAGCGCGACGTCTTCGCGGAGCCGCGTGCGTTCGTCGAGCGCGTGCGGCGCGCCATCCGTTCGCGCACCATCTGACCCGTCCGCTCCGCAGTCACAATCTGCGGGTCCTGACGCCGCAGACCCGCACTTCGCGACTGCGGAGCGAATCCGGGCGCTGCTCGGCAGTCAGGAGTTGCGGGTCGCGCGGCGGCAGGCCCGCAGATTGTGACTGCGGAGCGATGGAGTGCGGAGGGGCGAGGCGTCGCGCGCGGAGTGCGGAGGGGCGAGGCGTGGCGCGCGGGACGGGCACCGGATATGCCCCTGGCGAACAGCGGCCCGTGGCATCCCCCCGCTGGCTAACCTCGATGTATCGCGCAGCAGTGCGACCTGCACCCCAAGCGCCGAGGGAGTGAACGATGTTCGAGAGATTCACCGACCGTGCCCGTCGCGTGGTTGTGCTCGCCCAAGAAGAGGCGAAGATGCTCAACCACAACTACATCGGCACCGAGCACATCCTGCTCGGTCTGATCCACGAGGGGGAGGGCGTCGCCGCGAAGGCGCTCGAGTCCCTGGGCATCTCGCTCGACGCCGTGCGCGAGCAGGTGCAGGACATCATCGGCCAGGGGCAGCAGCAGCCCACCGGCCACATCCCCTTCACGCCGCGCGCGAAGAAGGTGCTCGAGCTGAGCCTGCGCGAGGCGCTCCAGCTCGGCCACAACTACATCGGCACCGAGCACATCCTGCTCGGACTCATCCGCGAGGGCGAGGGCGTCGCCGCACAGGTGCTCGTCAAGCTCGGCGCCGACCTGAACAAGGTGCGCCAGCAGGTCATCCAGCTCCTCAGCGGATACCAGGGCAAGGAGCCCGCCGGCGTCGCCGCCGGCAGCGGCGAGCAGGCGCAGTCCGGTGCTCAAGGCGGCTCGCAGGTGCTCGACCAGTTCGGTCGCAACCTCACGCAGGCCGCGCGCGACAACAAGCTCGACCCGGTGATCGGGCGCGAGAAGGAGATCGAGCGGGTCATGCAGATCCTCTCGCGCCGCTCGAAGAACAACCCCGTCCTCATCGGCGAGCCCGGTGTGGGAAAGACCGCCGTCGTCGAGGGCCTCGCCCAGGCGATCGTGAAGGGGGATGTGCCCGAGACGCTGAAGGACAAGCAGGTCTACTCGCTCGACCTCGGCTCGCTCATCGCCGGATCGCGGTACCGCGGTGACTTCGAGGAGCGCCTGAAGAAGGTCACGAAGGAGATCCGCACCCGCGGCGACATCATCGTCTTCATCGACGAGATCCACACCCTCGTCGGTGCCGGAGCCGCCGAGGGTGCGATCGACGCCGCGAGCATCCTGAAGCCGCTCCTCGCCCGTGGCGAGCTGCAGACGATCGGTGCGACCACGCTCGACGAGTACCGCAAGCACTTCGAGAAGGATGCCGCCCTCGAGCGTCGCTTCCAGCCCATCCAGGTGAACGAGCCGGCTCTGCCGCACGCCATCAACATCCTGAAGGGGCTGCGCGACCGCTACGAGGCCCACCACAAGGTGCAGATCACGGACGGCGCGATCGTCGCCGCCGCGAACCTCGCCGACCGGTACATCGCCGACCGCTTCCTGCCCGACAAGGCCATCGACCTGATCGACGAGGCGGGAGCACGCCTGCGCCTGTCGATCCTGTCGAGCCCGCCGGAGCTGCGCGAGTTCGACGAGAAGATCGCGAAGGTCCGCGAAGACAAGGAGACCGCCAGCGAGGAGCAGGACTTCGAGAAGGCCGCGTCGCTGCGCGACGAGGAGAAGTCCCTGCTGGCCGAGCGCCTGCGCCTGGAGAAGCAGTGGCGCTCCGGCGATGTCGCGAGCCACGCGGTCGTCGACGAGGGTCTGATCGCCGAGGTGCTCGCGCAGGCGACCGGCATCCCGGTGTTCAAGCTCACCGAGGAGGAGTCCAGCCGCCTGGTCTTCATGGAGAAGGCGTTGCACCAGCGCGTCATCGGCCAGGAAGAGGCCATCGCCGCGCTGTCGAAGACCATCCGTCGTCAGCGCGCAGGGCTGAAGGACCCGAAGCGGCCCTCGGGCTCGTTCATCTTCGCCGGTCCCACCGGTGTCGGAAAGACCGAGCTCGCCAAGGCGCTCGCCGAGTTCCTCTTCGACGACGAGGGTGCGCTGATCTCCCTCGACATGTCGGAGTTCGGTGAGAAGCACACCGTCTCGCGGCTGTTCGGCGCCCCTCCCGGCTTCGTCGGCTTCGAAGAGGGCGGGCAGCTCACCGAGAAGGTGCGCCGCAAGCCGTTCTCGGTCGTGCTCTTCGATGAGATCGAGAAGGCCCACCCCGACATCTTCAACTCGCTGCTGCAGATTCTCGAAGAAGGTCGCCTGACCGATGGTCAGGGTCGCATCGTCGACTTCAAGAACACCGTCATCATCATGACCACGAACCTCGGTTCGCAGGCGATCGCCGGCGGCCCGGTCGGCTTCCAGGTCGAGGGTGACACGTCGACGTCGTACGACCGCATGAAGGGGAAGGTCAACGAGGAGCTGAAGCGCCACTTCAAGCCCGAGTTCCTGAACCGCGTCGACGACATCATCGTGTTCCCGCAGCTGAACCGCGACGAGCTCATCCAGATCGTCGACCTGTTCACGAAGCGTCTCAGCGAGCGCCTGCTCGACCGCGACATGACGATCGAGCTGTCGATGCCGGCGAAGGAGCGTCTCATCGAGGTGGGGTTCGACCCCGCACTCGGTGCCCGCCCGCTGCGCCGTGCGATGCAGCACGAGATCGAGGATCGCCTGTCGGAGAAGATCCTGCACGGCGAGCTCAACCCCGGTGACCACGTGAAGGTCGATGCCGAGAACGGCGTCTTCCAGTTCGAGCACGGTCCTCGCGGTGAGAAGGTCGCCGTCGGTGTCGGCACCGCCGGTGAGATCACCGCGACGCCGGACATCGCCGCCTCCAACTGACGACGAACGAGGGCGGATGCTCCGCCTCGACCAGGATGTGCGGTCGAGGCGGACGCATCCGCCCTTCGTCGTATGCGGATCGCGCGAAGTAAGGTGGGGGGATGGCCGATTACGTCGTGCGTCCCGCCCGAACCCGTGACGTGCGGCCGATCCAGACCATGCTCGAGCCGTACGTCCAGAAGCGGATTCTGCTCGGGAAAGACCTCGTGGTGCTCTACGAGGCGGTGCAGCAGTTCTTCGTGGCAGAGGACGCGCACGGCAACCTGATCGGATGCGGTGCCCTCCACGTCATGTGGGAGGAGCTCGGCGAGGTGCGCACCCTCATCGTCTCGGATGAGTGGCTGCACAAGGGGGTCGGCACGGCGATCGTCGACGCTCTCGAGACGCAGGCGCGTGAGCTCGGCCTCACCCGCTTGTTCTGCCTCACGTTCGAGGTGGAGTTCTTCTCCCGTCGAGGGTTCGACGTGATCGGCGAACAGGTAGTCGACCCCGATGTCTACTCGCAGCTGATCCGGAGCCCCGACGAGGGAGTCGCCGAGTTCCTCGATCTCGCCCACGTGAAGCCCAATACGCTCGGCAACACCCGGATGCTCAAGCACCTCTGACGGCAAACCCCTTGGGCGCGCCCACAGGGCTCGCACGGCGTGCGTGCGTACCCTGGAGAGCATGAGCGGCGACACCCCGCGCAGGCGGCGACACTCACCGGCGGTCTATCGTCGCCGGCGGCTGGCCGTGCTGCTGCTCGCGCTGCTCATCGTCGCCGGCCTGGTGTGGCTGTTCGTGGCACAGCCGTGGCAGGCGTGGGCGGCATCCGAGGAGGCGCCGGCGCCGACACCGGCCGCTTCGTCCGCGACGCCGACGTCGACACCTGATCCGACGACGACCGTGACCACGCCGGCCGCGGAGACCCCGGAGCCGGAGGAGTCCGAGACGCCGACCGCCACGCCGTGCGTCGCGCGCGACCTGACCGTCGAGGCCGTCACCGACAAGTCCGAGTACGCTGCGGGGGAGAATCCGCTGCTGTCGATCCGGCTGACGAACAACGGCGCCGACTGCACGCTCAACGTCGGGACCGCTGCGCAGGCCTTCACCGTCACGAGCGGATCCGACACGTGGTGGCGGTCGACCGACTGCCAGAGCGAGCCGAGCGACATGCTGGTGCTGCTGGAGGCGGGGCAGACGGTGGAGAGCTCCACCCCGGTGGAGTGGGACCGCACGCGGTCGTCGGTGGACACCTGCTCGGATGCCGGACGACCCGGTGCGCCCGGCGGCGGCGCGTCGTACTACCTCGACGTCGAGATCGGCGGCATCGGCTCGACGGAACCCGCGTACTTCCTCCTGTACTGAGGAAGAAACTGGCGGCCGATATATCAGCGTGTCCCCCGAAAAGGGGACAGATACACTACCGCGCGCGGGCTAGACTGAACAGGCTTCGGTGTACGTCTGGAACTGTCCCCAGCAGCTGATCCTTCCCAGTGGATCACCCAGCGGGCCCGAAGCCTGCTCCGGCCTCGGTCGTGAGCATGACGTGGGGCCGAGTCGATCCCCCAGTTCGCCTCGTCCCCACGTCCCCCCTTTTTTCCGGCTGCTGCCGGCGCCGATTACGCTGGAGCGATGGCGTCACGCAAGAAGCGCGCGAAGGCATCCGAGCCGGTGGACTTCCGCAACACCCAGCTGACGGATGCGCTGCAGACCCAGGACATGGCGGCCGTCGCCTTCGCCCTCCGGCACGGCCCCACGGTCGTGCCGCTCATGACGGTCGGCGATCGTGATGATCCGCTCGATGTCGGCGAGGTCTGGACCTACCGCGACCCCAACACGGCAGACGTCGCGCTTCTGCTGTTCAGCGACGCCGCCCACAAGCCCGAGACGCTGCCGCCCGGTGTGGCGCTGCAGTCGCCGCAGTGGCTGCGCGCCTTCCTCGCCGCGCACGAGAAGGAGATCACGACGGTCTTCCTCGACATCGCGGGCCCGCATCCGATGCAGGCCTCGCCGTCCGATCTGATCGCCGCCCTCGACGCCTGACGCACGCGGTCAGAACCGCGGCGGCGGCTCTGCCGGCGCGGGCGCTGCGTGCCGTTCCATCGTGCGGAGAGCCGCTGCGACCGTGCGCTGCTCGGCATCCACGACGGTGGTGTAGCCCAGACGTGTGGCCTCCGTGCGGCGCTGGGCCGCTTGGGCGACCGGCCGGATCTCGCCCGACAGGGTGAGTTCTCCGATCGCGGCGGTGCCGCGGGCGAGGGCACGGTCTTTCAACGAGTTGGCGATCGCCACGGCGATGGCGAGGTCTGCCGCGGGCTCGACGAGGCGCACCCCGCCCACCGTCGAGACGTAGACGTCGTGCTGCGAGAGCGGAAGCCGGGCGCGCTTCTCGAGAACGGCCAGGATCATCGCCACGCGCGCGCCGTCGACGCCGTTGACCACGCGGCGCGGGTTCGGTGCGGCCGTGCCGATGGTGAGCGCCTGCACCTCGACCGGCAGCGCGCGGCGGCCCTCGAGGGCGATCGTCACACACGTGCCGGGCACGGGATCGCCGTGTCCGAGGAACAGTGCGCTGGGGTCGGGAACCTCTTCGATGCCCTCCCCGGTCATGTCGAAGCATCCCACCTCGTCGGTGGGACCGAAACGGTTCTTCAGGGCGCGCACGAATCGCAGCGACGTCTGCCGGTCGCCCTCGAAGTGGCAGACGACGTCGACGAGGTGCTCGAGCAGTCGGGGGCCGGCGATCGATCCGTCTTTGGTGACGTGACCGACGACGATCACCGGCAGGTGCCGCTCCTTGGCGACCCGGATCAGGGTCGACGCGACCTCGCGCACCTGCGACGGATGACCGGCCATCCCGTCGCTCAGCGACGACGCGACGGTCTGCACGGAGTCGACGATGAGCAGATCGGGGGAGACCTCGTCGATGTGTCCGAGGATCGTCGCGAGGTCGGTCTCGCTCGCGAGGTAGAGCTGGTCGTGGAGGGCGCCGGTCCGCTCGGCGCGCAGGCGCACCTGCGCCGTGGACTCCTCGCCGCTCGCGTAGAGCACGCGTCGGCCGGCCCGGGCCGACTGCGCCGCCACCTCGAGGAGCAGCGTCGATTTGCCGACGCCCGGCTCGCCCGAGAGCAGAATGGCGGCACCGGGAACGACTCCGCCGCCGAGAACGCGATCGAACTCCGCCACGCCGGACGTGCGCCGGGGTGTGTCGCGGGTGTCGACGTCGGTGATCGGACGCGCAGCTCGCTGCGGCGGCGGGGCGACGGCGGTGACCGAGCGGACGATGCCGGTCTGCTCGGCGGCCTCGACGACGGTGCCCCACTGCTGGCACTCGCCGCACCGCCCGACCCACTTGATCGTCGTCCACCCGCACTCGGTGCACCGGTACGGGGCGGTCTGGGTGGTGCGTCTGGTGGCCATCATCGCAAGGCTACGCGGACCCTCCGACATCGGCCCTCCGCGGTGCCCGGCGTCACGCTCCGGATGCGAGCGCCGCCGCGCCGACGACCTCCTGGCTGAACGGCACCGAGTAGGCCATGAGCGCGCCGGCCTGCGCGTCGCGCACGATCCGCTGGATGGGCGAGCGCACGAGATAGGCGCCGCCACCACCGATGCGCAAGGCGAGCGCCGCCGTGGACTTGGCCACCTCGTTGGCGAGCATCTTCGTCTCGGTCGCCGCGGCCATCGCCTCCGGGTTCTTCTCGTCTGCGAGCCACGCGGTGCGCTCTGCCATGAGGAGCGCGGCGGTCACCTGCGCCCATGCCATGCCGGTCTCGTGCTTGACCCACTGCTGGTCGGCGAGCACCGCGCCGCCCTTTGCCCGGCGGGCGGCTGCGGCCAGCTCGTCGAGCGCGGACTCGGCGATCCCGAGCGAGGTGAAGGCGAACCCGACGGTGATGAGGTTGGCGTACTCGGGCGAGGGCGGACCGCATCGGCGGGCGGCCGGCAGCGGCGTGCCGTCGAAGACGATCGTGCGGCTGCGGGTCGCGCGCATGCCCATGGTCTCGTCGATCGGCGGGAAGGAAACCGTGTCGTCGATCGTCACCCCGAAGAAGGCGGGGCCTCCGTCGACGCGCGCGTTGAGGAACAGGTGGTCGGCGGCCTCCGAGCCGGAGACGAACAGCTTGCGGCCGGTGAGGCTCCATCCGCCGTCGGTCGCCGTCGCATCCTGCTGCGAGGTCAGGAAGTGGTTGCCGCCGGCGGGCTCGCTGAGCGCGTTGGCGAAGCGCCTGCCGGCGCGCAGCTCGTCGGCGAAGTATGCCGCGGCCTTGTCGGGCGAGGCCGTCACCAGGGCATGCGCGGCACCGATGTGCATGAGCCAGACCGTGGCGACGGCCGGATGGGACCGGGCGAGGATCCGCACGATGCGCCCCAGCGTGGCGTAGGAGAGCCCCTGACCGCCGTGGCTGACGGGAAGGAAGGCGGCATCGAGGCCGCTGTCGGCGAGTGCGCGCAGGTGCTCGATCGGAAGGCGTGCTGCGGTGTCGTCTTCGGCGACGGTCTCGGCGAAGTCGGCCGCCAGTGTCGTGACGGTGTCGATCCAGTGCTGCTCGTCGGCGGGGACGGCGACGGGGGAGGGGCGGGTGAGCATCGGGGATCCTTCCGGGTCAAGGATGTGCGGGGTCGGCGTGGCCGCACGCGTCGACCGGACCGGGGAGCAGCACGTCGACGAACTGCTGCGTGCGGGTGTCGACGAGTCCGCGTTCGGTGACGCCGAGATCGGGCACGACGTAGAGGCCGACGAAGGACAGGATGATATACGGCGAAGGGATCGGGCATCCCAGCTCCGCAGTCACGGCGTGGGCGTGTGCGAGGGCCGCGGCGGTCTCTTCGAAGGGGGCGTCGCTCATCATGCCGCCGACCGGCAGCTCCACCCGGGCGAGGACCTCGTCACCGTCGACGGTGACGAATCCACCGCCCATGGCGCGGATTTCTTCCACCGCGCGCAGCATGGAGGCATCGTCGGCGCCGACGACGGCGATGTTCATGTTCGGGCAGTTCATCGAGATGCCGATCGCTCCTCGGCGCAGGCCGAATCCGCGCACGAACCCGACTCCGGCGAGCGGCTCGGCGTGATGCCGGTCGATCACGGCGATCTTCAGCACGTCGGTGTCGGTGTCGCACTGCACACTGCCGCCCTCGACGGCGAGCTCCGTGTCGAAGGCGCGCTTGAAGTATCCGTTGTACATCTCCATCGCGCGAACATGCGCGCGCGGCCCGTCGGCGCTCACCCGCAGCAGATCGGCGCCGAGGGTCGCGGGCAGACGGATGCTGTCGCGCGTCCATTCCGGAACGTCGTCGTCGACCTCGAAGCTCGCGGTCCCGTTCCGAGCGACGACGGATCCGGCGACCATCACCGTCGACGGGCGCACGTCGGCGAGGTCGGGGATGATCTGCAGGTCGGCCAGGCGCGACGGTGCGAGGAGTCCGACCACCTGGTCGAGCCGGTAGTAATGCGCCGGCTGAGCGGTGGCCATGCGGTAGGCGAGCACGGGATCGACGCCGAAGCGGATCGCCTGGCGCACGTGGTGGTCGATGTGACCCTCGGTGCTGAGATCGAGCGCGTGCTTGTCGTCGGCGCAGAAGCACATGTGTCGCAGCGCCGGCGCGATCGCGTCGAGGTCGGCGAACAGCGGCACGGTGTTGTCGGCGAGAGACGAGCCCATGACGGTGATCATCGCGCCGAGGCGGGTGCGCTCGAGGGCTTCGTCGACGGTGGCGGAGTTGTGATCGTCGCCGACCCCCGCGGCCAGGTAGCTCCAGAGTGACTCGCGGGTCTGCGCCGCGGTGTGGCCGGTGATGCGGCGCCCGGCGATCAGCGCCTCGCGGTAGCGGGCGGTGGACACCTCGCCCAGGTCGAACGGGTTGCCCTCACCCAGAGTCGCGGTGACGTCGTCGTGCAGGCGGTCGAGCACGGTCTGTTCCGGGATGACGACGCCGCCGCGCTCGAGCGTCGTCGAGGCCGGCGTGGTGGGGGAGACCTGCTGGAAGATGTTGAACGGTGCGCGCGTGGTGAGCAGATAGTCCATGCCCTCCGGGCCCCAGACGTTCGCTGCGGCGTTGGGGTCGGTGAGCACGGTGGTCGTCCCACGCGGAACGCTCACGCGGGCGAGCTGACCGGGGGTGAGGTTGGTGTATTCGACGTGCAGGTGCGCGTCGATGAAGCCGGGCGCGACCCAGGCGCCTCGCGCGTCGACCTCGCTCGTGCCGGATGCGACGTGGTCCCACGGCGTGAGCGCCGCGATGTGCCGCCCCACGATGAGGATGTCGCGTTCGAGCCACTCCTCGGTGCCCGGGGAGAGCACGAGACCTCCGCGCACGATGACATCGGGATCCTCGAGGCCGGCAGCGACCTCGCGCAGTCGCTGGAGTTCGGCGGTCGTCGGAAGAAGCTCCGCCTTGTCGGTCATCTCTCCTCCGCTCTCGTGCCGGGGGCTTTCGTCTCGGGGCTCATCCTGATCCAGTCTGAGGGGAAGACTGCCGCCATCGTGTCGCGGGGGGTCGACACGATGGCGACAGCCGGCTCGGGGTCACCGGAGTGCGGCGCTCACGGTCAGCAGCTCGGTGGTGAGATCACGCTTGAGATCGACGTCGGCGAAGGACGCGTCGATCGAGCGCTGGGCGAAGCCGACCATGTCGGCGAGGTCGAATCCGAAGCGGTCGGCGGTCACGGCCCAATCGACGTCGAGGGTCGTGCCGAGCGGGGCGGGGTCGTCGGTGTTCAGGGTGACGAGCACGCCGGCATCGACGAGACGCCGGATGGGATGCGACGCCCAGTCGGGGTAGATGCCGAGCGTCACGTTCGATCGGGGGCAGACGCCGAGGCTGATGCGGTCATCGATCAGTCGTGCGAGGAGGGCGTCGTCCTCGATGGCGCGCACGCCGTGGTCGATGCGCTCGGCCTGCAGGAGATCGAGCGCGTCCCACACGCCGTCGGGGCCGCTCGACTCCCCCGCGTGAACGGTGCGGTGGAGCCCTGCGCGCGCGGCGATCCCGAACGCGCCGCGGAACTTCTCGCCCGTGCGACCGGCGACCTTCTCATCCCCGTCGACGGACAGCGCGACCAGCCGGTGTGGGCGGATGGTCGTCAGATCCGTCACGATCGCCTCGGCCTCCGTCGCGCTCTGGGAGCGCAGGAGCGAGTACGCGATCCCCACGCGGCAGAGACCGTCTTGCTCAGCCTCGTCGAATCCGGCCGCGAGTGCGGCCAGGAGGGCCCCTTCGCGGCCCCGCCACGCATTCCAATGCGTCGGGTTCACGATCACGTCGCTGTAGCGCACGCCGGCTGCCGTCTGCCGGGCGGCGAAGGCGTAGGCGACGCGAGCGGCCTGCTGCGGCGTGCGCACGAGGCCGCACTGCCAGTCGAGGAAGCGGAGGAAGCCCGTGAGGCCCGCCGCTCCGGCGCCGGATCCGCCTCCCGAGGTCTCGTCGGGAGCGGTGTATCCGTCGTGCGTCGAGATGTCGAAGATGGTCGCTGCCGGACCCGGGAGAGGGATGCCGTTCTCCTTCGCGAGCGCGAGCAGGTCGATCAGCGAGAAGGTGCCCTCCAGGTGCACGTGGACTTCCGCCTTGGGCAGCGCTCGGATCTGCTGTTCGTCGATCCGGGGGGCGGTGGAGAGCGGATGCAGCATGACGACCTTTCGGGGGAACGCTGACGACCCTAGCCGAGAAGAAGCACTTGTTGACAAGTGAGAGCCCACGGCGAGAGAACATGTAACACGACGGAAATGCTTGCCTGACTTTCCGGCCGGTGGCGTGCACAGTCGACGAGCAGGTGGCCCGACTTGTCTACAAGAGGACACGTCGTGTGCGCGTCTGGTCGGGCGCCGCGTCGTTGATCAGGCGCCGCGTCGTAGATCAGGCGCCGCGTCGTAGATCAGGCACCGTGCCACGGTGGACGCACGGTGCGAACGATGGAGTACGACGCGATCGCGGGGTTGTGGTACTCGAGGCTGTACATCAGGCGGCGTCCGCTCGCGCCGACGCCGACGAGCTCGAAGGTCATGACCGGCGTGCCCGGCGGCAGCGCGAAGATCGACGCCATCTCGACATCGAGCAGGGCGACGCCCGGCGTGCTGACCTCCCAGATCACCGGCTCGCCCCACACGCGCCGGGCGAGGTCGAAGATCGACTCGCCCTCGCGCGTCTCTGTGTCATCCTTCAGCGGCACGACGTCGTCGGCGACCATCGCGATGGCATCGTCGGCGTGCCACCGCTTGCGCGCGCACATCGCCGGCATCGCTGCGGGGTACTCCATGAGGGCCGCGGCCTGCGGGGGCAGGGTGGATGCTCCGGAGCTCAGCACCTCGACGCGGGCGCGGTAACCGAGGCGGTCGAGCAGATCGGTGTGCTCGAACTGCTCCTCGAGGCGCACGCTGAGGCGCAGGGCCACGGGATCGACGGTCGTGACGGTCCCCTGGCGGCGCCTGACGATGCCCTGCGCCTCGAGGGACGACATCGCGTTGCGCAGCTGCTGGCGCGTGCAGCCGAGGCGCGCGGTCAGCTCGAGCTCTCCGGGCAGCGGGGCGCCGCTGTCGGCGGCCTCGCGCACGAAGCGCAGCAGCTCGTGCTGCACGCGTAGCGCGGCACGGTCGCCATGGGACGAGGGCAGAGGGAGCGAGGTGGTCATCGTGATCCCTCCGTCTCTGCAGCGAAGCCGAGGGTCGCGAGGCCGAAGGCGGCCGGGGTCGCGGTGCGCGTCATGCGGGGGTGCAGGATCTCGTCGATGACGATCTCGACGACGTAGTGCGCTTCGGCTGCGAGCACGTGTCCGGCGAAGCCGCGTGCTCCGGAGTCCTTGCGGCCGACGGCGAGGTGCACGTGCACGGCTGGTCCGTCGTCGTCGGAGGTGATCGTTCCGGAGCCGATGCCCTCGGTGTAGGGGATGCGAACGCTCGACGGCAGGGGCGGCTCGGGGTCGGCCGACGGCGTCTGCGCGGCGATGAGCTCGACGTCGCGGAAGGCTCCGCTGAGGGTGACGATGACGCCCTGTGCGATCCTGTACTGCGAGCACGCGTCCGCGATCGACCCCAGGACATCGTCCCCCGGCTCGAGCGAGACCGCGATCCGCCGCCCTGTTTCCAGCGCTGCCGTGCGCATCGTGTTCCCCTCTCGACTCCCGACTTATCGACAAGATCGTCGGTCGGGATGCCCCCAGCTTTCCTCATCGGCCGCAAAATCAGCGTTCTTTGTTTGTTTCCGACCTGTAAAACCTGTCTCGGGACGTAACTTGTTGATCTTTCCGTGATCTTCAGTGGGTAGTGTGACCACTCGTGTGCCGAAGGACGGCAGCAGGAGAGGGGCCCCGCGTGGCGCAGACGGAGAAGCGGATCGCAGCGATCTCACTGTGGGACGGCGACGCCGACCGCGGTGCGCGCTCTCTGTCGTGGCAGGGCGGCGTGATCTCCGACGTGGGCGAGCCCGACTCCGGGGCTGACGCCTCCTACAGCGTGATCCCCGGCCTCGTCGACACGCACGTGCACTTCGACGCCTACGCCGGTTCCGGATCGGTCGACTGGATGACCTGGCCGCTGATCACTCCTGCCGAGGAGCGGTCGCTCCACGTCGTCGCCCACGCCCGTCGCGCGGCTGCTGCGGGCGTGACCACGCTGTGCGACCTCGGCGGGTCGCCGGTGCAGCTGGCCGCCGCGCGCGCTCTCGAGGCCGGGCTCATCCCGGGTCCGCGCATCCGCGTGCACTGCCCGGTGGGGATGACCGCCGGACACGGCGACCTCTTCACGCCGCCCCTCTATCCGCATCGTCCGCCGACCGCGGACTCGCCCGACGAATGCCGCAAACTCGTGCGCCAGTGGGCCCGTTCGGGCACCGACGGAATCAAGATCTACACCAGCGGCGGCGTGCTCTCCGTCGGCGACAAGGTCGGGTGGCGCAACCAGACCGAGGCCGAGATCGCGGCCACCGTCGACGAGGCGCACGCGCTCGGCATGCTCGTCGCCGCGCACGCGCACAACGCGGAGGGCATCGACCTCGCGCTGAAATTCGAGGTCGATTCCATCGAGCACGGCACCGGCATCGAGGAGCGGCACTGGGACACCCTCATCGAGCGGAGCATCCCGGTCGCCCCCACCCTGCTCATCAACGATGCGATCGCCGAACGTCGCTTCCCCGTGAGCGACGAGGCGTGCGAGAAGGCGCAGGCGGTCGTCGCCGAGCGCGACGCGAACTTCGTCGGGGCGGCCGCCGCGGGTGTGCGCTTCGTGCTGGGAACCGACGCCAACGGCGTCATGATCGCCTTCGGCGACCAGCTCGAAGAGATGCGTCTCATGGCGCGCAGCTTCGCCTGGAGCGCCGAGCGCACGCTGCGTGCCGGAACCTCCGACGCCGCGGACGCGATCCGCATGGGCAAGACCACCGGGCGCCTGCTCCCGGGTCTCGGCGCCGACTTCGTCGTCGTCCGCGGTCGCCCGTGGGAGGACATCGACACCCTGACCACCGAGAACATCGTGGCCGTCGTCGCCCGTGGTGAGCTCGTGGCCGGCTCCCTGCCGGACTGACGCACCACCTCCGTAGCCCCCCACTCCGAAGGAGAACCCTGTGATCACCCGAACCCGAACGGCCCGCTGGGTCGTCGCGCCGGCCGGCATCGCCGTCGCGGCGGTCGCCCTGTCGGCCTGCGCCGGCGACGCGGACAGCTCGCCCACCCCCGCCGCCGACGTCGCGCAGGAGGTCGTCTTCGCCATCAAGGAAGACGCCGGCTGCATCGACCCGCAGCAGACCTCGGTCACCACCGCGCTGAACGTCGGCCGCCAGCTCACCGACTCGCTCCTGGACCAGGACCCCGAGACCGGCGAGATCGTGCCGTGGCTCGCCGAGAGCTGGGAGGTGAGCGACGACCTCACGTCGTACACCTTCACCCTCCGCGACGATGTGACCTTCAGCGACGACACCGCGCTCACCAGCGACGTCGTCGCCGCCAACTTCGACGCCATCATCGAACTCGGCGGATCGGCGTCGCTCGCCGGTGCCTACCTCGAGGGCTACACCGGGACCGAGGTCGTCAGCGACACCGAGTTCATCGTCTCGTTCGACACCCCGAACGTCGCGTTCCTGCAGGGTGCGACGACCATGTCGCTCGGCATCCTGTCGGAGGCCTCGGCCACCGCCACCGCCGAAGAGCGGTGCGCCGCCCCGATCGGCTCCGGACCGTTCGTGCTGGACTCCTACGTCGTGAACGACTCGATCGTCATCGACCGCCGCGAGGGCTACGACTGGCCGTCGGAGCTGCGCGGCCACGAGGGCGAGGCCTACCTCGAGACCGTCACGTTCCCGATCATCACCGAGGCGAGCGTGCGCACCGGCGGGCTCTCCTCGGGGGAGTACGACGTCATCCAGGACCTCCCCTACATCGACGAGGCCCGCTTCACCACCGACGAGTACAACCTGTACGCCAAGGCGAACCCTGGCGTGCCCAACGGCTTCGTGGTCAACACCACGCAGGGTCTCATGTCGGACGAGATCGTGCGTCAGGCGATGACCAAGGGTCTCGACCGCGAGCAGATCAACGTCATCGCCGGCTCGGTCAGCGGATCCGCCCCCACGAGCGTGCTGACCTCGTCGACCCCCGGCTTCACCGACCTCGGCGACACCCTCGCCTACGACCCCGAGGGTGCGACCGAGCTCCTCGAGGCCGACGGCTGGGAGCTGGGATCCGACGGGATCTACGAGCGCGACGGCGAGACGCTGACCGTCACGGTCACCGCCTTCTACGCCCAGGACGTGCTCGAAGCCGCCCAGCAGCAGCTGCGCGAGGTCGGCATCGACCTGCAGCTGAACATGGTCACCGCGGGTGACTTCTTCGGCGCCATCGCCACCGGCGACTACGAGATGCTCGGTGCCGGGCTGACCCGCACCGACCCGGACGTGCTCCGCGTGCTGCTGTCGGTCGACTCGCCCTCGCGGTGGGGCATCGTCGAGGACGCCGAGCTCGAGGCGCTGCTCCAGGAGCAGCGCGAGACCGCCGACGTCGACGCACGCCAGGAGATCGTCGACGAGATCCAGCAGATCGTCGCCGAGCGCGCGTACGTCATGCCGACGCTCGAGACCGTGCAGCTGCACGCCTCGCGTGCGGGTGTCGAGGGCATCACCTTCGACTCGGCTTCGCGTCTGAACCTCTACGACGCCGTCGTCACCTCCGACTGATGGCATCGCCGGTGCAGCGCGTGGACGCGAAGGGCAGGAGAGCGAAGGCGGGGACCGCCGCACGGTTCCTGCTTCCCAAGATCGCTCAGGCTCTGTTCGTGGTGTGGGCTTCCTACACCGTGGCATTCCTGCTCATCCACGCGCTGCCCGGCGACCCTGTCCTGGCCGCCCTCGCCGTCCGTGGCGGGGACGCGACCACCACCGATCCCGAGGCGCTCGCCGAGCTGCGTGCCCGCTACGGCCTCGACGGGCCGCTGTGGCAGCAGTACCTCGTCGGGTTCTTCGGAATCTTCCGCGGCGACCTCGGCGTCTCCATCGCGACCGGCCTCCCGGTCACCGACACGATCCTCCGTGTCGCCGGTCCTACGGCGGCACTCGCCGGCTTCGCGCTCGTCGTCGGTTTCCTCATCGCCCTCGGCTTCACCGTCTGGGCCTACGTTGCACGCCCGGCTTGGGTGCGCAACGTCATCGTGCAGATCCCCCCGCTCGGAATCGCCATCCCGGCCTTCCTCACCGGCCTCGTGCTCATCACGGTCTTCTCGTTCGGACTGGGGTGGTTCCCCGCCTCCGGCGCGACCGGATTCGCCAGCGTGGTCCTGCCCGGCATCACCCTGGCCCTGCCGACGGCGGCCATCTTCTTCCAGGTCTTCTCCGCCGCGGTGTTCGACGCGGGGGCGAGCCCCTTCGTCTTCACCGCCAACGCCAAGGGGCTGTCGCAGTCCACGGTCGTCTTCCGGCACGTGCTCCGCAACGCGATGCTCCCCGCCATCACGATCATCGGCCTGCAGGTCGGGTACCTCGCCGGAGGCACCGCGGTGGTCGAGACCGTCTTCTCGCGCGACGGCATCGGTCGACTCACCGTCGATGCCGTCCTCGCCCGAGACATCAACGTGCTGATGGGCGTCGTGGTCGTGGTCGCGAGCGTCTACGCGGTGGTCACCCTCGTCGTCGACGCGCTCTACGGCGTGATCGATCCGCGCACGCGCACGCAGGTGGTCGGCGCGCGCCCGGCTGCCGAAGCGCCCGTCGACGGTGATCCTGTCGCCTCGACGTTCGGCGGCTCGGCCCCCGTCCCCGCGGCATTCGGTGGGCCCGCCGGTGATCCGGCGAGGTCGGAGGATGAGACGGGGGCGCGCTCATGAGGATCCTCCGCTACCCCGGCATGGTCGTCTCGATCCTGCTCCTCGCCCTGACCGCGCTGGCCGTGGCAGCACCTGCACTCCTCGCCCCCTACGACCCGTACGAGTCGGTGGGTGCGATGCGGCTCGCACCGCCCAGCTGGGAGCACCTGTTCGGCACGGATCATCTCGCCCGCGATGTCTTCTCCCGCGTCGTCTACGGCGCCCGGCTGTCGCTGTCGGCCGCGGGGCTGGCGGTCGTCGCCGGCGTGACGCTCGGTGCGATCATCGGCCTGATCACCGGTTACCTGCGCGGTGTCGTCGATGCGGTCGTCATGCGCTTCGTCGACGTCGTGATCGCGATCCCCGGCATCCTCCTGGCCCTCATCGTGGTCGCCTCGCTCGGCTTCGGACCCGTTGCGGTGGGACTGGGCGTCGGCCTGGGGACCTCCGGGGCCTTCGCCCGCGTCATGCGCGCTCAGGTGATCCGGGTACGTGCAGAGGAGTACATCGAAGCGGCGCGCACCCTGGGGGTGCGGGGGCCGACGATCCTCGTACGCCACGTGCTGCCGAATGCCGCCCGTCCGATCATCTCGATGGCCGCGCTCGAGCTCGCCGTCGCGATCCTCGCCGTTTCGGCGCTGAGCTTCCTCGGCTTCGGCGCGCAGCCGCCCGCACCGGAGTGGGGAGCGCTCGTCTCGGCGGGTCGTGACTTCGTGGCGATCGCGCCGTGGCTGAGCATCCTCCCGGGTGTGGTCATCTTGGTGGTCGTGCTCGCCGTGAACCGCATCGCCCGCTACATCGGAGGAGAGCGATGAGCCCCGAACCTCTGCTCTCTGTCCGAGGCCTGCGCGTCGACTACGCGACACCCACCGGTGTGAATCCCGCTCTGCGGGGCGTCGATCTGGACATCGCCCGCGGCGAAGTCGTCGCGGTGGTCGGTGAATCCGGATCGGGCAAGAGCACCATCGCGCATGCGCTGGTGCGGCTTCTTCCGCAGGAGGCGACGATCGTCGGCGGCGACATCCGCTTCGACGACGTCGACATCATGTCGCTGTCCCAGCGGGCTCTCCGTCGCGTCCGCGGCGCTCGGATCGGGTTCGTCCCGCAGGATCCTTCGCACAGCCTGAATCCCGTGCTGCGCATCGGCGAGCAGATCGCCGAGGTCATTCGTCGTCACGGGGGTCTCACGCCGCCCGCCGCCGCGGCACGGGCGATCGAGATCCTCGATGAGGTCGGCGTGCCCGAACCCGCCCAGCGTGCCCGGCAGTACCCGCACGAGCTCTCCGGCGGTCTTCGGCAGCGGGTGCTCATCGGCATCGCGTGGGCGTGCAACCCCGAGCTCGTCATCGCCGACGAACCCACCAGCGCCCTGGATGCCACCGTGCAGCGGCACGTGCTGGACCGCATGCAGAAGATGCGCGAGGCGCACGGCACGTCGGTGCTGCTGGTCACCCATGACCTCGGGGTCGCCGCCGACCGTGCGGACCGGATCGTCGTGGTCAACAAGGGGGAGATCGTCGAGCGCGGCACCTCCGCCGAGGTCCTCGCCGACCCGACCCACGAGTACACCCGTCGCCTCGTCGCCGCCGCTCCCGGCCTGCGCAGTCACCGGCTCGAGCCGACATCGGGCGCCCGACGGGCGGCCGATGCGGTGGAGCCGTTCCTGCGCGTGGCGGGACTGTCGAAGACGTACGGATCGTCGGCCGCTCCGATCGTCGCCGCCGACGCTCTGGACTTCTCCATCGCGCGGGGAACGACCTTCGCGATCGTCGGCGAGTCCGGGTCGGGGAAGAGCACGACGGCGCGCATGGTCGCGAGGATCGTGGATGCGGATGCCGGGACGGTGCTCTTCGACGGGGCCGACATCACCCGGCTGCGGGGCGCGGCGCTTCGACAGCTGCGCCGTCGTCTGCAGGTCGTCTACCAGAACCCCTTCGGCTCCCTCGATCCGCGCATGAAGATCGGGGCGATCATCGACGAGCCGCTCCGTGCGTTCGGGATGGGATCGCGTGCCCAGCGCGCAACCGCCGTGCGTGATCTCATGGCCGACGTGCGACTCGACCCCGCCCTCGCCGACCGGCGGCCCGCCCAGCTCTCGGGCGGTCAGCGTCAGCGGGTCGCGATCGCGCGGGCCCTCGCCCTGCGGCCCGAGATGATCATCCTCGACGAGCCGGTCTCGGCGCTCGATGTCTCGGTGCAGGAGCAGGTGCTGCAGTTGCTGGTGGATCTGCAAGCCGAGCACGGTCTGACGTACCTGTTCATCTCGCACGACCTCGGCGTCATCCGGCAGATCTCCGACGAGGTCGCGGTGATGCGTCGCGGGGTCATCCTCGAGCAGGGCACGGCGGAGCACATCTTCGCCGATCCCCGGCACGACTACACCCGTGAGCTGCTGAGCGCGATCCCCGGCGGCGGGGTCTCCGCGGGCTGAGGGCGGTCAGCGGCACACGGAGCACCGGATGCCGCACCGCCGGCGGGAGTGCAGACCTCGTCGCGGCACGGCATCCGGGAGTGTGATCAGCGCAGCGACGACGCCACGTCGCGAAGCGCTTCGGCGGAACGGTGGAACAGCTCGAGTTCGTTCGGCGCGAACGTCGTCTCGCGGATGGGGCGCGCACCGGATGCGCTCACGACGGACGGAACCGACAGGGCGACCCCGTCGACGCCGTGGAAGTCGTGCAGGACGGGGGAGACGGGCATGACGGCGTGCTCGTCGTTGAGGATCGCCTCGACGATGCGGGCGCTGGACAGGCCGATGGCGTAGTTGGTGGCGCCCTTGCCCTGGATCACCTTATAGGCGGCGTTTCGCACGTCGTCGGCGATCTGGTCGAGTTCGTCGACGGTCATCTTGTCGCCACGAGGGGTGACCCAGTCGAGGATCGGCACCGTGCCGATGGTGGCCTTCGACCACAGCGGGAACTCGGTGTCACCGTGCTCGCCGACGATATAGGCGTGGACGCTCGACCGCGAGACCCCCGCGCGCTCGGCGAGCTTCCAGCGCAGGCGCGAGGTGTCGAGAACGGTGCCGGAGGCGAACAATCGCTCGGACGGGAGCCCCGTGGACTCCTGCGCGAGCACCGTGAGCACGTCGCACGGGTTGGTGACGACGACATAGACGGCGTCGGGGGCGACCTCGAGCAGCTGCGGCATCATCTTCTGCATGATCCCGGCGTTCACGCCGGCGAGCTCGATGCGCGTCTGGCCGGGGTTCTGCTTGGCGCCCGCGGTGATCACGACGACCTGGGAGCCCTCGACCACGGAGACGTCGTCGGAGCCGACGATGTCGCTCGAGCCGGTGAACTGCGTGCCGTGGGCGAGGTCGAGCACTTCCGCTTCGACCTTGGCGGCGTTGATGTCGTAGAGGGCGACGTGTCGGGCGGACCCTCGGATGAGGGCCGCGTAGGCCGTGCTCGCACCGACACTGCCCGCGCCGACGACGGTGAGTTTCGAGTTCTCGATCACGCTCATGAGGCCAGTATGGCGGGGCTCGGTGAGCGGTGGGGAGGGGGTCTCTCGACATCGAAGCAAGCCGTCGTTGCCCGCGGGACCGGTCGCTCGCCGGCTCGATTGGCCAGTGAGGTGAACCTGTCGTAAACTGGTCGGCGGTGACGTGTCCGAGCGGCCGAAGGTGCAACACTCGAAATGTTGTGTAGGTTCACCCCTACCGTGGGTTCAAATCCCACCGTCACCGCCAGAAAAACCCCCGTTTATCGGGGGTGTTTTCTTGCCCAAGCGGGCTCGTGAGAAGGAAGTGAGACAGATCGATCGCGGCGAACGGCCGAACGAGCGGAATTCGGACACGCGCCGACGGACGCTCGCATGGTCGATTCACGCTGAATCCTCGGGCCGGATGCCGGCGCGCTGCTCGATGCCTGCCGCAGCGGCGACCACCTGCCGTGAGGCATTCACCCACCGTCATCGCTGCCTGCCTTTCCTCTCTCGAGGGGGCAGCGTTGACGCTCGCTCTCGCGAATCACGCTCTGGATACTCGTTGCGAAGGCCTCGGCGAACGGCCGTCGCGAATCGGCGTGAAGGTGTTCGGCCGGACACCGACGCTGCGGTTCCTGCTGCTCACGAACGTCGTCGTCGCCACCGGCACCGCGATCGTTCTCGTGAACTTCGTCGTTTACGCGCACGCGGTGTTCGGTCTCGGTGAAGACGCTCTCGCGGTGGCGCTCGCCTGCTACGGGGTCGGATCCCTGGTCGTCGCCGTAAACATCCCGCGGCTGGTCAGCAAGCTCGGCGTGATCCACACGATGACCGCCGGCGCGAACGTCATCGTCGCAGGTCTGGCGATGGCGGTCATCGTCACCGCGGTCGCCACAACCACCGGGGCCGGATGGTACGTGCCTGGCCACATGGGTGCTGCTGGGCATGGGTACCTCGCTGGTGAACACTCCCTCATCCCGGCTGCTCGCGGACGCATCCACGCCCGCGAATCGGAACCTCGTCTACACAGCCCAGTTCGCGCTTTCTCACGCCAGCTTCCTGGATCACCTACCCGGTTGCGGGATGGCTTGGAGCCGCGAACCTCATCAGTTCCGCCGCCGTGCTTCTGCTCATCGCTGCCTTCGCGGGAGTGGTTGCGGTGGTGTTCCCGCGCACCCACGGCCTGGGTGAGAACCACCGGAGAAGCGGCCGCTGACCATCGCCGGTCGTCGTCATGGGTGAGAGTCAGTCCTTGCCGTCACGGAGGATGTGGCGGGCGCTGTTGTCGGGGGTGAGGTCGAGGCGTCGTAAGAGTTGCGCGTTGGCGGCGACGATGATGGTCGACAGGGACATGAGGATCGCGCCGACGGACATCGGCAGGACGAACCCGATGGGGGCGAGGATTCCCGCGGCGAGGGGGACGGAGATGAGGTTGTAGCCGGCGGCCCACCAGAGGTTCTGTGTCATCTTGCGGTAGGTGCGGCGGGACAGTTCGAGGACGGAGAGGACCGAGCGGGGGTCGGAGCTGGCGAGGATGACGCCGGCGGAGGCGATGGCGACGTCGGTGCCGGCTCCGATGGCGATGCCGACGTCTGCTTTGGCGAGGGCGGGGGCGTCGTTGACGCCGTCGCCGATCATCGCGACCTTGCGGCCCTCGCGCTGGAGCTCGGCGACCTTTTCCGACTTGTCGTCGGGTCGGACTCCGGCGAACACCTGGTCGATGCCGAGCTCTCGAGCGACGGCGCGGGCGACGGGTTCGGCATCTCCGGTGATCATGGCGACGTGGATGCCGAGGGCGTGGAGGGCGTCGACGGCGTCGCGGGACTCGGGGCGGATCTCGTCGGCGAGCTTGAACGCGCCGGCGATGTGCCCGTCGATCGCGAGGTGGAGGATGATCGCGCCGTCGTCGCGCCATCCGTCGAGGTCGGGCATCTCCTTCTCGGCCAGGGACTCGACGAGGCGGGGCCCGCCGACGCGGACCTCGTCGCCCTTCACCGTGGCGGTGACGCCGAGGGAGGGCTCGGAGGTGAAGCCCGTCGCTCTCGGGACGGTGAGCGATCGGTCGGCGGCGGCCCGGACGATGGCCCGGGCGAGCGGGTGCTCGCTGTCGGACTCGGCCGCGGCGGCAAGGGCGAGGAGGTCGTCGGGGGAGTGGTCGCCGGCCGTCGCGATGTCGGTGACGGTCGGTTCGCCCTTCGTGAGGGTGCCGGTCTTGTCGAAGAGGACCGCATCGATCGTGCGCATGCTCTCCAGGGCGAGGCGGTCCTTGATGAGCACGCCGCCTCGGGCGGCGCGTTCGGTGGCGATGGAGACCACGAGGGGGATCGCGAGGCCGAGTGCGTGCGGGCAGGCGATGACGAGAACGGTGATGGTGCGGATCACGGCGGCATCCGGATTGCCGACTAGGGACCAGACGATCGCGGTGATGACGGCGGATCCCAGCGCGAACCAGAACAGCCAGGCCGCGGCTCGGTCGGCGATGCGCTGGGCGCGGGAGGTGGAGTTCTGTGCGTCGGTGACCAGGCGCTGGATCCCCGCGAGAGCGGTGTCGTCCCCGATCGCGGTGACCTCGACGCGGATGCCGGAGTCGGTCGCGACGGTCCCCGCCGTGACGGTGTCGCCGATCTCGCGACGAACCGGCTTGGATTCCCCCGTGATCATCGACTCGTCCAGGTGCGCGTGACCCTCCGTGATGGTGCCGTCGGCGGGGACGCTGCCGCCGGGGCGGACGATGACGATGTCGCCGACCTCCAGATCGGCGGGGGAGACGGTGACGGTCTCGTCGCCTTCGGCGCGTTCGGCCTCGTCCGGCAGGAGAGCCGCGAGCGAGTCGAGAGCCGAAGTCGTCTGCGCGAGAGACCGCATCTCCAGCCAGTGCCCGAGGAGCATGATCACGATCAGAAGGGCCAGCTCCCACCAGAACTCCAGCTGGTGATCGAGCAGCCCGATGCTCGCGCCCCACGACGCGAGGAACGCGACGGTGATCGCCAGCCCGATGAGCAGCATCATCCCCGGCGACTTCGCCCGGATCTCGTCGAGCGCGCCAGTCAGGAACGGCCACCCGCCCCACACGTACATGACCGTCCCGAGGACCGGCGCGATCCACATCACCCCGGGGACATCGGGGATCTCGTACCCGACGAGCATCGCGAACATGCTCGAGAACGCCACCACCGGGACAGCGAGGATCAGATTGATCCAGAACAGACGCCGGAACCGCCCGACGTGATCACCATGCCCCTGGTGACCGGAGTGGCCACCGTGCCCCGCGTGGCCACCGTGCCCTGAGTGGCCGTGGTGTTCCTGATGCGGTTCCGCATGGCCGTGATCGGTGGACTGAGCCGTGCCCGTTCCGTGGTGAGCGTCGGTGGATTCCATGGGACCTTCCTTCCGTCTACGCCTGCCAACAAAGTACCCCCAGGGGGTATTCCGCTAATCGGCCGCGCAATCTCGCGCGGCCGCCTCGGAGTAGTCCGGGACGGGCCGCTCCGCTGCTTCAGCAGGGGTTGTGGCGGGTCCGTTTTCGGCGATGTCCTGGATGAGCCAGTCCATCTCGAAGATCTCCCGGCGCTGAGCTTCACTGATCTCCACGGCGAGTTCGCACACGCGAACGTCCTGCAGTTGCGCGCGTTCGGATCGTGTGATCGCAAGGGAGTGATGGGGGATCATTCCCTGCATGAAGTCGGTGTCGTCGACAGTGATCTGGGAGCGGTCGAGGGCGATGCCGCCACCGATGAGCAGCAGGCTTACGCCGATGACGGCGATGTTAGCCTTCCAGTTCTTGTACATGTTCAGCATCCAGGCGAGCATGACCAGACCCATGGTGCCGCCCATGGTGAGGGCCATGAACACTCGGCTTTCGCTGAATCGGATGTGGGACCACTCCCAGGACCCGGCGAACATGACCCAATACATCACGACCATTCCGGTGAGGATCATCGCGGCGAACTTCAGATAGGTCTTCGCGGTCATCTTCGAGCGTGCGTCGGGCTCGTGCCCATCAGTGTTCTGTGAGTTATCAGTGGACATTTCTGAGCCTTTCGTTTCGATGAGGGCAGTGCGGGTGGTCCCGCGGTCGGCAGGTTAGAAGCCGTCCCGGGTTGCTTGCAGGGGCCTTGCAACCCCATGCCCCCTGGGGTATTCGGGTGCGTGTCAGGATGACGGTGAGGGAAGGAGCGTCACGCCGCTGTCGTCGACGATGAGGAGAGCGCCAGTGTCGGTGACCGTGATCGCATGTGGAGTGCCGTGTGCGGTTCCGACCTGCTCCCACGTCGTATCTGTGGCGGAGGAGATCCAGATCCGCTCGGAAGAATCGATGCCGGCGAGGTGGCTGCCGTCCGGGGAGGACCCGACGACGACGAGGAGCGGGGCGCCTTCCCAGGGTGAGAAGGTCGCTCCGCTATCGTCACTGACCATCACTCCGTCGGGAGTGAGAGCCACCAGGCGCCCGGAGGAGTCGGCCGTCAGAGCGAACGCGTGAAGCTGAGCGCCCGTCTCGGTCCACGTGACACCGAGGTCTGCGCTCATCAGCAACGCTGCGGTGTCGGTCGTGGCACCGAACATGGTCCCGTCCGGGGTTCCGGTCAGAGCATGGAAGTCACGTGTCCCGGCGAAAGCGACCGACTGCCAACTGCCGGCAGCGTCGTCGCTTCGGATGATCCCCAGGTGGGGGTCGCCCCATTCGGCCGGGGTGTTGCGTCCGGGATGGCCCGAAGCGAACAGCGAGGTTCCCACGCGGGCGAAACCCATCGCGTCGAAGACCACGGTGCCCTCACGGCCGGACACCTCGCCGTCCGCCGTGACACGGAAGACGCCTTCATGGGTTCCCAGCAGGAATCCCTCTCCCGATGGGTCGACGACCGCGCCATGCACATGCGACACCGTCGCAGCGTGCTCCTCTCCGGTGGTCGGTGGCTCACCGGGCGAGCAGGCGGCAAGAACAACGGCGAGCCCTGCAACGGACACAGCCAGGACACGATGGATACGGCGCATGAGCACCCTTTCGTCAAGACAGCGCAAGGGACCGCTTCCCAGAGCGGTTGCCCCTCAGGGGAGTGGGGCTCAGTAGTCAGTGAGCAGGTCGCGCATGAGAGTGATCTCGTCGGTCTGGTCGACGATGATCTCCTCCGCCAGGACGCGGGCGTCGGGGTTCGATCCCGCTTCGAGCAGAGCCCGGGACATCTGGATCGCGCCCTCGTGATGCACGATCATCTCCTCGAGGAAGACACGTTCCGCGTCCGCCCCAGAGGCATCCTCCAGGGCGGACATGTCCATCTCGGACATCATCATCCCTGCTCCCGGAGTCATCCGGCCCATGTCGCCGAACTCATCCATTCCCCACTCATCGAGCCAGGACTCCATCAACTCGATCTCCGGCTGCTGAGCAGCCCTGATCCCCTCGGCGAGCTCGCGAACCCTGGTGTCGATGCTGTCTTTGCCCAGGAGAACATCACTCATCGCAACGGCCTGCTCGTGATGCGGAATCATCATCATCGCGAACATGACGTCGGCAGATGTGAACGTCTCTGCCGACTGTGTCGGTGTCGGCGCGGTCACCGTGGTGCCGGCCGTGCAGCCCGTCACCGCCAGTGTCGACGCGACCGCCAATGCGCCCATCCAGCGCACACTTCTTCTCTTCATCTCTCTCTCAGTCCTTCGTGTCGTTTCTCTGCACCGCGCTCAGCGAGCGCGACGGAAGCCCGGACAAGTCCGGTGCGAGAAACGATCAAATCCGGCTGATCGACAACTGATGAAGAGACAACGGCACGGGCGCGCGCGTGTGCCTGAGCAGCACGCCGATCCACTGCCGAGAAAGCGAAGCAATACGCAGTCCAAAAAGTTGGGGAGGTGCAAGCCACAGACCCACGGAGAGCAGGGCGAACACGCACATCGCGGCGGCGACCTCATGACCGTCCGGGGCGACGCACCCCGCGCATGCGGGTTCTCCGACAGTCGTCGGCTCGGCAGTGTGATGGCTCACCACTGTTGCCGCAATCGGAACCTGGTCGGTCGCAGGCGCGGACACGCCGGAATGCATCGCGAAGACGCCGAACGCGATCGCCACCGCAAGGATGACACGCCACAGCCATCGCAGCGTGACGCTCGCGCCCTCGCTGTGTCCGGCCACGATGATCACCTCGCTCTACCGGAGATGATACCCCTCCCCGGTATCCCGGGGGGAGGCCATGAACACCATCGAACGCAAATGGCCCGCAGTTGTCGGGCGCCGTTCCTCGCCAGCGCCGCAACTGCGACGTTTGGTGCCGCGCGCCGCGATGGAGCTCAATGGCGCTGACCTTCTACTGGTCGCTCCAGGGTCTCACCCGGTGACATGCCGGGGCCGGTGCTCCGGGACCCGTAGTGCTGTAGGGCTTGATCGCTACAGTCGGCTCATGAGTTTCCGGCTGCTCCTCGATCGCGACGCTCTTGTTCGTGTGTCGCGCTCGTGGTACACGGCGTTTCCGGGTGTTCGGGTCTGCTGTCGAGGATCGGTTCGACGCTGAGCGCAGCGATGTCGACCTGCTCATGGAGTTCATGCCCGATGTGCAAGACCCGTTCGACGCGTACTTCGGGTTGAAAGAAGACTTGGAGAAACTGTTCGCGCGCCGTGTCGACCTCGTAATGACCAAGGCGCTCCGTAACCCGTATTTCGAGGCGGCCGCGACAGCGAATGCGGAAGAACTCTATGCGGCCTGAAGCGGCGGCGTTCCTTTGAGACGTGCGCAACCTCCGTCGCGTCGTCGCGGATATGGCCGCGTCGATTCCCGAGGCGCACCGCATCATCGGGCTCCGCAACGTTCTCGCCCACGGCTACGCCGTTTTCGACGACAACGTCGTCTGGGCCGCTGCGACCCTCCGAGTACGTGAACTTCGTACCGTCCTCGACGCTCTTCTCGCGGGCAAGGCGTGAGAAAGTTCGCATCGTCGAAACGCCGTCAAGAATTGCGCCGTAAGCCTTCGATGCGGTGACTCCGCCGATGTCGTGCGGCACGCCACGGAGCTTGCGGTGTTGCAACTGGTCTCTCTGCCCACCACCGGAGCTGGGGAGGCTCGCGATCGGATTGAATCGCGTTAAGGGTGAGGACGATTCACGAGGTACCGGGCGTGGCTTAACCCCCGGACTCCTCGGAGCCGTGATCGTCAGCTGCCGTCTTCGTCGATGAGGTCGAGCAGCGACTTGAGCGCGTCGCGGATCTCGGTGTGGTCGTACTGACCGGCGCGGCTCTCTGCCGAGATCACGCCGGACCGGCGCACCTTGTCGAAGTCGCCGAACGGGAAGCTGTAGGCACGCTTCGTCTCGCGGTTCTCGCTCTTGTCGATGCCCAAGTGCCAGTGTGCATATTCGGTCCAGCCGTTCTCGTCGATGAAGGCGTTCTCCTGCTCGGCGGAGGGAGCGGCGTCCGACCAGTCGTCGCGTTCGTCGTGCACCACTTTGCCGTCGCGCACGAGGGAACGGGCGAGCCGGAGGGCGGGGCTGTTCAATTCGATCGACATGACGGCCACGGTACGAGGGCGGTGACGCCTGACCAAGGGCCTTGACTTGTTCTTCGGCGGGGAGAGGATGGGGAGCACGATCGCGCCTGCCACCGCCGGCAGGTCCACGGGCTTCGGCGACTTCCCGGCTGCCCGTCGGGGCCGAAGCCTTCTTTGATCGCGGCTGCGGCGGTTAGGGAAGATCCGCCGCACACCGTGACGACCGTGCGTATCTGCACCCGTCGTGATTCGCAACCCGGTCGACACGGGAGCATCCGACCGCCATCGTCGTCTGAACTTCGGTGAGAGGGCTGAAATGCGACTGTGCGTCACGGGTGCGAGTGGAAATGTCGGTACGGCGCTGCTGGGCGCGCTCGCTTCGGACCCGAAAGTCGAAGAGGTGGTCGGCATCGCTCGCCGACGGCCCGATACGACGGCAGCGCCCTACAACACGGCGCGGTGGCAGGTGGTGGACCTCGCGATGCCAGTCCCGTCCGCTGAAGACGAGACGAAGGTCGTGGAGAAGCTCGCGGCCGTCTTCCAAGGCATGGATGCTGTTGTTCATCTGGCGTGGATGATCCAGCCCAATCGCAACCGGCGGCTCTTGCAACGCGCCAACGTGGTGGGCACGCGCCGCGTCGTCGATGCATGCCTGCGCGCCGGGGTCCGTCATCTCGTCTGTGCTTCGTCGGTGGGGGCGTATTCCGGCGTCCACGACGATGATCCTCGCGACGAGACATGGTCGACTCGCGGAGTGCCGTCCGCTCACTATTCGGCGGATAAGGCCGCGCAGGAGCGTGTGCTGGACGACGCCGAGAGCCAGGGGTTGGCGATCGCCCGCGTGCGACCGGCGCTCGTCTTCGACGCGTCTGCGGGCGCCGAGGTCACGCGCCTGTTCCTGGGCCCCATGGTCCCCGCACGACTGTTGCGGACGGGCGCGCTGCCGGTCGTTCCGCTCCCGGCAGGTCTGCGTTTCCAGGTCGTGCATGCGGACGACCTCGCCGACGCTTACCGCCGAATCCTCGGCTCGGTCGCGACCGGCCCCTTCAACGTTGCGACGGACGGAGTGCTGCGTGGGGGAGACCTCGTTGAGGTGCTGGGTGCTCGGCGTCGCATGGCACTGCCGGCACGCGCACTTCGGCCGGCGATGGAGCTCGCCTGGCGTGCGCACGCCGTCGCCGCAGACCCCGGATGGATGGACATGGCGATGTCGGCGCCGATCATGGACACCGAGCGGATCCGCGCAGAACTGGACTGGCGCCCACGTCGCGACGCCCGCAGCACGCTGCTGGAGATGATCGCCGCGATCGCCGACGGCGACGGTGCAGCCAGCGCGCCGATGCGTCCAAGGCTTCGATGGCCCCGAGACCAGCAGGCGCCGGGTGAGATTCCTCCGATCGCCGTGACGGGAGAAGGGCACCGCCTGCCGGCATCCATCGAACGCGACATCTTCGCCCTCTACCTCTCTGATCACCTGACCGGCGCGACGGGCGGGGCCGACCGGGCGTCGCGTATGGCGCACGGGTACGCCGATACCCCCATCGGCGAGGAACTGGCCCGGTTCGCCGCGGAAGCGCGGCGCGAGCGCACGTTCCTGAAGGAGCTAGTGAGTTCACTGGAGCTACCGAGGCGACGGCATCGCCAGGCCGTCGCCTGGATCGGGGAAAAGATCGGACGGCTGAAGAGCAACGGACGATCGACCGATTCTCCGATGACTCCCGTGCTCGAGATCGAGCTGATGCGCGGTGCGGTCGCTTCCAAGCTCGGATGCTGGGAGACGCTCGCCGACCTGTCGCCGGAATTGGGCTTTCCTTCCGCTGTGTTCACCGACCTGGCTGCTCGGGCGCGTGCACAGCTGACCACGTTGCAGGGGCTGCATGAACGAGTGGCGGCAGGCGCCTTCCGGGTGGGGTAGCTCTCCCGGCGCGCGTCGATGAGAGGATGAAGGGCATGCCGTACCGCAGGCTCGACGAAGAAACGACCGCATGAGTGCGTCCGCACGGGCCTGGGTCGATCACGTCACGTGGTGGCACGTCTACCCGCTCGGTTTCACCGGGGCGCCGATCCGCGAAGGCGCCGACGAAGGCCGCATCGTGCACCGCCTGCCGCACATCGAGGCGTGGCTCGATCACGTCATCGACCTCGGGTTGAACGGCATCCTGCTCGGGCCGGTGTTCGCCTCGACCAGTCACGGCTACGACATCGTCGACCACTTCCGTGTGGATCCCCGCTTGGGCGACGAGGACGACGTGCGTCGCCTGATCGCCGCGGCGCACGACCGCGGCGTCCGGGTGCTGTTCGACGGGGTCTTCAACCACGTCGGCCGGGAGCATCCCCAGGTGGAGACCCTGCGCGGCGACGGTGTCTTCGAGGGCCATGACAGCCTCGTCGAGCTCGATCACGACTCCGAGGTGGTCCGCGATCTCGCGGTCGACGCGATGACCTTCTGGCTCGACCGCGGCATCGACGGCTGGCGGCTGGATGCGGCGTACGCCGTTCCGCCGTCGTTCTGGGCGTCGGTGCTGCCACGCGTGCGCAAGCGGCACCCGCACGCGTGGTTCCTCGGTGAAGTCATCCACGGCGACTACTCCGCGATCGTGCGCGAGTCGGGCATCGACAGCGTCACGCAGTACGAGCTGTGGCAGGGGATCTGGCACGGCATCGCCGACGGGAACTTCTTCGAGCTCGCGCATGCGCTCGGCCGCCACGTCGCCCTGCTCGATACCTTCGTTCCGGCGACCTTCGTCGGCAATCACGACGTCACCCGCATCGCCACAGCCGTGGGGCGGCGCCATCTGCCCCACGCGCTCGCCGTGCTGTTCACCGTCGCCGGAACCCCCGCGGTCTACGCCGGCGACGAGTACGGCTTCGAAGCGGTCAAGGCCGAGCGGATCGGCGGTGACGATGCCGTGAGGCCGGCGTTCCCGCCCATGCCGGACGAGGTCGAGGAGACGGATGCCGCACGCGATGCGCTGCGACTCACCCGTGACCTCGTCGCCTTCCGTCGCCGCAGGCCGTGGTTGCACTCGGCCCACACCGACGTCGTCGAGACGACCAATCTCACGCTCGTCATCCGCACCGCCGTCGACGACGACGCTGCCATCGTGGCGCTGAACATCGGCGACGACGAGGCGGTCGTCGCCGCCGCCGGCGCTGGGCAGCTGGAGCTGGGTGACGGGGCGCTCGCCGACGCACGCGTCGTCTTGCCGCCGCACGGGTGGGCGATCCTGACGTAGGGTGCTCTGCTGCGACGTTTCGTTTCGTCGCTGCGCTCCTCGCTCAACGACCTCCGGACAAAGGGCCCGCTGGTCGAAGCTTCTATGTGTGTCAACCGGCTTCGAGGAGTCGGTAGAGGTGGCGGGCGATGATGCGTTTGAGGCAGCGGCGGATGTCGCGGTCGGTTCGTCCTTCGGTGCGGCGTCGTGCGATGTAGGCGAGTGTTTCGGGGTGGGTGCGCCAGCGGGTGATCACGATGCGGTGGAGGGCGGCGTTGAGGCGTCGGTCGCCGCTGCGGTCGAGGCGGTGTCGGATGCGGTCGCCGCTGGAGGCGGGTTTCGGGGCGACGCCGGCGAGGCGGGCGAAGGCTGCTTCGGAGCGGACCCGGCCGGGGTGTGACCAGGATGCGTAGACCTGCGCCGCGGTGACGGGGCCGATGCCGGGCTCGGCCAGCAGGTGCGGGACGAGCCCGGTGGTCAGGTGGTGCAGGGTGGTTTTGTTCTCGGCCAGCTCGCGCGTCAAGGCGCGGGCGCGGGTGGCGAGGCGAACGGCTTCGGCGCGGGCGGTGCGAGCATCGATGGGATCGGTGGGGCGGGTGCGCCAGCCCGCGATGGTGGTGATCTGCCGGGTGGTGAGGGCCTTTCGGGCGTCGAGGCCGAGATCGAACCGGCGCGTCAGCGCGGTGAGGGCGTTCAGGGTGCGGGTGCGTTCCCGGGTCATCTCGGCCCGGGCGGTCAGCAGCACCTGGATCGCGTCGCGTTCAGCGCCGGTTTTGCGGTCGGTGAGCCGGTCGGTGTCCATCGGCAGGACCGTGGTCGCGGCGGTGCGGGCATCGAGGCGGTCGTCTTTCCCCGCGGGACGGTAACGGACCCGGGGTGCTTCAACGACATCAACACCGGTCCCGGTGAACACGTCGGCCAACTGCTTGCCGTAGGAACCGGCCCCGTCGATCGAGGCAAGCAGGGTCTGCCCACCGGTGAGGTCGGTCAACCACCGGGTGGCGCGGGCCAGACCCGCCGGTGAGGTCGGGAACGAGCGTTCGTCGACGAGTCGGCCGGTGTGATCGACCAGCGCGTACTGATGCTTCTTCGAATGAGTGTCGACACCGGTGACGAACCGGTACCTGTCTGCGACGATAGTCACTGCGATCTCCTGATCTTTGAGCGGACGGGCGGTCGTAGCCGACGCCCGGGCTCTGAAGGAGTCGTCGCGGGACAGAACTGTCATGAGCCATCACGGCCACGCTTCTATCAAGTCACCACGACGGGCAGAACCCGGCGTCGGCGCCCGCTCCCGAGTGGACAACTCGAGTAAAAGACACACGCGAACGCGGCCAGTTGAGCGATGAGTCACACCCAGAAACGAACACCAAGCCGACCCTGCCAGTCAGACACCGTCGACCACCACACACACTGACAGTTGAGCGAGCGGAGCGAGACGAAACGCTCGGAGGGAGCGCCTCCCGTCACTCGACGTCGTACCCGCGCACGGCGTCCTCCAGCTCATCCCGGCTCCGGATGGCCTGCGGGCGGGAGAAACTGCTGGTGAGGAAGTGCTGCGCATAGGGGAAGCACGCCGCCTCGAACGGTTCGGCGGCGCGAAAGGATGCGCCGAACGTATCCGATGTCACCGTGACGGCATCCAGAGGAAGCCGCAGAGCCTGCCGCATCTCGTCGGGGTCGAACACGAGTCCGAAGGGTTCCGAGCTCTCGCGCCGCAAGCGCCCGCCGTAGTCGACGCTGAGGTTCCCCTCGATCCACAGGCGCTGCTCGAGCGGAGTCGTCTTCGCGGCAGGCAACGCCGCGGTCACCTCGAGATGGTTGGGCCGTTCGGCACTGCGCACATCGATGACGACGTCGCCGGTGTGCACGGTCGTGACGACGGCACGCTCGGTGGTCGACCGCGCGAAGCCCTCGCCGGGGCCGTAGTTGATCGTGTTCGACTCGTAGTCGCAGATCACCCACGTGAGCATGCCCGATCGGGTGTCCTCTGCGATGACGTACAGCTCGACGCGCGTTCCCCAGAAGACCGAGGTGTGCACCGTGAACGCCCCGACGATCGCGCACAGACGCGGCGTCTCGTCGGCGAACATCGCGGTGGGAACGAGTCGGTAGTGCGGGGGCAGGAGTCGGGCCGCGGCATCCGAATCGGTGATCTCGTACGACAGGAAGAAGCAGTACGGCTCGACCACGAAGCCCATGTGCCCCTCGGTACGGGCGTGCGAGACGACCCACTCCTGCACGCGGCGAGGCATCCGTGCGAGCATCTCGGCGCGCCCGTAGAGGGCGGCCACCGCTTTCGGTGACACGCTCCTCTCGGTGCCGACGATGAATCGGCGCAGTTCCAGCGGATCGATCCCGGTCCCCATGATCGCCAGCGTAGACGCGACGCGCTCGACCGGCGTGCCCGTCAGCGGCGGCCCGCCGGCTCTTCCGCATCCCGAAACGCCGTGGCCCTGGCGGTGTCGTCGTCGATGACGCGATGGTGCCGCGCCTCGGTGCCGAGCGGAGGGGATGTTCCGGCATGAAGGGCTCGCTCAAACGGGGTGCCGGTACGGATGGCCTGTGACGATTCCGGGACCAGAGAGCGCATTCGGGCGCGCGCTGCATGCAGCCGCTTCCGACCAGCCCCTTGTCCTCCGCGGAAGACGAGCGAGCGCTGCACGCCGTAGCTCGTGAGGAACAGCACCACCTCGGTGAGCATCTTGGCTGCCAGGAGGGTGACGCCGATGTCGGTCAGCGCTCCCATCCACGCGATGTTCGACGCGAGCAGCACGAGCGCCAGGGCGGCGTACCGCAGGGCTTCGCGCGTGCGGCCCCGGCTGCGGCGATGAAAGACCACCCGACGGTTCACGGCGAAGTTCACCGATGCGCTGACTAAGCGGGCGGTCACGATCGAGAACACCAGCGAACCCGTCGCGGCCGACAGCACGAGCAGGAGCACCGTGTCGAGCGCGAAGGCGAGGAGAGACGACCCCGCGAAGAGGATCAGAGGAAGCATGACGCGCAGCGAGTCCGCCAACGGACGGAAATGGCTCGAGGCGTTGCGCTCGAGATAGACCGTCTCGATGGCGACCTCCCGTGCGGTCACCCCCGCGCCCCGACTGCGCAGCAGCATGTTCTGCTCGTACTCGAAGCGGTCGCCGGGAATCGACATCGCCCAGGGCAGCAGCGTCGCAGGGATGCCGCGCAGACCCGTCTGGGTGTCGCTGAGCGCCCACCCCGCGACGGCTCGGAAGACCCCGCGTGACACCGCGTTTCCCACACGACTGCGCATCGGCACGTCACCGTCGAAGTCCCGACACCCGAGGATGAGCGACGGGGACTCGGCCGCCCTCTCCCGTCGCAGCGCCTCAGCGACACGGAGGATGTCGTCGACGCGATGCTGGCCGTCCGCGTCGGCGGTCACGACATCGTCATCCGGTGCCCACCGCGCGATCTCGGCAAGGCCCGCCTTCAGTGCCGCTCCCTTCCCGCGATTCCGCGGAAAGCGGATGACGTGCGCGCCGGCGTCTTCGACCACCGAGAAGAGATCGTCGTATCCGGGGCCACTGCCGTCGTCGACGACCAGGACATCCAGGTGGGGATCGGCGGCAAGCAGTTCGTCGACCAGCCAAGGCAGGCGCGGTCCGGGCTCGAGCGCGGGGATGAGCACGATCATGCCGGTCACCCCGCGATGTAGAGGATGTCGCTGGTGGCGCGCTCGCCGCCGTTGGACGGGCTGTTGACCACCTCACCGTCGAAGAACATCGTCGACGAGCCGCCCCCGTCGAGGTTGTAGGCCGTCGTCGCCCCCAGGTCGACGAAGATGTCGGCGAGCTCGGTGAGGGTGACCCCCTCGCTGTAGCCGCTCTGGCGCCCGTCGACGACGACGAAGACCAGGTGATTGTCGTCGATGACGCCGACCGCGGTGCGCGGCTGGTCGCCCTGGATGGAGTGGTTGCCGAAGTTGGTGTCGACCTCGACGTCTTCGATCCCGTCGACGACCGTGCCGTCCTCGACGATCGCGGGCCCGAAGCTGAGCGTGTTCCACGCGCCGGCGGCGACGAGCTCGTCGGCGCTCGTCGCCGTCTCGTCGTAGACCTCGACGCTGCCGTCGGTGTAGAGGACCAGGCCCGTGCGGGCGGGCTCGTCGCGGTAGACGACTCCGTTGCGGATGACGATGCCGGTGTCGCGGAACCCGTAGTAGTCGCCGTTGATGGCGAAGACGGCATCGTTCTGCTCGGCGATGGAGCTGGTGAGGTCGGTGATGTTCTCGCCGAACTGATTGTTGGCGAAGGCGCTCCGCAGCGCGGTCGCGTCGCCCAAGGTGACCTCGGCGACGTAGTAGGTCACCGTCGAGTCCCCGGACCCCTCGACGACGGTCGAGATCTCGACCGACGTCTCCCCGCTCGTGTACGACGTGTCGGTCAGGACCGTCTCGGTGCTCGCGTCGTCGCCGGTGTCGTCGGCACCGTCGTCCACGGTGACCGGTGAGTTCTCCGCCTCGTACGCGGCGACATCGTCGATCTCGACGTGCTGCACGAGGTAGCGGTCCGCGGCCCACGCTGCGGCGCCCGAGAGGGTGAGCGTGGTCGTCAGCGCCGACGCGATGATCACGTTCCGGCGACGGGTGCGGCGTTTGCGGCGGGGCGTGGGTTCCATGCATCCAGGGATACGCACCCCGCCTATCCGGCACCCCGCGACCGGCTGATACCGCGCTATGGAGGCTTATGCGGCGGCTATGGCCCGCACGGGGCCGCGCATACGATGGGGAGAGCCGCGTCTTGCGACGCCATCCGCGTGCCCGATCGCATCCCGAGGAGAGATTCGCATGAAGCTCGCCGTGCTGGGGTCGGGGATGATCGTCCGCGACTTCCTGCCCCACGCCGCCGCCGTCGACGGCCTCGACCTCGTCGCGATCTGCGGGCGTCCGGCGTCAGCCGATCGCCTCGCCGCGATGCGGGACGAGTTCGGCATCGACCGCGTGCACCTCGACCTCGATGCCTGCCTCGCAGATCCCGACATCGACACGGTGTGGATCGCGGTGCCGAACTCGCTGCACGCCGAGTATGCGCGCAAGGCCCTGGAGGCCGGCAAGCATGTGGTGTGCGAGAAGCCCTTCGTGCTCGATGAGCGCGATCTGCAGGAACTGCGCGACCTCGCCGAGGAGCGCGATCTCATCCTCGTCGAGGCGATCAGCACGGTGTACCTCTCGAACTACCGCTGGATCCAGGAGCACCTCGACAGCGTCGGGGAGATCCGCGTCGTGCAGTGCGACTACTCCCAGTTCTCGTCGCGCTTCGACCGGTTCCGGGCCGGCGAGGTGCTGCCGGCGTTCGACCCGGCGCAGGGTGGCGGCGCGCTGCTCGACATCGGCATCTACACGATCCACTTCGTCGTGGGGCTTCTCGGGCTTCCCGAGAGCGTGCAGTACACCGCCAACCTCGAGCGCGGCGTGGACACTTCCGGCGTGCTCGTGCTGGAGTACGGCGACCGCACCGCGGTGTGCGTGTGCGCGAAGGACTCCGACGGCCCGATCCGCTCGAAGATCCAGGGCACCGACGGCTGGATCGCCGTCGACGGGGCGCCGAACGCGATGCCGGTCGTGCGATCCCAGCGCCGAGGCGAACAGGTGCAGACCCGTGACCTGTCGGTGCATCCGCATCGCATGGTCGAGGAGTTCCGCGCGTTCGTCGACATGATCGCCCGGCACGACACGGCCGAGCGCGACCGACGTCTCGACCACAGCCAGGCCGTGCTCGCCGTCGCCACCGCGGCGCGTCGGTCGGCCGGACTCCTCCCGAGCGAACAGGACCCCTCATGACCCATTCCCTCGTGCTCGTCGCCAACGCCGGCGACGGATCCCTGTCGCTGTTCCGCTTCGACGGGGCAGCGCTCGAGCGCCTGTCGGTGACCGAGGGGCTGACGGGATGCTCCACGTTCGCCGTCGATTCGACGCGCGACCTCGTCTACGCCGCCGTCAAGGGCGACCCCGCGGGCATCGTCACGCTCTCGCTCGACCGCGCAGCCGGAGTGCTGACGGAGGTCTCGCGGCGCGATCTGCCGCGGGGCGGCATGAACTACCTGGCCCTCACTCACGACGGCGAGGTGCTGCTCGGCGCCTCCTACGGCGGCGGGTACGGCATCCTCAGCACCGTCGCGGACGGCGTGGTGAGCGCTCCGGTCTCCGAGATCGCGTATGCGAACCTGCACGCGGTGCTGCCGGATGCATCCGGTCGGTTCGCGTACTTCGTCTCGCTCGGCGACGATCTCGTCGCGCAGTACGCGATCACCGATGAGCCTTCGCTCGAGCCGCTGAGTCCGTCCACCGTCGCCTTCCCGCCCGGCATCGGGCCCCGCCACCTGGCGCTGAACGCCGCGGAGGACAGCGTCTACGTGCTCACGGAGTTCAGTGCCGAGATCGTGCGTCTGCACCGTGACCGGCAGAACGGGGTGCTTGTTCCGGACGGATCCACCGCGGCGCACGATGTCGCCGTCGGCCTGCCGCCCGGCGTGTTCGGAGGCAATCCCACCGTCAACCCGGCGCTGTGGGGAGCCGACCTGCACTGGGGTGCCGGACAGAAGCATCTCTGGGCATCGGAGCGGTCGACGAGCAGTCTCGCAGCGGTGCCCGTGGCCGCAGACGGCTCCCTCCGTCCCGCCGAGACCTTCACGCCCACCGAGCCGCAGCCGCGCGGATTCGCGCTGAGCGCCGACGGCCGATACCTGGTCGCCGCGGGTGAGCGAAGCACGACGGTCTCTCTCTACGCCGTCCACGGGCAGCACCTCGAACTCCTCCAGCGCGCCGAGACCGGTGGCGGCGCGAACTGGGTTCGCTTCATCGAACCGCGCCTTTAGCGCCCGCACCGGCCGGATGCGTCACCAGGGGAGATTCCCCGGTCCGCCGACGTGCCGGATCGTGCGGCTGCGCTCGCGGATGATTCCCCAGGAACCGATGATCCACAGCGGCACCTGGGTGAGGAAGGCGATGCGGAACGCGTCCAGCGAGTAGGTCTCGGGTGTGCCGGCGCCCTGCAGGTCCATCGAGACGCCGATCATGAGGATCGCGATCAGCGCGGCGAGGAAGCCGCCGCCGTTGACGATGCCGGTCGCCGTGCTCAGGCGATGCGTCGGATTGAACGCGCGGGCATGGTCGAAGGCGATCATCGAGGCGGGTCCGCCCGAGGCGAGCGCGATGACGAGGATCACCAGCAGCCAGACCGGCGCGGCGCCGGGCCACACGATCACCGCGAGCCACGCGACGGCCTGGAACACCACCGTCGGCAGCACGAGCCAGCGCGACCGGCGCGTCGGGTGCCGTGAGGAGAGCGCCCCGAGGATCGGTCCGAACACGATGCCGGCGAGCACGAGCAGGGTCATGAGTCCCGACGCGGCGGCGGGCCTGAGCCCCTCGCCCGCGGTGAGGAACGGATAGCCCCACAGCAGCACGAACGCCGTGCCCGCGAACGGGGTGGTGAAGTGCGACCAGAAGCCCAACCGCGTCGCCGGGTGGGACCACGACTCGCGGAATCCCTCGCGCAGATCGGCCGCCGAACGCACGATACGCACCGCGCCGGTGTCGGTGTCGACGGCGGTGTCGAGCGGATCGTCGCGACGCTCGGGTGGACGATTGCGGATGACCGCGAAGGTGAGAACCGCGAACAGCACCGTGAGTCCGGCGAGGCTGCCGAACGCGACGCTCCACGACGTGGCGTGCAGGAGGGCTGCCAGCGGCACGACGGCGACGATCTGACCCAGCTGGCCGATGATGCCCGTCAGCTGCACCAGGAGCGGTGAGCGCTGCGCCGGGAACCACGTGGCGATCACGCGCAGCACGCTCGGGAAGACCGCGGCATCGCCGGCGCCGATGAGCACGCGCGCGAGGATGCCGATCCCGACGGCGTCGGCGAAGGCCATGACGAGCTGACCGGTGGCCATGAGCACCATGCCGGCCGCGATCACCGGGCGCGCGCCGAGGCGGTCGAGGATCAGCCCCACCGGCACCTGGAGCGAACCGTAGACGGCGAGCTGGATGACGGCGAACATCGACAGCGCCGAGGCGTCGGCATCGAACCGGATCGCCGCGTCGACGCCGACGGACGACAGCGACGTGCGGTTCGTGATCGCGACGACGTAGGCGGCGACCCCGACGATCCAGACCGTCCACGTACGCCAGCCGGGCGTGTGCAGGGCAGAGGGTGATGTCACGTGCGACCCGTCGACGGTGGAGATGATCTCGCGAGAGCGAGCGGATAAATCCTACTTTCCGGCGCTCGCCGTTGCGCCGAAGCAGTCCGCCGCGAGGGCGTCGGTGACGGCGGTGGCCGCATCGGCCCAGCGCGCGTAGTGGTCGGGATCGGTGTTGACCTGCACGGTGTGGATCGCCCGCGAGGGCGGCATCCGCTCCCAGCCCTCGACGGTCGCGAGCCGCGAGAAGAACAGGGATGCGGCGCGCGCGGGATCCATCCGCTCCTCGACCGTGCCCCACCAGTCCTGCTGCTGGAACAGCCCGATCGACGACGTGCGAGACCCGTCGGGGTTGCGGATGCCCGAGGTCTCCCAGTCGCCGTAGTCGAGGTTGCGGAGCCCCGATTCGCCCATCGCCGCCATCACGCCCAGGCGCTGCCCGACTTCGTCGAATCCGGCGTCGGCGCCGACCTCCATGATGGTCAGCGCATGGGCCAGCTGGTCTCCCGAGTACCCGGCGACGCTCGCCTCGCCGACCACGCCGGGCGCGGTGCACACCTCGGTCGGAGAATCGGCCACGTCGGCGGCGACGACGAGCCCCCACACGCCGAAGAATCCGGCGAGCGCCACGGTCGCGCCCACCTGCACGCCGACCACGCGGCGGCGTGTCAGGCGCCGTCGCCGTCGGCGTCGTGTCGGGCTCACTCCTCCAGTCCACCGCGCGCGCCTGGGAATCCCGTCCGGGTGCTTCGCGAGGGGAGGCCGCCGGTCAAGGCGCGGAGGGCGTAGAGGATCGTCGCGAGGTCGACCAGTTCCTGGATGAGCGCACCGGCCACGGCGGGGATCGCACCCGTCATCGCGATCAGCATCAGGCCGATGCTCAGCGCGATGCCGATGCCGATCGCGGTGACGGCCACCCGGACCGTGCGACGCGCGATCGCGATGCCGTCGACGACGCCGGAGAGCGAATCGACGAGCAGGACCGCGTCCGCTGCTTCGCCGGCGGCGGTGGCCCCGCGCGCCCCCATCGCGATGCCCACGTCGGCGGCGGCCAGCACCGGCGCGTCGTTGACGCCGTCACCGACCATCATCATCGGGCGAGGACGCATCTCGGCCGCGAGATGCACCTTCTCCCGCGGTCGCAGCTCGGCGTGCACCTCGGTGATCCCCACGTCGCGGGCGATGGAGTCGGCGGTCGCCGGCACATCCCCCGTCAGCATGGCCACCCGGCCGACGCCGTTGTGCGTCAGCCAGTTCACGACCTGGCGGGACTCCGGTCGCACCGTGTCGACGAACGTCAGGTGACCGGCGAAGCGTCCGTCGATCGCCACGTAGGCCGCGGCCTCGCCCGGTGCGAGGATCGCGCGCTGCAGCTCGGGCGCCGCCGCAGACACGAAGGCCGGCTTGCCGATGACGATGCGGTGTCCGTCGACGATGGCGGTGACGCCGTCGGTCGCCGCCTCGCGAGCGGAGGTCGCGGCGCCCACGATCACACCGCGCTCCCGGGCGGCGGTGACGATGCCCGGCGCCAAGGCGTGGGTGGAGTACTGCTCGGCCGCCGCGGCGGCTCCGAGCACCTGCGACTCGGTGAATCCGGCCGTGGGATGGACCCCGGACACGGCGGGTCGCCCCGCCGTCAACGTGCCCGTCTTGTCGAACGCCGCGGACGCGACGCGGGCGAGCTGCTCGAGCACCGCCCCGCCCTTCACGATCACACCGGCATTCGCGGCGCGGGAGAGTCCGCCGAGGAACGCCACCGGCGCGGCGATGAGCAGGGGGCAGGGCGTGGCCAGCACGAGCACCTCGGCGAATCGGGAGGGATCGCCCGAAACTCCCCAGGCAGTGCCCGCCAGAACGAGCGATACTGCGGTGAACGGGATCGCGAAGCGATCCGCGAGGCGTTCGACCGGCGCGCGGGAAGGCTCGGCCTCGCGCACCAGGGCGACGATCTGCTGGTACTGGCTGTCCCCGCTCGTGCGCGTGGCCCGGATGCGAACCGCGGCGGCGCCGTTCAGAGCTCCCGACGGAACGGCATCGCCCGTTCGCCGCTCGACGGGGATGCTCTCGCCCGTGAGCGAGGACTCGTCGAACACGCCGGTGTCGCCGAGGACGACGCCGTCGACCGGAACGATCTCCGCCGGTCGTACGAGCAGAACATCGCCCGGTGCGATGTCGTCGACATCGACGTCCGCGATGATCTCCGTGCCCTCGGGCGCGGCCCGCACGCGATGACCGGTGCGGGGGGAGCGGTCCAGGAGCGCGGTGAGCTCGCGGGTTGCACGGCGTCCGGCGAGCCGCTCCAGGGCGTCGCCACCCGCCAGCATCAGCACGATGATCAGCGACGCGACGTACTCGCCGACCGCGAGGGTGGCGACCATCGCGACCACGGCGAGGATGTCGAGTCCGACGTGCCCGCGCATCACCTGCCGCACCATGCCGACGAGAGTCCACACGACCACCGCCCCGACCCATGTCGTCGCGACGATGCGGGCCGCATCCCCACGGCCGGTCGTCGCGAGGACCAGCACGACCGTCAGCACTCCGGCGGTGACCGAGAGCGTGGCGTGCGAGCGGAGCGCGCGAAGGATGCGCATGAGATCACCGTGGCACGCGAAGCCACCCGAGAAAAGAAATGCGGCGGGGGTGTCCATCTGGTGCACTGGTGTTCGTCGCTTCAGTGAGGGGCTGCGACGGGCGGCTCCCAGACCGAAAGGACACGCCATGCAGTACATGCTCCTCCTCGCCAGCGCCCCCGATGTCAGTCCGCAGCCGGGAAGCCCCGAAGAAGCCGCGGAGATGGGTGAGTGGTTCGCCTTCGACCAGATGGTGAAGGACGCCGGGGTCTTCGTCTCCGGCGAAGCGCTCCACCCGCAGGACACCGCCACGTCGGTGCGCGTGCGCGAGGGCAAGACCGTCGTCACCGACGGACCCTACGCCGAGACCAAGGAACACCTCGGCGGCTTCTACGTGCTCGACGTCGCGAACCTCGATGAGGCGATCTCGTGGGCCGAGAAGGTCCCCAACGTCGACTACGGCTCGGTCGAGATCCGGCCGATCTTCGACGTGTCGCAGATGCAGCAGTAGCGTGCCGCATCCCGAGGTCGCCGAGGTCTTCGGTGCGCAGTGGCCACGGCTGGTCGCGACCCTGCGCGCCGACCTCGGCGACTTCGATCTCGCGGAGGATGCCGCGCAGCACGCGTTCGCGGTTGCGTCCGAACGCTGGCACGCCGACGGGCTGCCGGGCGCGCCAGGCGCATGGCTGCTCACCGTCGCGCGCCGCTGGGCGATCGATCAGGCCCGACGCGACGTGCGATGGGCGCGGCGAGAAGACGATGTGCGTGCCGCGCTCGAGCTGCCGCAACGCGACCGCGGGCCGATCTCCGACGACCTGCTGGCGATGATCTTCGGATGCTGCCACCGCGCCCTCGACGAGTCGGCACGCGTTGCGCTGACGCTGCGTTACGTCGTGGGCCTGCCGACGGCCTCGCTCGCGCGTTCCTTCCTCGTCTCCGAAGCGACCATGGCGAAGCGCCTGGTGCGGGCGAAGAAGAAGATCGCGGCCAGTCGCGTGCCCTTCGAGGTCCCCGATCGCGACCTGCTCGCGGACTCCCTGGACGACGTGCTGAAGGTCGTCTACGTGATCTACACGCAGGGGCACGCCGCGCCCACGGGTGAGCTCGTGCGCGGCGACCTGTGCGATGAGGCCCGCTGGCTGGCGGGCACGCTGTGCGACCTGCTCCCGGAGGAGCCTGAGGCCTGGGGGCTGGCATCGCTCCTGGCCTACACCGACGCGCGACGCCCGGCGCGACTCGACGCCGACGGCGAGGTCGTGCTGCTGCGCGACCAGGACCGCAGCCGATGGGATGCCGAAGCGATCGCGGCGGGACGGCGCCTGCTGGCACGCGCGCTCGCGCTCCGCCGCGTGGGGCCGTACCAGCTTCAGGCGGCGATCGCCGGTGCCCATGCGAGCGCACCGACCTTCGACGACACCGACTGGCGCACCATCAGGCGTCTGTACGCCGTGCTCGCTCGGCTCGAGCCGTCGCCGATCGTGTCGCTGAACGAGGCGGTCGCTGCCGCGCTGTCCGAGGGGCCGGAGTCAGGTCTCGCGCTTCTGTCGCCGATCGCCGAAGAACTCGACGGATACCACTACTTCCATCTCGCGCGCGCCGACATGCTCGCCGCCACGGGGGAGCGGGGCGCGGCCCGTGCCGCCTTCGACCGGGCTCTGGCGCTGTGCGAGAACGAGACCGAGCGTCGGACGATCGCCAGGGTCGCCGCCGAGAGGACGCCGTGACAACTGCGGTTCTCTCCGAAGCGCTAGCCTGTCGCCCGTGAACGCCGCCTCCGATGCCCCGGCCTCCTCTGCGCATCCCGACGAGCCCCACCGTGGTGGCCTCGCGCAGCGCCTGAACTGGCTCCGTGCCGGCGTGCTCGGTGCCAACGACGGCATCGTCTCGACGGCTGCGGTCGTCGTCGGCGTCGCGGGGGCGACCAGCGGAAGCCTGCCGGTGCTCCTGGCCGGCACGGCCGCCCTCGTCGGCGGAGCGATCTCGATGGCGCTCGGCGAGTACGTCTCGGTCGCCTCGCAACGTGACACCGAGCACGCCCTGATCGAGAAGGAACGGCGCGAGCTGGCCGAGGACCCGGCGGCGGAACTCGAAGAGCTCACCGGGATCTACCAGGCCCAGGGCCTCAGCCGCGCGACGGCCGAGAAGGTCGCGCGGGAGCTGACGGCGAAGGATGTTCTCGGCGCGCACCTGGCTGCCGAGCTGAACATCGACCGCGACGACGTCGTGAGTCCCTGGTACGCGGCCATCGCATCCGCCGTCGCTTTCACCGTCGGCGCGCTCCTGCCGTTGGTGACCATGCTCCTGACGCCTCACCCCGAGCGGATCGCCCTCACCTTCGTCGCCGTGCTGGTCGCCCTCGCGGTGACCGGGTACGTCGCTGCGTGGATCGGGGGTGCGTCACGGTGGAAGGCGGTCCTGCGTACGCTCATCGGTGGGACGCTCGCGCTGGTCGCGACGTTCCTGGTCGGCTCGCTGTTCGGCACCACGATCGGCTGACCCCGATGCCCCGTCGACGGCGTCGGTCGGGCGTCATGCCTCGGTGTCGCCCGCGGCCTGCTGCTCGGCGATCTGGCGCCGAACGTCATCCATGTCCAGGCCCTTCACCGCGGTGATCACCTGTTCCAGGGCCGGCGCGGGAAGGGCGCCCGGCTGCGAGAACACCATGATGCCTTCGCGGAAGGCCGCCAGGGTCGGAATCGACGTGATGCCGAAACCCCCGGCGAGCTCGCGCTGATCCTCGGTGTCGATCTTGCCGAAGACGACGTCGGAATGCTCGTCGGACGCCTTCTCGAAGACGGGTGCGAAGGACCGGCACGGTCCGCACCATTCGGCCCAGAAGTCGAGCAGGACGATGTCGTTGTCGGCGATGGTCTCGCGGAACGAGTCCATCGTCACGGTCTGCGTTGCCATGGAAGCCGCCTCTCTGTCGGTTGCGGTCTTCTTTCCTCCAGCGTAGGCCGATGCCGCTTCATTCCCGAGGGGTCAGCCGGCAGCGGACAACGAGACGAAATCGAGGCTCGCGTCCGAGATCTCCGTGCGCGCGGTCTCATCCGATACCTGTGGCACACCGTCGCCCGGCTGCGGGCCGTACGAGCCGAACTGGGCGTGTGAGACGCCGTCGAGAACGAGGAACTCCGTGTCGACGGGAAGGGTGGCGGCGGTATCGGCGATCTTCGACGGCGTGGCCAGCCCGTCTTCGGTGCCGGAGATCGACAGCACCTGCGTGGTGAGGGTCTCGCTGATGTCGTCGGCGGGGTAGGAGGCGTACAGGATCAGGCCCGTGGCTCGGCGCTCGGTGTCTTCGTCGTGTTCGTCGGCTTGCATTGCGGCGACCGTTCCGCCGAGCGAATGCCCGCCGATCACCCAGCCGTCGGCATGCGGCACGACGTCGCGGGCGTCGTCGAACGCGCCGAGCGCGAGGAACGCGATCCCCAGCGGCTGCTTGGCGATGACCACCGGATGGCCCGCCTCGGCGAGGGGGCGCAGGACCGCCGCGTAGGCGCGAGGGTCGACGAGCGCTCCGGGCTGGAAGAACACCGCGGTCGACGACGGCGCATCCGCGGGCTCGAAAACGATCCGATCGGCGCTCTCGACCACGGTGACGGCCTCGTCGCTCTGCATCGCCGAGAGCGCCGGCTCGACCGCCGGGTACGGGCGGAGCCAGGCGAGGGCGGCGATGCCCCCGGCGGCTGCGACCAGGAGGAGGATGCGACCGGTGACCCGCGCCGCGGTCCGGCGACGAGCGCCGCGCAGCGCCACGACGACGCCCAGGACCGCGAGCAGAGCGGCCGCGCCCAGCAGCACGGCATAGGCCGGGTGTCCGTGGACGATCGCCCCCCCACGCGGTGACGCAGGCCCACACGATGACTCCGAGGGCTGCGGCGGCGACGACGAGCGCGATCCACGTCAGCGCATCACGGCGCCGTGACGCGTCGCCGCCTCGCGGCGCATCCGATGACCCGCTCACGAACCGGCCAGGGCGACCGTGCGGAACCCGGCGTTGCCCATCGAGGAGTCAGGGGTGTTCTGCGAGCGGGCCGAATTGCGGTACCGGTTGCAATAGGAGATGTGGCAGAGGAAGCTTCCGCCGCGCAGCACCCGCACATCGCCCCGCTCCGGTCCCTGTGGATTCCGGGGAGGCGACGCGGCGTAGGTGCGGGGATCCCACCAGTCCGCGCACCACTCCCAGACGTTCCCGACCGTCTGCCACAGCCCATAGCCGTTGGGCGAGAAGGTGCGCACCGGAGCGGTGGTGAGGAATCCGTCCTCCAGGGTATTGGCGTGCGGGAAGGCACCCTGCCAGATGTTGGTGCGCCACGCGCCGCCGGAATCGGGCTCCTCGTCGCCCCACGGGTATTTGGCGCCGTCGAGGCCGCCGCGGGAGGCGTACTCCCACTCCGCTTCGGTGGGCAGACGCCGACCGGCCCAGGCGCAGTAGGCGAGCGCGTCGTTGTGCGAGACGTGCACGACCGGGTGGTCTCCGAGGCCGTCGATCGAGCTGTTCCGCCCTCCGGGGTGCCGCCAGTCGGCGCCGCGGACGCCGATCCACCACGGGGTTCCGGATGCGCGCCCCATGACGTCGTCGTCGGGTGCGTCGAGCGCGAGGTGGAACACGGCGGAGAAGCCGAAGGTCTCGGCCTCGGTCTCGAAGCCCGTGGCGTCGACGAAACGGGCGAAGTCGTCGTTGGTCACGCTGGTCGCGTCGATCGAGAACGCGTCGAGGGTGACATCGTGCACCGGCACCTCGCCGTCACCGGGATTCCGGTCGCCCGAGGAATCGCCCATGGCGAAGGTTCCCGCCGGGATGATCGCCTGCTCGACGCCGTGTGCCCCGGACGGCTCGCCGGCCCCCTCGATGCGGCGCTTCGTCGTGCCGAGAGGGAGGAACGTGGATCGTTCGGGGGCGCCGCACGTGCATCCCGGACCGCATGCGCTCTGTCCGGCGTCTTCGCTCAGCTCGTCGTCGGATTCCACCCTCGTCACTCTACCGAGCGGGTTCTGCGTGACCTCTCCCGCGGATGCCCGAACGGGTGGAGACTTGTCGACGTGTCGAGCCCCTCTGCCCGCTCCCGCAAGCACGCCTCGATCGCCGACAAGGTCGGGGCGATCGGCATGAACCGCTCCGGAGCACTCCTGCTCCTGCTGGCCACCCTCGTCGCCATCGCCTGGGCAAATATCGCCGACGGCGCATACGAGTCATTCTGGGAGACGCACCTGTCGATCGGGCTCGGCGACATTCAGATCGACTTCACGCTGCATGCGCTCGTCAACGACGCGCTGATGGCGATCTTCTTCTTCACCGTCGGCCTCGAGGTTCGTCGCGAGTTCGCGATCGGCGAGCTGACCAGCTGGCGCCGGGCGAGCGTGCCGGTCTTCGCCGCGCTCGCGGGCCTCGCCATCCCCGCCGTGCTGTTCGTCGCGGTCGCCGCCGGCTCCGGCTACGCGCACGCGTGGGGTGTCGTCATCTCCACAGACACGGCCTTCCTCGTCGGTGCTCTCGCGCTCGTGGGACCGCGCGTTCCCGGACGCCTGCGCGTGTTCCTCCTCGCGCTCGCTGTCGTCGACGACATCGGCGCGCTCAGCATCATCGCGTTCGTCTACACCGACAGTCTCGACGTGCTCCCGCTGGTCATCGCGGCCGTGGGCTTGGCCGGCGTCTATGCCACCCGCTATCTGCCGAGCGGACGCGGCCCGGTCTACGCGACCTTGTCGATCATCGTGTGGATGGCCTTCCTCGCCTCCGGTGTGCACCCCACCCTGGCGGGCGTCGCCATCGCCCTCCTCGTTCCCGTCTATCGTCCGAATCGGCGCGACGTCGAACACGCCCTGGAACTGGCACGCACCTTCCGGCAGTCCCCGAACACCGAGTACGCCCGGGCGGCGGCGAACAGCCTGCGCGAATCGATCTCGGTCAACGAGCGGCTGCAGAGCGCCTACGCCCCATACGTTGCCTTCGTCATCCTGCCCCTGTTCGCCCTCGCGAACGCCGGGGTGGTCATCAGTCCCGAGATCCTCGCCGGCGCGGTGACCTCCTCGCTCACGTGGGGCATCGTCGTCGGCCTGGCGGTGGGGAAGTTCCTCGGCGTGTTCGGGGCTTCCGCGCTCATGCGCCGATTCGGCGCCGGCGAGTTCGGTGCCGGGCTCACCCTCGACCGGATTGCCGGCGGGGGCCTGCTGTGCGGCATCGGCTTCACGATCTCGCTCTTCATCGTCGACATCGCCATCGACGGCGCGACGGCGCAGAACGAAGCACGCGTGGGCGTGCTCGTCGCCTCTGTCATCGCCTTCGTGGCGGCCACGGTCGTGTTCCGGATCTCCGACGCCGTGCGCCCCGCTGTGGAGACGGGTGAGACCCTCGTGCGCCCGGTCGATCCCGCCCGCGACCATGTGTTCGGGCGCGACGACGCTCCCTACGAGATCGTCGAGTACGGCGACTTCCAGTGCCCGTTCTGCCTCAAGGCCTCGGGGTCGATCGACGACGTGCGCCGCGAACTCGGGGACCGGGTGCGCTACGTGTGGCGGCATGCGCCGTTGACCGATCAGCACCCGAACGCCCTCGCGGCGGCCGAGGCGGCCGAGGCCGCCGCGCGACAGGGGAGGTTCCCGGAGTTCCTGCGCGGTCTGTTCGCCGACCAGGACAACCAGCTGCCCTCCGACATCGTGCGTCTGGCGGACCGCCTCGGGCTCGACGTGGAGCGTTTCGAACGCGACCTCACCGCATCCGCGGTCACCGCGCGGGTGCAGGATGACATGCTCGACGCCGAGGCGATGTCGATCTCCTCGGTTCCGACGTTCTTCGTCAACGGCCGTCGCCATCGTGGTCCCTACGACGCGCGCAGCCTCATCCGCGCCTTGCAGGAGACCGAGAGTGCCGATGCGGCGGTGGAGCCCGGCTGACCGGCCCCTTTCCCCGTGGCGCGCCCGCATCCTCGCCGAGAAACCGCGATTGGCCCGAGAAACCAGGCAGCGCGGTGTTTCTCGGGGCGAATGTGGTTTCTCGAGCGAGTGCCCGCCTCGAGCGAGCCCCGCGGCGAGCGGGCGCCGCGGTTACGGTGCGCCGTCGCGCAGAGTGGGCGAGACGCCGCCGTGGCGTGGGGCGACGTGGTTCAGGATGCTCGGCCAGTGCGTCGTGATCGACAGGCCCGTGCCCGCCTCGACGCGCACAACCCGGGCACGGGGAAGCCGGCGGCGCAGGCGGCGGCCGTCGAGATGCGCATCCACCGTCGGGTGCTGGTCGCCGTAGACGAGCAGCACGTCGGCGCGGATGTCGCGGAGGCGTCGCCGCCAGTCGTCGTCGGCCGCCGCTGCGAAATCGTCCTGCACCCCGGCGGCGCCCTGCGTCGCCGCGGCATCCAGCATCCGGCGAATGCGGCGACCGGCGGCGGTCGACTCGAAGGCGGGCTCGGCCGGTGCGATGCCGATGTCGGCGACGCGGAACGGCGGCTGCGGTGCGCTCTGGCGGGCGAACCGCCCGGGGTCGGGAACGTCGACGAGCGCGACCCGGTCGACCAGGTGCGGGTGTCGCGACGCGAGAGCGAGGGCGGCGTATCCGCCGAGGCCCCAGCCCACGACGCCGAAGGGTCCGATTTCCATCGCCGAGATGCGCGAGGTGCTGCTCTCGATCTGCGAGAGGTAGTGGGCGATGTCGTCGGCGTGGGTCGCGAAGGAGGGGCGCTCGCCCGCACGCCAGGCGTCGGATGCTCCGTAGCCCGGGCGGTCGATCCCGACGATGCGCGCGCCCCAGTGGGTCGAGACGGTGGGATCGGGATCGAACCCGCCGCCGCCCGGAGCGGGATGGCACATCACCACCGCGCGCTGCGCCAGGGCGTCACCGAAACCGCTCACCCCGAGCGCGCGTCCGCCGGAAAGCTGCACGAGTCGTCCTGCCATCACAGACCACCTTCCTCTCCCGGGCCACGGTAGCGTGTGAGCGTGTCGTCCGACGGGCCCCTTGCGAACGCCGACGCGCCCGCCCCTTCGCGCCGCCCTCGTGGGTCGGTGGTGGAAGTGTTCCTGGCTTTCCTGAAGCTCGGCCTCACGTCTTTCGGCGGCCCGATCGCGCACCTCGGATACTTCCGCGACGAGCTCATCACGCGGCGTCGCTGGGTCGACGACCGCGCGTACGCGGACCTCGTGGCGCTGTGCCAGTTCCTGCCGGGGCCGGCGTCCAGTCAGGTCGGTTTCGGTCTCGGGATGCTGCGCGCCGGCGCAGGCGGTGCGCTCGCGGCGTTCGTCGCCTTCACCCTGCCGTCAGCGGTGCTCATGATCGCCTTCGCGTTCGTCGGCGCCGCGGTGGGCGGACCGATCGGCGCCGGCGTGCTCGACGGCTTGAAGGTGGTGGCGGTCGCCGTGGTCGCGCAGGCGGTGTGGGGGATGGCGCGAACGCTCGCGCCCGATCGGCAGCGCGCCGGAATCGCCGCCGGAGCCGCCGCGGTCGTGGTGCTGCTGCCGAGTTCGCTCGCGCAGATCGGCGTGATCGTCGTCGGGGCACTGGTCGGGCTGTGGCTCTGCCGTGCTTCGGTCGACGCGGCGGGGCCGGCGGGCGTGTTCCGCGTGACGCGCACGGTCGGCTGGCTGTGCCTTGCGACCTTCGTCGTGCTGCTCGCCGGTCTCCCGCTGCTCGCGGCGACGACCGGGTCGGGCGCGGTCGATCTGGTCGATGCCTTCTACCGTGCCGGTGCGCTCGTCTTCGGCGGCGGACACGTCGTGCTGCCGCTGCTGGAGGCCGAGGTCGTCGTGCCCGGCTGGGTGTCGCCCGACGCCTTCCTCGCCGGCTACGGGGTCGCCCAGGCGATGCCGGGCCCGCTCTTCACGTTCGCCGGCTACCTCGGCGCGGTCTCGTCGGTCGGGCCCGGTGGCGTCGCGGGCGGCGTGCTCGCCCTCGTGGCGATCTTCCTGCCCGGCTTCCTGCTGCTCACCGGCGTCCTGCCGTTCTGGAACGACCTTCGGCGGCGCGCGGGCGCACGCGCGGCGATGGCGGGTGCCAACGCCGCCGTGGTCGGCATCCTCGCCGCCGCCCTCTACGATCCGGTGTTCGTCACGGCCGTGACCGGACCCGCGACGTTCGCGCTCGCGCTGGTGTGCTTCGTTCTGCTCGTCGCGTTCCGGCTCCCGCCCTGGATGGTGGTGCTCGTCGGCGCGGCGGGCGGCATCGTCGTCGCCATCAGCTGACCGCCGCCCTCAGCTGACGGAAGCGGTGTCAAGACGATGGTCGGGCGCCCACGAACGTGCTTGAGTGATGGCGGAGGTGAGCCCATGGGAAAATTCATCTACGAGAACAGCGTGAAGGTCGACTTCGAGGACCGCGCGCTCGCGCACCTGCAGACGGTGATCACCGGAAAGCTGCGTCGCGGCGAGAGCTTCACGTTCACCTGGAAGGACGATTCCAGCATCGGCGACGGGCGCACCACGGTGTGGATGCACGCCAACTGCTCGCTGGTGTACAAGTACTACGGCAGTCGCCGCGCGCAGCTGAACGGCGCATGGTTGGAGGCGCTGTCCTACACGGCGAACTCCCCGGGCGGCTTGCACCTCGTTCCCGAGCCCTCGGCGGACGGCGGCAAGGTGCTGTCGAAGCACGGTCGTGACCATGAAGCGCATTGACGTCGTCTACGGCGGACAGACGTACTCCATCGGGGGAGTCGAGCCGGATGCACTGCGAGCGCGGATCGAGCGCGCCGTGGCTCGCGGCGGGGACTGGCTGACCTTCAACGACGGCGAGGGGGCGCTGCGGCAGGCGTTCCTCTTCGTTGCGCCCGGCATCCCGATCGCCGTGATACCCATCCCCGACCCGGTGAACGACGGCGAGACGACCGCCGAGCGCGAGCCCCTCGACGAGGTCGACGCAACCCCGTAGCCACCGACCGCCGTCGCGCCTATGGTCGGGCGCATGTGGTTCGACACCTGGTCAGACGTTTTCCGCGTGCTGCTCGTCGGCGTCGCGTCCTATGCGGCGCTCGTCGTGTTCATCCGCGTCTCGGGCAAGCGCGCACTCGCCCAGCTGAACGCCTTCGACTTCGTCGTGACGGTCGCCCTCGGGTCCACCCTCGCAACGATCCTGCTGTCCTCCGACGTCTCCTACGTCGAAGGCGCGATCGCGCTCGCTCTCCTTCTCGCGCTGCAGGTGATCGTGGCGTTCCTCGCCGCACGATGGCGTCGCGTGCGCCGACTGACGACGGCGTCGCCGACGGTGCTGCTCAAGAGCGGTCACTTCGACGACGATGCGCTCCGACGCACGAGGCTCTCGCGCGCCGACGTGCGGCAGGCCGTGCGGCAGGCAGGCGTCGGCGACCTGTCGCGTATCGCCGTCGTGGTGCTCGAGAGCAACGGTGGACTGAGCGTGATCACCTCCGACGGGTGGGGTGACGGCAGTGCGCTCGACGACGTGCGCATCGAGGGCGGCGCCAGTTAGCCCATCCGCTCCCGTCGTTGCAGCCACACGCCGGCCGGCCGCGTGCTGAGGCCGTGGATGACGACCGACAGCGCGATCGCCAGGAGCACGGCCGGAAGCACCAGATCGTCGCCGGTGCGGCGCTCCGCCAGGCACGCGTAGAGAAGCGCGGACACCCCCACCGGGCCGAACCAGCTCATGAACGCCGTCTCGGCCCGGGAGTGCAGGCGGGCGTAGATGGGGCGCGTCAGCCACATGCCGGCCACCCGGCGGGCGATCAGCGCGAGCACGAGCACGAGGGGCAGCGCCCACCCTTCCGCCGCCCATCGGTCGAACGGGAGGAGAGCGCCGATGACCGCAAACAGCGGCAGGATGAGCACGCGACCGAGCTCGTCGATCTCGCGTCCGAGTTCGGCGCGGAGGTCGTCGGTCAGGCGATTGCCGAACGCCGCGCCCGCCACGAAGACCCCCAGCACCGCATCCGTCTCGATGATCCGCAGACCGGCGAGGATCGCGAGCGCCAGCGCGAGGGCATATCCGAGGTAGCTCGTGGAGTTCGACCATCCCCGGGCGATGACCGCGTCGAGGAGCCAGCCTGCGGCCCAGCCCAGGCCGAAGCCCGCCACCACGGGCACCGCGACCTCCCACAGGAGCGTCGTCGTCAGCCACTCTCGCCATGCCTCGGTGCCGCCGGTGGTCACGAGCAGCAGCGGCAGCATGAGGATCAGATATGCGAGCCCGTCGTTCAGCCCGCTCTCCGACGAGAGGTTCAGACGCACCCGCTTCGGGATGCGCTCCTCTGCGACGGTGCCGGTGACGATCGGCGTGGTCACGACCGGATCGGTCGGCGTGATCGCTGCCGCGATCAGCATGGCCGACAGAAGGGGGATGCCCAGCAGCAGCACCGCCCCGGTCGCGACGGCGAACATCACGACCATGCCGACGGCGATGCTGGCGACGATCCAGCGCAGGTTCGCGCGCCAGTATCCCCGCGGGAACCTCAGCGCGACGCCGAGCAGCGACACCGCGAGCACGACCCGTGCCACCGACTCGAGCACCTCTGTCGATCCGAGGCCCCACGCGGTCGGCTGCACGACTCCCGCCGCGAACGGCCCGAGCAGGGCGCCGCAGGCGAGTGCGATCAGGAGCGGGGGCACCCCCGTGCGCTGCAGCTTCACCGACAGGGCGCTGAGCACGAACGTGAGAGCACCGATCACGGCGACAGCAGGCATCCGACCCCTTCCGCATGGTGCGAGACCGGGCGGATCACCCGGTCTCGCGCCGACTCGCGGCTACGATAGCGCGTCGCGCACGACGCCCTCGGCCTTGTCGATGAAGCCCGGCTTCGCATCGGTGCCGTAGTAGCGCGGATCGGGTGTGGTCGGCGGCGGCATCGGCACCGAGGTGCCGGGGCCGTCCTCATAGCGGAATTCGCCCTTGCCGTCGGGCGTCGGCCCGGAGGCCCAGGAGCCCTCCGCCGCCGCCTGACCGTCGGAGAAGTTGTAGTACGTGTAGGCGTGCTCGCGCGCCTCTTTGCTGAGCGGGAAGTTGCTCGGAACGGGCAGGTCCTCCACGCCCTCCTCGCGCAACTCGGCCGCGGCGGCGATCCACTGGTTCTGATGCATGGTGTCTCGCGCGAGCAGGAAGGACAGCATGTCCCGCACGCCGCTGTCGTCGGTCATGTGGTAGAGCCGGGCCACCTGGGTGCGGCCCTGCATCTCCGCGTTGGCGTTGGCGGTGAAGTCGGCGAGGAGGTTGCCGCTGGCGGTGATGTAGGACCCCTGCCACGGGTTGCCGTTGCTGTCGACGGGACGAACGCCGGCCCCGGCGACGATCGCCGATTGCACGTCCATCCCGCCCAACACGGCGGCGAGCGTCGGATCCGACGCCACGGCCTCCTCGCTCTGCGACACGGGTGCCTTCTCGAGCAGCTGCGCGATCATCACCGCCAGCATCTCGACATGTCCCATCTCCTCGGCGCCGATGCCATACAGCAGATCGCGGTACTTTCCCGGCAGATGGCAGTTGACGGCCTGGAAGCCATACTGCATGGCCACCGTGATCTCGCCGTACTGTCCGCCGAGCACCTCCTGAAGCCGCCGGGCGAAGATCGCATCGGGCTTGTCGGGCGTGGCGGCGAATTGCAACTCCTGCTTGTGGAAGAACATCGTCTTCCCCTTCCTGTGCGCGTGAGCGGTTGTGCTCGGACGCTAGGGTCGGAGACCCCGAATCACCGCGGGGGTTGACAGGCGCCGAGATCAGGCTCTGGTGTCATCCATGAACAGGGTGGAGGCGTCGACCAGGCGACGCAGGAAGATCGCCGGCTCGATGCGCTGAGCCATCGTCGAGGTCGAGACGGTCGTCGATGGCAGTGCACCGAGGTAGCGCTCGAGCGCGTCCTTCGCGGCGCGCACACGGTCGTCGAGGCCGTCATCGTCGATCGGCGTCTTCGTCAGCGTGGCGCAGGCGCGGATCGCGTCGGCGAACAGGCGCTGCGCCTCGTCGTCCATCTCGACCAGGGTCTCGGGATGACGCCCCGAGATGACCTCGGCGAGGTCGCGCGTGGCGGCGACGGTGAGGTCCATCGAACGCAGGCGACGCGCGTTCTGCTGCAGCTCGGCGAGGTGGCGCCGGCCCCGGGGGTTGGCGCGGGCGGAATCCTCAGCCTCGGCGACCTCGCGTCGGACCTCTTCGGTCATCGCGTCCAGGTGCGACAGGGCGGCGTCCACCTGTGCGGCATCCGGCTCGCGCACGTGATCGGCGAGGGTGTCGAGGAACGCCGCGGCGGCTTCGCGCAGGTCGGTGAGCTTGCCACTGGCCCACTCGAAATACAGCGGCGGAACGACGACGAGGTTCACGACGAGCCCGACGACGACGCCGACGCCCATCGTCACGAGGTACGACAGCGGATAGTCCCCGGACCCCGCCTGCCCGGCGAGCAGCAGCACGAAGACGGCGGCGACCGCGAGGATGTCGCGACCGGCTCCGAGGTGTCGGATGCCGCCGAGAAGCACACCGACACCGACGACCGCGGCCAGGGGGATGACGGGCGGGATGTCGAAGAACTCGGTCGCGCCGAGCGCCGCGACGCCCAAACCGATCCCGAGCGCGAGACCCAGGAGGGTCTGGCCCCCGGTGCGGGCCGTGGCCGCCACCGTCGGGTACATGACCACGAGCACGCCGAAGGGGGCGTAGTAGGAGTACTCGTTGCTCACGAACGGAAGGAGGGGGACGAGCAGCCACGCGATCGCGGCGGCGGCCGCGGTCTTGGCCGCCAGCAGCACGCGGTGGCGGTTCAGCGACGTCTGGCGCCAGTCGCGGAGGTTCTCTCTCACCCGGGTCACGGCATCAGTCTCACGTGTGGAGCGCTGTTCGGGTCAACCCCCTCCCCACGGCCGTCGTCGGTCGGCTATGCCGTCGGGATCGTGGCGATGTCGGTGCGGGGGAACACGGCGCGGATGAACCCCCACGCGAGCACCGCGCCAACCAGCTGCGCACCGATGAAGGGGAGGACGGAGGTCGGTGCGATGCCGGCGAAGGTGTCGGAGAAAGCCCGGCCGACCGTGATGGCGGGGTTCGCGAAGCTCGTCGACGAGGTGAAGAAGTACGCGGCGCCGATGTAGGCGCCCACGGCCGGGGCGGCGAGGTGCGAGCGCCCCGTGCGCACGAGACCGAAGATCACCGTGAGGAGGCCGGCCGTCGCAACGACCTCCGCGAACAGCGTCGGCCAACTCGCCCGGTCGGTCGTCGCCCACGACACGGCGGGAAGGCCGAACATGAGGTTCGCCACGACGGCGCCCGTGATGCATCCGAGAATCTGGACCGGAAGGTAGGTCGCAACGCTCTGCACCGGCCGCCCGTGGAGCAGCGCGTCGACGAGCGTCACCACCGGGTTGAAATGGGCGCCGGAGACGGGGGCGAAGACGGCGATGAGCACCCCGAGTCCGAGTGCCGTGGCGAAGGCGTTCTCGAACAGCTGCAGGCCCACGTCCCCCGGGGAGAGGGTCTGCGCGGCGATCCCCGACCCGATGGCGACGGCGGCGAGTCCGGCGCTGCCGGCGAACTCTCCCGTGAGGGAGCGGATGGTCTCGATCCGGCGCGAGGAGGTCATATATAGACCATAATCTATGGATCGATCCATGACGGACCCGTGAAGCACCTGGACGACGCACGCGGCGGGGCGGACAATGCGAGTATGAGCCGCCTCCAGCCGGAATCGGAGTACGAAGCGCTCGTCTACGCGCTCGAGCGGCTGTCCGAGACGTACCCGTTCGTCGGCGAGGATCGGCTGCGCGAGATCGCGGCCGACGAGCTCGCGCAGCTCGACGGCGCCCGCGTGCGCGCGTTCATCCCCGTGCTGGTCGAACGCCGCGTCAAGGAGCGGCTCGCGACAGAGCCCGTCGACGCGGCCTGATCGCTACGCTGGCCGCGTGGACCCCGTCGCCGCCACACTGATCATCCTCGCCCTCGCGGTCGTCGCGTTCGTGAGCAACCGGGTGCCGATCGCCGTCATCGCGGTGGGGGTCTCCCTGCTGCTGTTCTTCAGCGGCGTGCTCACCCTGCCGGAGGCGGTCGCCGGATTCGGCGACCCGACCGTGCTCTTCATCGCGGGGCTCTTCGTCGTGAGCGAAGCGCTCGATGCCACCGGGGTCACGGCCTGGGCGGGCAAGCAGGTGATCACGCGCGCGGGCACGGGCCGAGCTCGGCTCCTCCTCGCGATCGGCGCCGTCGTCGCGATCGCATCGGCGCTCATCAGCATCAACGGCGCCGTCGCGGCCCTCGTGCCTCTCGTGGTCGTCGTCGCCGCCCGCGCGGGGCTGCCGCCCTCGCAGCTGCTCATGCCGCTGGCCTTCATGGCGAGTGCGGGGTCGCTCCTCGCCCTCACCGGAACGCCGGTGAACATCATCGTCTCCGACATCGCCGCCGAGAACGGCGGACGCGCCTTCGGATTCTTCGAGTTCGCGCTGGTCGGTGTGCCCCTCGTGATCGCGTCGGCGGCGGTGATCGTCCTGCTCGGCAAGCCGCTGCTGCCGATGCGCGAGGGCGTGCGGCTGCCGACCGACCTCGCCCGTCACGCCCGTGTGCTTCGACACGAGTACGACGTGTCGCTCGACACCGGCACGCTCCTCGGCCCCGCCTCGGGAGTGACCGAGGTGGTCATCGCGCCGCGTTCGCCCCTGATCGGCACCGTCGTCGCTCCCGGCATGACCACACCCGACGGCGATCTCGTCGTGCTGGCCGCCCGACGCGGCGAACAGGTGCTGAAGACCGGCGACATCGTGGTGCAGGCCGGCGACGCCCTGCTGCTGCAAGGCACATGGGATGCCCTGACGGTTCGCACGGCCTCGGGAGGGATGCTGCCGGTGGACGCGCCCGCGCAGTTGCGCCGCTCGGTGCCGCTCGGGCGCGGAGCCAAGCGCGCGGTCGTCGTTCTCGCCGTGATGGTCGTGCTGCTGGCGACCGGTGTCGTGCCGCCCGCCGCCGCGGCCCTGCTCGCGGCCGTAGCGCTCGTGCTGACCCGCGCGATCAGCGTGCCGCAGGCCTTCCAGTCGATTTCGTGGACGACGATCGTGCTGATCGCCGGCATGATCCCGCTGTCGACGGCGTTCATCCAGACGGGCACCGCCGACCTCGTCGCCGGCTGGGTGCTGGCGGCGATGAGCGGCGCGAGCGCGCACGTGGTGCTCCTCGCGCTGTGCCTGCTCACCCTCGTGCTCGGTCAGCTCATCAGCAACGCCGCGACCGTGCTCATCGTCGCCCCGATCGCCGTGTCGATCGCGGCGACCCTCGACCTGTCGGTGATGCCGTTCATGATGGCGCTCACCGTCGCGGGCGCGGCCGCGTTCCTCACGCCGATCGCTACGCCGGCCAACCTCATGATCATGGAGCCAGGCGGGTACCGCTTCGGGGACTACTGGCGGCTCGGCCTGCCTCTCGCGGCCCTCTTCGTCGCGTTCGCCGTACTCTACGTGCCGTTCGTGTGGCCGTTCTGACCGGGTAGGCTCGCGTCCATGGGTCGCTTCATCTACGACAATTCCTCGAACTCTGTGGAGATCGAAGACCGTGTGCTCGCCCACCTGCGCATCGTGGTGATGAACAAGCTGCGCCGTGCGGAGTCGTTCATGTTCGACGTCGAGGTCGGCGACGGCAGTGGTCGCCGCAGCTTCTGGATGCATCCGTCGGTGCCGATGCAGTTCCACTTCTTCGGCAGTCGTCAGCCCCGCATCAACCGCGTCTGGATCGAGGAGCTGATGCAGACCGCGAGCGGCCCGAACGGGCTCTGGATCGTGCCTGAGCCCCCCGAGGACGAGGCGCCCGTCACCGACGCGAACCCGCCGCGCGGCTGAGGGGCGTCGACCACATCAGTCGGTGATGCTCACCTGTTCGGTGATCAGCTGGATGCCGCCGGATGAATTGGCGGAGCTGGCGAGGTCCTCGATCCACTGACGGCTCAATTCCGGCGGCTCGGGAGCGTCGAAGACGAACCGCAGCGGGATCGACGGGTGCAGCCACAGCGTGCTGCGGCCCTCCGGTTCGCCGGTCGGATGCTGCCATGACACCGTGAAGCTCTCGTTCCGACGGAGCTTCGTGGCGATCACGACCTTGAGGTGCGCCAGGGCACGGTCCTCGATGTGGATGGGGGTGGCGGATCCGCCGTAGTAGATGGTGCCCATGTGCACCACGATACGCCGCTGGCGGGTCCGGTGAACACTCCGCCGCGGCGCCAGTGCGTCAGCGCTCGCGTCGATCGCGCTCCGGGGCGTTGCTCGCGTCGCCGGGATCGGCGGCACGGGCGGCGCGGGGTGTGCGGGCGTCGGCTGATGCGCGCTGCTCGGCCTCCAGGCGCTCGGCCTCTTCGCCCCCGACGGCCTCGCCGCGGGCGACGAGGCCCGCCACATCCGACAGCGGCACCTGCTTGAGGAACAGGCTCAGCACGAACGCGACGCCGATGAAGGGCAGTACGTACCAGAACACCGGAGCGAGGGCGTCGGCATAGGCGGTGACGATGCCGTCGCGCACCGTCGCGGGCAGCTGATCGAGCACCTGCGGGTCGATCGTCGCCGTCGCCTCTGCCGCCTGCTCGGGGGTCGCTCCGGCGTCGGCGAAGACGCTGGTGAGGTTCTCGCTCAGGCGGGTGGTGAACAGGGTGCCGAACACCGCGGTGCCGAGGGCCGCGCCCACTTCGCGGAAGTAGTTGTTCGTGCTCGTGGCCGATCCGATGTCGGCCGCGGGCACCGCGTTCTGAACCACCAGCACGACCACCTGCATGATGAGGCCGAGTCCGGCCCCAAAGATGAACAGGAACACGCAGATGATCCAGATGGGCGTCTCGGCGGTCATGCCGGCCATGAGCACGATCGCGAGGCCCGTCGTGAGCGTTCCGGCGATCGGGAAGACCTTGTAGCGCCCGGTCCGCGTGATGATCAGACCCGAGGCGATCGAGGTTCCCATGAGGCCCACCATCATCGGCAGCATGAGCAGGCCCGACACGGCTGCCGAGGTGCCCGACGCCATCTGCAGGAAGGTGGGGATGAATCCGATTGCGGCGAACATCGCCAGCCCGATCATGAGGCCGATCGCGGTGGCGTTGACGAAGACCGGGTTACGGAAGAAGCTGAGCGGGATGATGGGGTCGGCCGCGCGCGACTCGACGAACACGAACAGAAGCGCGGCGATGAGGAGACCGGCACCCCACATCCAGGTCTCCGGCGCCTTCCAGCCGTGTGCGGCGTCGCCGCCGAAGTCGGTGAAGAAGATGAGGCACGTGGTGGCGGTCGACAGCAGCAGCACGCCGAGGATGTCGATCGGCTTGGTGGCGCGCTTCACCGGCAGCTTGAGTGCCACCAGTGCGATGACGAACGCCGCGATGCCGATCGGGATGTTGATGTAGAACGCCCACTGCCACGTGAGGTGGTCGACGAAGTAGCCGCCGAGCAGTGGGCCCGCGACCGCCGAAAGGCCGAAGATGCCGCCGAGCGGGCCGAGGTACTTGCCGCGCTCGGAGGCGGGGACGATGTCGGCGATGATGGCCTGCGACAGGATCATGAGGCCGCCGGCGCCGAGGCCCTGCATGGCGCGGAAGGCGACGAACGCCCAGAAGTCGCCCGCGAAGGCCGCGCCGGCGGAGGCTACGGTGAACAGTCCGATGGCGATGAGGAAGAGGTGCCGGCGGCCGAGCACGTCGCCGAACTTGCCGTAGATCGGCATGACGATCGTCGTGGCCAGCAGGTAGGCGGTCACGATCCACACCTGGTGCTCGACGCCGCCGAGCTGGCCGACGATCGTCGGCATGGCCGTCGAGACGATCGTCTGGTCGAGGCTCGCCAGCAGCATGCCCGCGATGAGGGCGCTGAAGATGATCCAGATGCGCCGCTTGGTGAGGAGGAACGGCTGCTCCAGGGCGGAGGAGGTCATGAGGGGTCCTTGTCGGAGGTCAGCAGGCGGGGTCGAGGAGGGAGCGCGCGACGGCGAGGCGGTCTCGGAAGATATCGGCGAAGGGCACCGTGCCGTCGTGGGCGAAGAACCGGTCGACGCACGGGCGCATGAGCGAGCCGACGAGGTCGACCGCGACGGCGGCCCGCTCGTCGTCGTCGGGCCATCCCTGTCGGCCGGCGATGAGTGCGCGGTCGGCGCGCTGCGCCTCGGCGATGTGGGCGAAGAAGGTGCGGTGCAGCTCGGGCGATCTCTCCACCGCCGCACCGACGAGGCGCGCCTCGGAGATGTCCATGTCGACCGATTCCCACCGCGCGATCATGAGCGCCGCGAGAGCGTCGAGCAGGTCGCCGTCACCGGTGACGAACGCCGCCTCCGCCTCGCTGACGTCGGTGCGCATCGACACACCCAGGACGGCGTTCTCCTTGCCCGCGAAGTAGTTGAAGAAGGTGCGTCGCGAGACGCCCACCTCAGCGCACAGCTCTTCGACGGTGAAGCCGGTCAGCCCGCGCTCGGCGGTGAGCTCGCGCGCGCGACGGCGCAGCGCGCGCTCGGTGTCGCGCGTCCGCTGCTCACGCGAAGAAACTGCACTCTCGGCCATCCAGTGCATTTTTGCACTTGACGCTCCGGAGTGCAAAACCGCCGATGGGTGGCGAGCCGGCCCCTTCGTGCCGAGCGAGCCCTCCTCCGCCGAAAATAGCGGGGCGGCTCGGCGAGAAAAGGGGTGGTTCGGCGAACGAGTGACGAGCGAAGAGCGGCGAGGGTCAGACGTGGTCGTGCCAGGAGTGCTTCGGGTCGAACCCGAGCACGCGGCGGGCCTTGTCGATCGAGAGCAGCGTCTCGTGCGCGCCCGGCTCGCCGCGCACCTCGACGCCGGGGAACACCTCGGCGATGAGGTCGGCGTTCGGCCGGTCCATGACGGTGTCGGCGGCCGCGATGATGTAGGCCTCGAAGCCCGCGGGGGCGTGCTGCAGCGCCCTGTCGATCGCCTGAGCACCGTCGCGCGCGTCGATGTAGCCCCACAGGTTCCACTTGCGCACCATCGGGTCGTCCTGGAAGTCGGGGAAGCCGGCGTAGTCGTCGGGAACGAGCACGTTGGAGAACCGCAGCGCGCTCACCGAGAGGTCGGGGTGCCACCGCACGAGCTCGCGTGCCAGCTGCTCCTCGAGGGTCTTCACGATCGAGTAGACCGACTCCGGGCGCGGCGGGTACTCCTCGTCGACCGGGATGTACGGCGGTGGTACGTCGAACGGCAGGCCCAGCACCGTCTCGCTCGAGGCGTAGACGATGCGCCGGATGCCCAGCCTCGCCGCGGCCCAGAACACGTTGAAGGTCGCGGGCATGTTGTTGTGGAACGTCGCCACGTCGGTGCGCAGCCCTGGCGCCGGGATGGCCGCCAGGTGCACGACCGCGTCGAACGGCGCAGTGCGGTCGACACCGCCGAGCGCGTCGATCACCTGCCCGTAGTCGGTGAGGTCGACCTGCACGAATCCCGACGCGCGGGCGCCGACCACGTCGAACCCGGTGACATCGTGTCCGGCGGCGCGGAGTTCGCGGATGGCGACCGAGCCGAGCTTTCCGGTCGCGCCGGTGAGAGCGATACGCATGTCGCCACCCTGCCATACCCTCACCACCTCGAGGCCGTCGCCCTTCGATGCCGGTCACGTGGATGCACGAGGGACGAGCGTCGTCGGCAGCGTGATCGGAGCGTTCGGGGGTGGGGCGCCCTCGGCGGCGTCGGCGAGCAGTCCGACCGCGGTGGCGGCCATCTCGCGGATCGGCTGCCGTACCGTGCTGAGTGCTGGCGTCATCCAGCGCGCACCGCGCACATCGTCGAACCCCACCACCAGCACATCGTCGGGAATGCGCGCACCGGATGCCGCCGCCGCGGCGTAGACACCGGCCGCATGTTCGTCCGACACCGCGAAGACGCCGATGCGATCGCGCGGGTCTCGCCGCCGGAGCACCGGGACCATCGCATCGCGCGCGGCGGGAGCGTGCCACGCGCTCGTCGTCGCGTCGACGTCGGCGTGCGGCAGGTGGCGGGCGAGCTCTTCGACGAATCCGTCGCGGCGGGCCCGTCCGTACCGGAACGGCGGGTCGCCGCCGAGGACGGCGAAGCGGGTCGCGCCGCGGGCGGCGAGGTGCCGGGCTGCCGCCGCGGCGCCGGCGGTATCGGTCGTGCGCACACTCGGCATGCCGTGCGTCGCCTCCGACGGGGGATCGAGGAGGACGACCGGAATGTGCGATTTCTGCACCGCGCCCAGCTGCGACGCGGTGGGCGAGATCAGACCGAGCACGACACCCGCCGAGCCGCGCCGACGCACGCGCACGGGCCAATCGTCGCCCGGGAAGTCGCTCTCCTCGGTGAGCACCAGGTCGTAGCCGCGGGCGGTCGCCGCCCCGTGCGCCCCCGCGGTCACCTCGTCGGCCCACGGGTTGTGGAAGCGGCCGAGCACGAGGTCGATCAGGTGAGCGCTCGCGGCCGGGCGTCCGCCGCGTGCGGCATGCCGTCCGTACCCGAGCGCCGTCGCCGCCTCCCGTACGCGACGCCGCGTCTGCGCCGACAGGTCGCCGCGCCCCGACATCGCCCGCGATGCGGTGGCCACGCTGACGCCCGCGGCGGCCGCGACGTCTGCCAGGGTCGCCCGGGTCATGGCTCCACCATCGAGCAGGGCGCCGGTTTTGCGCAAGTTTCGGCTGCGGCCCTGCTGCCGATGGCACGCTCGTCGCAGACAGAGAGGAGCATCGATGACGATGCCGGATGCGCCGCTGCGGATCGCCGTGATCGGGAACGGCTTCATGGGCCGCATGCACACGCACGCGTGGCGCACGGCGCCGCGCTTCTTCCCGCTCGGCCGTGAGATCGTCCCCGTTGTGCTCGTGGGTCGCCGCGCCGACGGAGCCGCTGCCGCTCGTGACCTGGACTGGCCCGAATACGCCACCGACTGGCGAGAGGTCGTCGGTCGTGCCGACATCGACGTGGTCGACATCTGCACACCGGGGGACACGCACGCCGAGATCGCGCTCGCGGCCCTCGCCGCCGGCAAGCACGTGCTGTGCGAGAAGCCGCTGGCGAACTCCGTCGCGGAGGCCGATCGCATGGTCGACGCCGCCGCGACCGCGCCGGGCGTCGCCTTGTGCGGATTCAGCTACCGCCGCACCCCGGCCCTTGCCGCCGCTCGTGCGCTCATCGCCGACGGTGCGCTCGGTGAGATCCGGCACGTGCGGGCGCAGTACCTGCAGGACTGGCTGAGCGATCCCGACGCTCCCCACACCTGGCGACTGGACCGCGATCGTGCGGGATCGGGGACGCTGGGCGACATCGGGGCGCACTCCATCGACACCGCGCAGTGGCTGATCGGAGACGACATCGCGGCCGTCTCGGCGGTGCTCCGCACCTTCGTCCCCACCCGTCCGCCGATGGTGACGCAGGCCGGAATCGGCGGTGTGGCCGGCGCGGGGGAGCGGCTGCCGGTCACCGTCGACGACGCGGTCGCCGTCACGGCCCGCTTCGCGGGGGGCGCCCTCGGCGTTATCGAAGCCACGCGCCTGGCCACCGGCCGCCGCAACGCCAACCGGATCGAGGTCAACGGCTCCCTCGGATCCGTCGCGTTCGACTTCGAGCGCATGAACGAACTGGAGTATTACCGCGCCGATGACCCGGCCGGCGCGCAGGGCTTCCGCCGCATCCAGATGACCGAACCCGAGCACCCGTATGCGGGGGCGTGGTGGCCGCCCGGACACGGACTCGGGTACGAGCACCTGTTCACGCACCAGGTGGTCGACTTCGTGCGGGCGATCGGTGGCGACGTCGATGCTGCTGCACCGTCGTTCGCCGAGGCGGCGCGTGTGCAGCGGGTGCTCGCGGCGGTGACCGAGAGTGCGGCGAACGGTGCCGTGATGACGCCCGTGCACCGGCGCGACGACGAGGGGAGGGCATCATGACGCGCTCCGCGCTCGTGGTCCGCGGCGGGTGGGAGGGCCATCATCCGGTCGAGGCGACCGAGCTCTTCCTGCCGTTCCTGCGGGCCGAGGGTTTCGAGATCGTCGTCGAGGAGAGTCCGGAGGTCTACGCCGACGCGGACCGCATGGCCGCGACCGATCTCATCGTGCAATCCGTGACGATGTCGGAGATCTCCGCCCAGGCCGTGGCGGGACTTCGCCGCGCCGTCGCGGCCGGCACCGGAATGGCGGGGTGGCACGGTGGCATCGCCGACTCGTACCGGAACAGCTCCGACTACCTGCAGCTGATCGGCGGGCAGTTCGCGACGCATCCCTCGAAGCACCCCGCCGAGGTGCACGGCGACGAGACCGACAACTACCTCACCTACCGCGTCGCGATGACCGACCTCGGGCGCGACCACGAGATCACCCGCGGCATCGACGATTTCTCGCTGCACACCGAGCAGTACTGGGTGCTCCACGACGACCTCATCGACGTGCTCGCCACCACGACGCACCCGGTGCAGCCGTACCATCCGTGGCACCGCGAGATCACCTCACCCGCAGTCTGGACACGGCTGTGGGGAGACGGGCGCGTGTTCGTCGCGACGCCCGGGCACAGCGTCGAGGTGCTGCGCGAGCACAGCGTGCGCACGATCGTCGAGAGGGGGATGCTGTGGGCGGCACGCACACGATAGGGATCGTCGGGCTCGGGGTCATCTCGCGCGCCTACCTCGACACCCTCGCCGGGGTCGACGGGGTGCGCATCGCCGCGGTCGCCGACCTCGACACCGCCCGCGCCGATGCGACGGCCGCGGCGCTCGACGGGAGCCGCGCGATGTCCACCGCCGACCTCGTCGCCGACCCGCAGGTCGACACGGTGCTGAACCTCACGATCCCCGCCGCGCACGCCGAGGTCGCGCTCGCCGCCATCCGGCATGGCAAGAACGTGTTCGGCGAGAAGCCGCTCGCCGCGACCCTCGCCGATGCGAGCGAGGTGATGCTCGCTGCCGCCCGCGAGGGGGTGAGCGTCGGATGCGCCCCCGACACCGTGCTGGGCACGGGCGGGCAGACCGCGCGCCGAGCCGTCGACGACGGTCTCATCGGGGCGCCCGTGGGCGCGACCGCCACGTGGGTCTCGCCCGGCCACGAGCACTGGCATCCGCAGCCGGACTTCTATTACCGGGCCGGCGGCGGCCCGCTGCTGGACATGGGGCCCTACTACCTGACCTCGCTCGTGCACCTGCTCGGCCCGGTGGTCGCCGTCTCCGGCGCCGCCTCGCGGGCGCGCACGACCCGCGAGATCGCCTCGGGGCCGCGGAGGGGCGAGATCGTGCCGGTCGAGGTCGACACCCACATCGCGGGCGTGCTCGAGCACGCGGGAGGCGGGATCTCGACGGTCACGATGAGCTTCGACGGTGTCGCCACCGCGGCCCGCCCGCTCGAGGTCTACGGCACCGAGGGGGCCCTGGTCCTTCCCGACCCGAACCACCACGCCGGCCCGGTGTCGCGGTTCCCGCGCCGCGGCGCGGAATGGGACACGCTGCCGGTGTCGGCCGGTTACGAAGACGCCGCGCGCGGCATCGGGCTGCTCGATTTCCTCGCCGGACACCGTCGGGCCGGGGGCGATGTGGCGCTGCACGTGCTGGAGGTCATGGAGTCGCTCCACGCCGCCGCCGCGGCGCACACCCGCATCGAGCTCACGACCTCGGTCGAGCGCCCGTCACCGGTGCCGTTGACCCCCGCATCCGCCTGGCGCTGACCCGCAGCCCGCCGGGGCGAAGGTCACGGCGTGGGGGCCGCGGGAACGCGGGCGATGCGCCGCACGCGGGAGGGGACCGGCTGCGGCGGTGCATCCGACACGCGGTGCACGTCGCCGGTCAGTCGGATGCGGGCCTCGGTGTCGCGCGTCGCGCACGACGGGCCGACCCACACATCCACCTCGCCCGGCTCGACGATCCGGAATCCCGCGCGTCCGGTGAAGCCCAGGCGCGACGCCGGCACGTCGAAGGTCACCTCGGCACGCTCCCCCGGGTCGAGGGCGACGCGGCGATACGCCAGCAGCTGTGCCACCGGTCGCGTCACCTGCGCGTACAGGTCGCGCGCGTACACCTGCACGAGGTCGGTTCCGGCGCGCTCGCCGATGTTCTCGATCGAGACGGTGACGGTCAGCGCGCCGTCGGTCGGTGCATCCGCGGCCACGAGACCGCTCCGGCGGAAGGCCGTGTAGGACAGGCCGTGACCGAAGGGGAAGGCGGGGGTGTTGTCGGCGCTCGTGATCTCGGTGGGCCCGCCCAGGACCGGATGCAGATAGCTGTACGGCTGCGAGCCGGCCGAACGGGGGAGCGACACCGGCAGGTGCCCCGACGGGTTCACCCGGCCCGACAGCACGCCGGCGATGGCGGTGCCGCCCTCCTCGCCGGGGAAGAACGCCTGTACGACGGCGGCGGTGCGCTCGCGCATCCATCCGATCGCGTACGGGCGCCCCGAGAGCACCACGACGACGGTCGGCGTGCCGGTGGCGGCGACCTCCTCCACGAGGCGGCGCTGCACGCCCGGCAGCTCGAGATCGTCCACGTCGTTGCCCTCGCCGACCGTGCCGCGACCGAAGAGGCCCGCGCGGTCGCCGACGACGACCACGGCGACCCGGGCCGCGGATGCCGCCGCGACCGCGTCGGCGATTCCCGACGCGTCGTCGCCCTCGACGTCGCAGCCGGCTGCGCGCATGATCGTCGCCTGCGGCAGCTCCCGAATCAGCGACGCGAGCACCGACGGGATGTCGAACCCCAGCGGGGTGTCAGGGTGGTGCGCCAGCACGTGGTTGGCGAACGAATAGCAGCCCATCAGCGCGTCTGGCGCGTCGGCGTTCGGGCCGATCACGGCGATGCTGCCACCGTCCGGCGACAGCGGCAGCGTGCCGTCATTGCTCAGCAGCACGATCGACTCCTCCGCGGTGCGACGGGCGAGCTCCCGGTGCGCGGGGCTGTCGAGATCGACGGTGGTGGGCGGGTCGTCGAAGGCGGCGTCGAGCAGCCCGAGCTCCTCCTTCTGCGCCAGCACGCGCCGGACCGCGCGATCGACCAGCGCGAGCTCGTCGGGATGCGTCGCGAGGCGCTCCCGCAGGGGACCGAGGAATGCGTCGCCCGTGGGCAGCTCCACGTCGATCCCTGCTTGCAGCGCGAGCGCCGCGGCCTCGCCGAGGTCTGCGGCGACGCCGTGCATCGTGTGGAGGAAGGCGACGGCGAAGTAGTCGGCGACGACGGTGCCGTCGAAGCCCCACTGCTCGCGAAGTACGCCGGTGAGCAGGTCCGGGTCGGCCGCGACCGGCATCCCGTCGATCTCGGCATAGGAGTTCATCACCGAGCGCACGCCGCCGGTGCGCACCGCCATCTCGAACGGCGGAAGCACGGTGTCGGCGAGAAAGCGCGGCCCGGCGTGCACGGGGGCGTGGTTGCGACCGGCGCGCGAGGCGGAGTAGCCCGCGAAGTGCTTCAGCGTGGCGTGCACGCCGGCTCGCTGCAGTCCCTGCACGTAGGCCGTGCCGATCGTGCCGACCACATACGGATCCTCCGCGATGCACTCGTCAACGCGCCCCCACCGTGGATCGACGACGACGTCGAGCACGGGAGCGAGGCCCTGGTGGATGCCGAGCTGCCGCAGCGACGATCCGATCACCTCCGCCATCTCGGCGGTGAGGTCGGGGTCGAACGCGGCCCCCCATGCCAACGGCGTCGGGAACGTCGCCGCCTTCCACGCCGCGAGCCCGGTCAAGCACTCCTCGTGCACGATGGCGGGGATTCCCAGCCGTGTCTCGCGCACCAGCCGGCGCTGCTCGTCCCAGAGCCACGCCGCGCGGTCGACGGGGTCGACCGGTCGCGTGCCGTACACGCGGGTGAGATGGCCGATGCCGTGCACCGTCGCCTCGTCGTAGGGGCCGCTGTTGCCCATCTCGCCGGCCATGGGGGCGACGACCTCGCCGCCCTTGTCGACCCAGTAGCCGACGAGCTGCGCGAGCTTCTCGTCGAGACTCATGCGGGCCAGCAGCCCTTCCACACGGGCCGAGGTCGTGGGCAGGGCGGTGTCGGGTGAGAACACGATGACTTCTCTCTCGCGTCGGGCGCGGGGTCGGGGATCAGCCCTTGACGGCGCCGGTGAGGCCGCCGACGATGCGTCGTTCGAACAGGCTGAAGAACAGCAGCGCCGGCAGCATCGACAGCGAGGTGAACGCCAGCACGCGGGCCGTGTCGACGGAGTACTGCGACGAGAACGCCTGCACGCCGAGGGGGAGGGTGAACGCCGCCTCATTGTTCAGGATGAACAGCGGCAGCAGGTAGGCGTTCCAGCTGTTGATGAAGGCCAGGATCCCGACGGTGATCACACCGGGAACCGACAGCGGCAGCACCATGCGCCAGAAGAACGACAGCCGGCCGCATCCGTCGATGTAGGCCGCCTCCTGGATCTCATCCGGAATCGCCCGGAGGAACGGCACGAGGATGATGATCGTCACCGGCAGGGCGAACGCGATCTGGGGGAGGATGACGCCCGGCAGGGTGTTCATCAGACCCAGGTTTCGCACCACGATGTACAGCGGCGTGATGGCCACGGTGATGGGGAACATCAGGCCCGCGGCGAACAGGGCGTAGAGGAATCCGCGGCCCCGGAAGCTGTAGCGCGCGATGACGTAGCTGGCCATGAGGCCGAGCCCGACGGCTCCGACCGTGGTGACCACGGCGACGATCGTGGAGTTGAGGACCTGGTTCCAGAACAGGCCGCTCGAGATCACGCTGAGGTAGTTCTCCAGCTGCCACGGCGAGGGGAAGCCGGCCGGGTCGACCGTGATCTGCGAGTTGGACCGGAAGCCGCCGATGATGATGTACGCGACGGGACCGAGCATGAGCGCGATCACGAGGAGCGCGATGAAGTACACGGAGGGCGGGCCCCACGGCAGCGAGGCGCGCGCGCTGCGGCCCCGGCGGCCGGGTACGCGCGTTGTGATGGCCATGGTGCTCACGCGGCACCCCTTTCCGTGATCGCGCCCGCGGTGTCCCGGCGCAGCACCCAGCGCTGATAGACCAGGGCGACGATCAGCGAGATGGCGAAGATGACGACGGCGACGGCGTTGCCGTATCCGAAGTTGCCGGCGTTCCGGCCGGTGGCGACCATGTAGATCGCCATCGTGTTGGTGCCCGCGACCGACGAGACGTACTGGCCCCAGATGATGTACACGAGATCGAACAGCTGCAGGGCTCCGATGATCGACAGGAAAGCCCAGATGCGCACGGTCGGCCCGAGTAGCGGGAGGGTGATGCGGCGCTGGATCTGCCAGTACGAGGCGCCGTCGATCGCCGCCGCCTCGTAGAGCTCCTCGGGGATGCTCTGCAGACCCGCGAGGAAGAGGATCACGGCGAAGCCGATGTACTTCCAGGTGAGGATGGCCATCAGCGTCCAGATCGCGATCTGCGGGTCGGCCAGCCAGTCCTGCGCGAGGAATCCGAGCCCGAGGTTCTCCAGAGCGGCGTTGGCGGCGCCGTTCGTGGCGAGCATGAGGCTGAACCCGGTGCCGACGACGACCTCCGCGATCACGTAGGGCACGAAGATGAGCACCCGGATGACGGACTGACCGCGCATCCGGCGATTGAGCAGCAGGGCCAGGAGGAAGGCGACCGGTCCCTGCAGGACGAGCGACATCACGACGATGAACGCGTTGTGCCCGAGCGCGGCCTGGAAATTCGGGTCGCTGAAGATCGTGACGTAGTTCTGCAGGCCCACGAAGTCGGTCGCGGGGCCGAAGCCCGACCAGCGGAAGAAGCCGTAGTACGCGGCCATCGCGACCGGCAGCAGCACGAACCCGGCGAAGAAGACCACCGCCGGGCCCGCCAGCAGCAGCACCTCGATGCGCCCGGCCCAGCTGAGGCCGCGGCGTCGCCCGCCCGCGCGTGGGGCCGACGGGGGCGGCGTGCTGCCGTCCCCGTCGGCCTGCGCGAGATCGGCCTCGACGGCGGACATCTCGCGAAGCGACATGATCAGCCCTGAGCGCCGGCGGTGTTGACGGTGTCGATGAACTGCTCGGGCGAGCTGTTGCCCGCCAGCATGTCGACGACCGCGACGTTCAGCGCGTTGCCGACGTTCTGACCGAGCACGGTGTCCAGCCACTGCGACACGAACGGCGCGCTGTTGTAGGCCTCCAGGATCTGCTGCAGGTACTCCTCCGTCACCGCTTCCTGCGCGACGGTGTTCACCGGCGGGGACTGATACGCCTCGTAGTACAGCTCCTGCTGCTCGGCACCGGCGATGAAATTGAGGAAGTCGGCGCACTCGTCCGGGGCCTGAGCCGAGCACGAGTAGCCGTCGACCCCGCCCATCATCGAGCCGGGCTCACCGTCGCCGCCCTCGATCTCGGGGAAGGGGAACCATGCCAGGTCGGGCAGGGGCTGCTCGTCCGGCGTGAGCGAGGCGATCACCCCGGGGTTCCAGGCGCCCATGAGCTCCATCGCCGCCTGTCGGTTGGCGATCAGACCTGCGGAGCTGCCGGCGCCCTGCTGCGCGGCGGTGGTGAGGAATCCCTCGTTGAAGGGGTCGATCGCGGCGAAGGACTCGAGGTCCTCGGCCGCGCGCAGCCAGCACTCGTCACTGAAGTCCTTGCTGTCTCCGGTCGCCTCGATGACCTCGGGGCTGCACTCGCGGAGGGCGAAGAAGTAGTACCAGTGCGCGGCGGGCCAGGCGTCCTTGCCGCCGAGCGCGATCGGCGCGATGTCGGTCTGCTGCAGCTGCTCGACCGCGTCCTCGAGGTCGTCGATGGTCTCGGGCGTCGATTCGATGCCGGCCGCGGCGAAGGCATCCTCGCTGTACCAGAATCCTCCCGGCAGCACCGACAGCGGCATCGCCCAGACCGAGTCCTGGTAGGTCTCGGCGGCGAAGGATCCCTCCGGGATCTCCGCGCGGACCTCATCCGAGATGCGGTCGGTGAGATCCATCAGCTGGCCGGCGTTGACCATGGCGGTCATCTTGCCGCCGCCGCGCTGGAGGAAGAGGTCGGGCGGGTCGCCGGCGTTGAGGGCGGTCTGCAGCTTGCCGTCGAGGTCTTCGTTCTGCACCGCCTGGATCTCGATGGTGACGCCCGGGTTGGCCTCTTCGAAGGCCGCGGCCGCGTTCTCCCAGTACTCCTGACCGGGACCGGTCGTGGAGTTGTGCCACAGGGTGAGGGTGGTGGTGCCGTCGGCGGATCCGCCGTCGTCGCCGCTGCACGCCGCGAGCGTGACCGCTCCCAGGGCGAGTGCCGCGGTACCCGCGAGGACTCTCTTCGCGTTCATGTGATTCCTGTCTCTCTTCGTTGAGGGCGCCTCCGCCAGTGGGGGCGCGGGATGGGTGCGGGACCATGTTGTGACCGACGACAAAAAGTGTCAAACGTTTTCGAAATCATTTTCCATCTGGGTAAGCTCGCCCGTGTGAGCCGCCGTCCGACCATCCACGACGTCGCCCGCGAGGCGGGGGTGTCGGTGGCCACGGTGTCGAAGGCGATCAACGGTCGCTACGGCGTGAAGGCCGCCACCGCCGATCGGGTGCTCGAGGTCGTCCGCCGACTGGGATACGAGACGAGCCTCGTCGCCAGCAGCATGCGCGCGCGCACGACGGGCGTGATCGGCGTGCTCGTCGCCGACTTCGAGCCCTTCAGCGCCGAGGTGCTCAAGGGTGTCGGGGCGGCGCTCCGGGACGGTCCCTTCGACGTGCTCGCGTACAGCGGGGCGCGGCACGCCGGCGGCGAGGGATGGGAGCGGCGCTCACTCAGCCGGCTGAGCGGAACCCTCATCGACGGGGCGATCATCGTCACTCCCACGGTGACCAACATCTCCGCCGAGGTGCCGGTGGTGGCCATCGACCCGCACACCGGACCCGCCGATCTGCCGACGGTGGAATCCGACAGCTTCCGCGGCGCCCAGGAGGCGGTGCGGCACCTGGTGGAGCTCGGCCACCGGCGCATCGCGTTCGTCGCGGGGCGCCCCGACCTCCGCTCGTCGATCGCACGCGATGCCGGCTACCGTCGCGCGCTCGCCGATGCGCAGCTGCCGTTCGATCCGTCGCTCGTCGGTGAGGGTAGCTACGAGGAGGACACGGTCCGGGGCGTCGCGGCGGCGCTGCTGCAGCGTCGCGACCGGCCGACGGCGATCTTCGCGGCCAACGACGTCTCGGCGATCGCCGTCACCGAGGTCGCCGCGGAACTCGGGCTCAGCATCCCGGGCGACCTCTCCGTGGTGGGGTTCGACGACATCCCCGACGCGTCGCAGCGCTCGCCCGCCCTCACGACCGTGCGGCAGCCCATGCAGCGGCTCGGCGGGGAGGCGGCGCGCCTCGTGCTGGCGCTCATGTCCGGGAGCGCGCCCGAGGCCACGCACCTGCGGCTTCCGACCCGCCTCGTGGCCCGCGCCACCACCGCTCCGCCGGCGCGCTGACCCCCGCCCGTCGAGCCGGCGTCAGCGGCGGCGCCACCAGCGGCGACGACGGGGCGGAGCGGATGCGGCGCGTGCGGATGCCTCCGCCCGAGCGGCGCGGCGTTCCCGCCAACGGCCCACCTCCGCGTCGACGTCGCGGAGCGCCGTGACCACCGGCGGCCCGCCGAGCAGCTGCATCCGGGCATGCCGCACGCGGCGGTTGAAGTCCTCGAGGTGCTCGCGCACATCCTGCTCCGACCCCATCGCGTCGAGGCGGTCCTCGAGCTCGAGGTCTTCGACGCGCAGCATGATCGCCGGCGGCCCGAGGCCGGTCAGCCGCTCCGACTCGATCTTGCGGCGGATCCACCAGTCCGGATCGTTCGGGCGTCCGAGGTCGAGCGGCTTGCCGGCGCCGGGGAGGTCGTCGAAGTCGCCGCGACGGATCGCCTGCTGGATGGCGACCTCGACGAAGGCCGCCCGATCCGAAGCCGTCGGCGTGGCAGCGCAAGTCTCCGGCGCGGACTCGGCTGTCTCCGGCGTGGACTCGGTGCTCTCGCTCTCGCGCTCGCGCTCGCCCGAGATCCCCTGCTCGCGCGCCCACTTCTGCGTGCGGTAGCGCGCGGCATTCTCACGGGGGTCTTCGCTCACGATGTCACCTCGTCGACGCGACCCCCGCGGGGTCGGCCAGGAGCGGGGCGAAGGCTGCCTCGGCGGCGCCGATCAACAGGCGATCCTCGGCAAGGGCCGCGGTGCGGATCTCGACGTCGTCGGCCGCGGCCGGCATGCACTGCGCGCGCATCGCCTCATCGAGCGCGGCCGGGTCGCTGTCGGCCAGCGTCGCGAGGAATCCGCCGAGGATCACCACCGAGGGGTTCAAGACGTTGACGGCGTTTCCGAGGGCGGTCGCGAGGATGCCGCGCTGGCGCGCGATCTCGTCGCGCACATCCACCTCGGACGAGGCGGCGAGGGCTGCGGCGAGGGTCGGGTCGTCGGCGGAGGGGAGGCGTGCCGCGGCGAGCAGTCGCGCCCGGCTCACCTCGTCTTCGAGCACGCCGTCGTCGGCGCGGCGATGGGTCGCCGAGGCGATGCCCGGGCGATTCTGGCCGAACTCGCCGGCGTAGCCCGAGGCGCCGCCGAGGGGCATCCCGGCCACGATCACTCCGCCGCCGATGCCCGAGGCGCCGCCGTTGAGGTAGACGAGGTGATCCACACCCACACCCGCGCCGAAGCGGTGCTCGGCGATCGCGCCGAGCGTGGCGTCGTTGTCCACGGCCGTGGGAAGACCCGTTGCCTCTTCGACCAGCGCGCGCAGCGGCACATCCCGCCAGCGCAGGTGCGGGGCGTGGCGCACCACCCCGTCGGAGGCGCGCACGAGACCCGGCGTCGCGACGCCCACCCCGACGAAGCGCGCGCCGGACAGGTCGCCGTCGCCCCAGCGGTCGAGAGCCTCGGCGAGCTGGTCGACCGTCGCATCGGGCGTGGGGAGGTCGAGTGCGTCGATGCGCTCGCGTGCGACGACGGTGCCGTCGAGGGCGACGGCGGCGAGGGTCAGGGCATCGACCTCGGGGTTGGCGGCGAGCACCATGACGTCGGGGCTCGCGGCGACGACGGGCGACGGGCGCCCGACCCGCTTCGTGGGGTCGGGAGCGCGTTCGACGACGAGTCCGAGGTCGACGAGCTCCGCGGCCAGGGCGGCCACGGTGGAGCGGTTCAGGCCCGTCGCGGTCGTCAGCTGGGAGCGGGACAGGGCGCGTTCACGGTGCACGAGCTCGAGGAACCGGGCGAGGTTGCCGCGGCGCATGTCCTCGACGGTCGACACGGCGCTCAGCATGTCGATGAGCCTAGCCGCCTCGACAGGCGCGCCAGACGTTGACCCGCGGGCACGGGTGATATACGTTGTGACACGCAACATTTACCTCACTCGACGTGGAGACGACATGCCCACCCCCACTCCTGCCGACAAGTTCACCTTCGGCCTCTGGACCATCGGCTACAACGGCACCGACCCCTTCGGCGGCCCGACTCGTGGCCCGCTCGACGTCGTGCACGCCGTGGAGAAGCTCGCTGAGCTCGGCGCCTACGGCATGACCTTCCACGACGACGACCTGTTCGCCTTCGGCTCCACCGATGCCGAGCGGCAGGCGCAGATCGACCGGCTGAAGGGCGCGCTGGAAGCGACCGGGCTGACCATCCCGATGGTCACCACCAACCTCTTCTCCGCTCCGGTGTTCAAGGACGGCGGCTTCACCTCCAACGACCGTCGGGTGCGTCGCTTCGCCCTGCGCAAGGTGCTGCGCAACCTGGACCTGGCCGCCGAGCTCGGCGCGAAGACCTTCGTCATGTGGGGCGGCCGCGAGGGCGCCGAGTACGACACCGCGAAGGATGTGCGCGCCGCGCTGGAGCGCTACCGCGAGGCCGTCAACCTCCTCGGCGACTACGTCACCGACAAGGGCTACGACATCCGCTTCGCGATCGAGCCCAAGCCCAATGAGCCGCGCGGCGACATCCTGCTGCCCACGGTCGGTCACGCGCTGGCCTTCATCGAGTCGCTCGAGCGGCCCGAGCTCGTCGGCCTGAACCCCGAGGTCGGCCACGAGCAGATGGCGGGTCTGAACTTCACCGCCGGCATCGCGCAGGCGCTGTACCACGGCAAGCTCTACCACATCGATCTCAACGGGCAGCGGGGCATCAAGTACGACCAGGACCTCGTCTTCGGTCACGGCGACCTGCACAACGCCTTCTCGCTCGTCGACCTGCTCGAGAACGGCGGCGTGAACGGGGGCCCGGCCTACGACGGGCCGCGCCACTTCGACTACAAGCCCAGCCGCACCGAGGACGAGACCGGCGTCTGGGACTCCGCGGCCGCGAACATGCGCACCTATCTGCTGCTGAAGGAGCGCGCCGCCGCCTTCCGCGCCGACCCCGAGGTGCAGGCCGCGCTCCAGGACGCGAAGGTCGCCGAGCTGTCGCAGCCCACGCTGAACGCGGGCGAGACCTACGACGACCTCCTCGCAGACCGCTCGGCCTACGAGGACTTCGACGCCTCGGCTTATCTCGACGGCAAGGGCTTCGGGTTCGTCCGGTTGCAGCAGCTGGCGACCGAGCACCTGATGGGCGCCCGCGGCTGACACCCCCAAGGGGTGTCCCTTCCCCAAGGGGCCCCCTTTCCCAGGGGGTGTCCCTTTCCCAGGGGGTGTCCCTTCCCCAAGGGGGCCCTTCTCCCAGGGGGGTGTCCCTTTCCCCAGGGGGTGTCCCTTCCCCAGGGGGCCCTTCTCCCAAGGGGGTGCCCCTTCACCTCTACACCCCGGGGTGTGTCCCACTTTCTGTCGCCAAGGCCTGCGAGAACAACGGAAATTGGGACATTGGATGGCGTTGGGACACAGGATGGCGTTGGGCGTTGGTAGTGGGGCGATGAAGACGGAGATGGAGCAGCGATGGCGCTTGTGATGGGAGTCGACTCGTCGACCCAGTCGTGCAAGGTGGTGGTGACGGATGCCGCCAGCGGGGCCGTCGTGCGCGAGGGGCGAGCGGCGCATCCTGACGGCACCGAGGTGGATCCCGCCGCGTGGTGGGACGCCCTGCGAGAGGCGATCGTCGCCGCCGGCGGCATGGGCGACGTGGATGCATGGAGCATCGGCGGGCAGCAGCACGGCATGGTCGCCCTCGACGCCGAGGGCCGGGTCATCCGTGATGCGCTGCTGTGGAACGACACGCGTTCGGCGGATGCCGCCGAGGCGCTCATCGACGAGCTCGGCGCCGATTCGCTCGCCGAGCGCACGGGGCTCGTGCCGGTCGCATCGTTCACGATCACGAAGCTGCGGTGGCTGCGCGACGCCGAGCCCGAGAACGCCGCGCGTGTCGCCGCGGTCGCGCTGCCGCACGACTGGCTGACGTGGCGCCTGCGCGGGTTCGGGCCCGCCGGCGAATCGGCGCAAGGCCCGGTGCTCGAGGAACTCGTGACCGATCGCTCGGATGCGTCCGGCACCGGGTACTGGAGCCCCGAGGCGTGGGCGCCGGCCGTCGACGGTTACGACCGCGACCTGTTCGTCTCGGCCCTCGGCCACGACGCCGTGCTCCCTCGGGTGCTCGGACCGGCCGAATGGGTCACCGACGCGGACGGGCGCCGCGTCGCTCCGGGGGCCGGTGACAACGCCGGTGCCGCCCTCGGGGTGGGCGCGGCCACCGGGGATGTCGTCGTCTCGATCGGCACCTCCGGCACGGTCTTCGCCGTCAGCGCCTCGCGCACCGTCGACTCCTCGGGGACCGTCGCGGGCTTCGCCGACGCAGACGGCGGCTTCCTGCCGATCGTGGTGACCCTCAACGCCGCACGGGTTCTGGATGCGATCGCCCGGCTGCTCGGCGTCGATCACGCGGAGTTGAGCGACCTCGCTCTGGCCGCGGAGTCCGGCGCCGGCGGACTGACGCTGCTGCCGTACTTCGAGGGCGAGCGAACCCCGAACCTGCCGGACGCGACCGCATCCCTCACCGGCATGACCCTCGCCTCGACGACGCGGGAGAACCTCGCCCGGGCGGCGGTGGAGGGCATGCTCGCCGGCCTCGGCGCGGGACTCGACGCGTTGCGCGCCCTGGATGTTCCGCTCGAGCGGGCCCTCCTCATCGGTGGCGCGGCGCAGTCCCCCGCGGTGCAGGCGATCGCGCCCGGGATCCTGGGTCTGCCGGTGGAGGTGCCGCCGCCGGGGGAGTACGTAGCGCTCGGCGCTGCGCGCCAGGCTGCTCGCGTCGCGGAAGTCTGACCGGGCGGGCGTTCGGGCGCCACCCCTCCCGCGGCTGTCACCCCGCGGAGTGGATCGTGTAGGCGCCGTCGACGGGATACACGCATCACCCGATGCCGGGACGCATCCGGCGCTCCTACCGTCGGGACCATGGACCTCGCGATGATCTCGGGCACGGTGTCGACCGTGCTGTTCGCGTGTGCCCATCTGCCGATGGTGTTCAAGGCGATCCGCTCGCGCGATATGCGCTCCTACAGCGCCGCGTCCCTCGCGGTGGGCAACGTCGCGAACCTCGTCCATACGGTCTACGTGCTGAGTCTGCCCGTGGGACCGGTGTGGTTCCTGCACGGCTTCTATCTCGTGACGATGGGTCTGATGCTCGTGATGTGGATGCGGTTCGGCCGTTCGAGCGCGGACCGGCCGACGGCGGTACCATTCGGCCATGACGGACACGAGCGCCGTTCTCACCGACGCCCGTCAGGCGTTCGCGCGTCGCGAGTGGCGGCGCGCGCGCGACGCGTTCGCCGCCGCCCGCGCCGATGACGCCCTCGGCGCGGCGGATCTGCGTGCGCTCGCGTCGAGCCAGTGGTGGCTCGGTCAGTGCGAGGACTGCATCGATCTTCTCGACGAGACGTTTCGGAATCAGCGCGCCGCACAGGATGCCATCGGCGCGGCGCACACCGCGCTGACTCTCGCGCTGCTGCGCATCACCCGCGGCGAGGTGACAGTGGGAACGGCGTGGTCGCGGCGCGCGGCTCGGCTGCTGGAGGACGTGCCGCCGCGCATGGAGCACGCCTACCTGGCGTACCTCGATGCGAGTCTGGGCATGTACGACGACGGCGAGCCGTGGTCGACCGGCAGCGTGGCGAGGCTGGCCGCGCTCATCGATCTCGTCGGCGATGACGACGTCGCAGGCGTCTCGGCTCTCGCCGCTGTCGTGGCCGGGATGCATGACCTGCGTCGCGGTGATCCGGAGTCCGGGTTCGCTCACCTCGACGAGGCGATGCTGTCGGTCACGTCGGGGGAGATCGAGCCGGAGTGGGCCGGGGACATGCTGTGCACCACCATCCACACCTGTCACGAGCTCGCCGACTTCGGGCGCATGGCGGACTGGACGCGCGCGACGGAACGGTGGAGCGCCGACTACGGCGCCGATGCGGTGTACGCCGGGGTCTGCCGCGTGCACCGGCTCGAGCTCCAGTCGGCCGAAGGGGACTGGGCGGGCGCCGAGGACGCGCTCGAGCGCGCATGTGCGGTGCTCGAGCGCACGGATCCGTGGGTGGCGGGCGAGGGGTGGTACGCACTCGGTGAACTGCGTCGCCTGCGCGGCGACGGCGAGGGAGCCAGGCGCGCGTTCGCGCTGTCCCGCGCGGCGGGTATCGACCCCTCCCCCGGGGAGGCGCTGCTGGAGCTCAGCGAGGGCCGCGTCGAACCGGCATGGGCATCGCTGTCCGCGTCCCTCGCCGGCCGGGACCGGCTCGCGCGCACACGGCTCTTGCGCGCGGGTGTTCAGATCGCGCTGGCGCGTCGAGACGCATCCACTGCCGATGACCTGGCCGACGAGCTCGAGCGCACGGCGCGCGAATACGGCACGGAGGGATTCCGCGCATGGTCGGCGCATGCGCGCGGGATGGTTCTTCTCGCCCGGGGGCGCCCGACGGAGGCCCTGGCGTCACTCCACGAGGCGCTCCACCTGTTCCGGCGCCTGCGACTGCGGTGGGAACAGGCGCACGTGCTGACATGGATCGCCGATGTCCACGCAGCGACGGGCGATGTCGCGGGAGCGCAGGCCAGGGCGGATGCGGAAGCGATCGTCGCGGAGATCGGGGCCCGGCCGATCGCCTCCCTGCTCGCACCGGAGACGTCGGGGCCTCCCGCTCCGCTCACGGTGCGGGAGGCCGAGATCCTCGCACTCGCCGCGCGGGGAGCGGCCAATCGCGACATCGCCGGGGAGCTCTTCATCAGCGAGAAGACCGTGGGCCGGCACCTCGCGAACATCTACCTGAAACTCGGCGTGAGCTCGCGCACGGCCGCGGCCGCTTGGTGGCACGAGCATCGCTGACGCCGTGCCCGGGGATCATGCAGACGGGCGCGGAACTGCATGATTCTGCCGATGAGGGGTGGGTACCGACGCTTCTAGATTCGACGCATCAATGGTCTCGATGACAGGAGGACACCATGTCCACAGCGGTGAAGGATGAGCGCAGCGTCTCATCGGAGGTCGATGCGTTCGCGGAGAAGGTGATGGCGGCGGCCCTGGGGTGGGTCGACCTGATGGCGATCCACCTCGGTTCGCAAGCCGGGTGGTACGACGCTCTCGCGAAGGCGGGGCCGATGGATGCCGAGGAGCTCGCCGTGGGGACCGGGACGAGTCGCCGATATGCCCAGGAGTGGCTCGAGCAGCAGAGCGCGGCGGGCATCCTCGAGGTGGACGACCCGGCAGGACCTCGTGTGCGGCTCGCGCCGGGGGCCGCGGAAGTGCTCACCAATCGCGGGAGCTTGTCGTATCTCGAGCCGCTGGCTCGCATGCTCGCCGCCTCCGGTGCTCAGATGCCGCGGCTCGTCGAGGCCTACCGCTCGGGCTCCGGGGTGAGCTGGGAGGAGTTCGGCGACCATGCGCGTCAGTCGCAGGCCGATATGAACCGGCCCTGGTTCGACGCTCTGCCTGAGGTGATCCGCTCCGTCGATGGGCTGCACGCGCTGCTCTCGCGCCCCGGTGCCCGGGTCGCTGACATCGGATCAGGGGCGGGCTGGTCTTCGCTGGCGCTTGCGCGTTCCTACCCGGAGGCGACCTTCGACGGCTTCGACGTGGACGACGCGTCGGTCGAGATGGCACGAGAGAACGCTGCCGAGGCGGGGCTGGGCGATCGGGTTCGCTTTCAGAGGGCCGATGCCGCCGATCTGGCCGCTCACGGCCCGTTCGATGTCATCTTCGCCTTCGAATGCCTGCACGATATGCCGCACCCGGTCGACGTGCTGTCCGCCGCTCGTGAGGCCGTCGCCCCGGGCGGTGCGGTCGTCATCATGGACGAGGCGGCCGCGGAGACCTTCTCCCCCGAGGCCGGCGACCTCGAGCGCCTCCTCTACGGGTTCAGCCTGTTCGTGTGCCTTCCGGATGGACTGAGTCATCCCGGAAGCGCCGGCACGGGCACCGTGATGCGCCCCGACACCCTTCGCGGGTATGCACGCGCGGCTGGTTGGGACGATGTCGAGATCATCGTCCCCGAGTTCGGCCTCTGGCGCTTCTATGCCCTCGGGTGAGAGCTAGGCGGTGGACCAGCGGGCCAGCCGCGCGACGAGGTCCCGGTGGCCGGTGGAGGAGTAGGAGCGGGCGTCGTGGCCGAGCACGTCGACGGCGACCCGGCTCGCGGCATGCGTGCGCACCCACGCCGCCGGCATCCGTTCCCCGTCCACGTCGAACTCCGCCACGACGTGGCGCTCGCCTATCGCCTGCAGGCGGGAGTAGCGCTCGTCGTACACGTCGAAGTCCTGCACCTCGCCGCCGTCGGGGAGCGACAGCATCCGCACCCGAACGTCGCCGATCGGCGGGTGCCACGACAGCTCCGGCACCCACATGCCGCCGACCGCCGCTGCCCAGTGCGGATAGTCCCGCATCGACGCAACCGCGCAGTGCAGCGCCAGCACCCCGATTCCGCGGTCGAGCGCCTGCGTGAAACCGTCGACGGATGCCGCTGACGCGGGCTGCCCGCCCTCGCCGCGCCACGGGTCGCCGGCGTTCACGACCAGCAGGTCCACACCCTCGAGGTGGGTCATCGCCCGATCGACATCGTCGTCGACGGAGACGTCGAAGCCGGCGTCCGTGAGGATCGCCGACAGCTCCGGAGTGGTCTCCGGGAAGGGGTGCCACGGATCGGCGTAGTCACCGCTGCCGCTGGCGATGAGCGCTTTCACGGATGCCTCCTGGTCGACGACGATGGGAGAGGGTTTTCCATCGTACGGCGGTGTTCCTGGGCATAGTGTGGTGCCGATGACTCCCGCTGAATCCGATTCCGCCCGCCCGTCCGTCCCGCGCCGCCGCGGAAAGCAGATCGTGCTGGAGGTGGTGCGGAGCGAACCGCTCACGCCTCACCTCGTACGCGTGCATCTCGGCGGCGAGGGCTTCGACGAGTTCATCGCCGAGGCCGATCCGGACAAGCTGGCGTGCACCGACACCTACGCGAAGCTGCTGCTGGCCAAGCCCTCGCTCGGGCTCACCCCTCCCTACGACCTCGAGGCGCTGCGGGCGGAGCTGCCCCGCGAGGACGTGCCGTCTCGCCGCACCTACACGATCCGTGACGTCGACGAGGCGGCGCGAACCATCGCCATCGACTTCGTGGTGCACGGCGATGAGGGTCTCGCCGGGCCCTGGGCGTCCGCGGCGCGCCCCGGCGACCGCCTGTCGCTGTCGCTTCCGGGCGGCGGATACGCGCCGGCCGACGGCGACGTCACCCACGTGATCGTCGGTGACGACTCGGCCCTCCCCGCGATCTCGCGCGCGGTCGAGGCCCTTCGCTCCGACGCGCGCGGCGTGGTGATCGTCGAGGTCGACGACGAGCAGTCGCAGCTGCCGCTGACCGCCCCCGCCGGCGTCGACGTGCGCTGGCTGCACCGCGCTGGTCCGAGCGGTTCGGCGCACCCCGGCACGCTCCTCGTCGCCGCGGTCGAGGCCATGGCCCGACCCGACGGGGCCGTCGACGTCTTCGCGCACGGCGAGCGCACGGCGATCAAGCGTCTCGGCGCGATCTTCCACGGCGAGTGGGGGATCGGCCGGCAGGAGATGTCGGTGTCGGCCTACTGGGCGCACGGACGCGCCGAAGACGCCTTCCAGGCCGAGAAGCGCGAGGCCGTCGGGAAGATCTTCGCCGACTGACGCGTCGACAACACAGGAGATCGGCCGCCGCCGCGCCTCTCTCGGCCGGGAACACAGCAGTGTGGCCGGAATCTCCTGTGTTGTTCACCGGGGGAAGGCGAGCGTTCCGCCGGGGCGTGTGCCAACCGGGCACAATGGGGCCGTGCCGCACGACGAGATCGACGAGGTCGCGGCGGAGCTGTACGCCCTGCCGCCCGACGCCTTCACTGCGGCCCGAAACGCGCGGGCGGCTGCCGCGGGCGGGGAGGCCGGCCGCCGCATCAAGGCGCTGCGCAAGCCCACCGTCGCCGCGTGGGCGGTCGATCTGCTCTCCCGCGAGGGAGATCTCGGCGAGGCGCTCGAACTGGCCGCCGCCCTCCGCGAGGCGCAGGACGACCTCGACGCCGCGGAGCTGTCCCGCCTCGGCAAGCAGCGCAGGCAGCTCGTCGCCGCCCTCACCGCGCAGGCGGTCGCGCTCGCCGAAGACGCCGGCGTTTCCGTGAGCGCCGCCGCACGCGACGACGTCCAGAAGACCCTCAATGCCGCCGTGATGGATGCCGCCGCCGCCGCGGCGGTCAGCACCGCGCGGCTCGTGCGGCCGTTGGAGGCGACCGGGTTCGGCTCCGTCGAGCTCGCCGATGCCGTCGGAGGCTCGATTCCCGGTGCGGCTGCGAAGCCTCCCCGCGACGATCTCGCCGACCGCCGTGCGCGCAAGGCCGCGGAGAAGGCGGCCCGCGAGGCCGAGCGGGCGGCTGCCGACGCCGACCGCGAAGAGGCGAAGCTCACCGAACGGCGCGATCGCGCTCAGCAGAAGCTCGATCACGTGCGCGAGCGCCTCGATGATCTGCGTCGCGACATCGCGCGTCTCGAGCAGGACGAGACGGACGCCGACCGCACCCTCGCCGACCTCGAGGCGGAGCTTCGCGCGGCGACTGCCGCGGCGCGAAAGGCGACCGCCGCGGCAGAGAAGGCTCGTCGGTCCTTCCCAGAACTCTCGTAGTCGGCGCCCCTACGGTGAGGGCATGGCGACGCCCCGATCCGCAGCGGCCGACTCCGACGACCTCCCCGTGCTGCTGAGTCCGTCCGAACTCCGCACGGCGAGGGACGAGTTCCAGCAGTTCCTCATGGAGTACCGCTTCGGCATGCAGGAGATCGAGACGAAGATCGCCATTCTGCGCGACGAATTCCTGCAGCTGCACGACTACAACCCCATCGAGCACGTCTCGAGTCGCGTGAAGTCGCCCGACAGCCTGGTCGACAAGATCCGGCGCCGCGAGATCTCGCAGGACTTCGCCTCGGTCCGCGAGCACATCACCGACATCGCCGGCGTGCGCATCACCTGCAGCTTCGTGACTGACGCCTATCGGCTGTTCGACCTGCTCGCCGCGCAGGACGACATCACCGTGCTGCACGTGAAGGACTACATCGCCGAACCCAAGGCGAACGGATACAAGAGCCTCCACGCCATCCTCCAGGTGCCGGTCTTCCTCTCCACCGGGCGCATCGACGTTCCCGTCGAGGTGCAGTTCCGCACCATCGCCATGGACTTCTGGGCGAGCCTGGAGCACAAGATCTACTACAAGTACGACCGCCGCGTTCCCGCGGAGCTGCTCGATGATCTGAAGGATGCCGCGGACACGGCCGCCGAGCTCGACACGCGCATGGAACGCCTGCACCGTGAAATCAGAGGGTCCGGGGAGATCCGAGGGTCCGGGGAGGTCCGTGGTGCCGTGGAAGAGTCGGACGCACCGCGCCCCGCCCGCCCTCCGATCCTCCGCCACGCTCCGGTGCTCGACGCCTGAAGCGCGCGGGCACGCGGCGAAGGGCGGGCGACTCGCTAGGGTGAGGCCGTGGACGACCTTCAGCCGCAGACCCTGGTGATCATCCCGCTGCTGGCGGTGCTGGCGCCGCTGTTCGCGCGGGGTCTCGGTCGCTGGGTGCGGGTGCCGGTGGTCGTGTTCGAGTTGCTGCTCGGCATCCTCATCGGGCCGGCCGTGCTCGGCTGGGTCGGGGAGTCCGCGTTCATCGAGCTCATGAGCGATTTCGGACTCGCGATGCTGTTCTTCGTGGCCGGCACCGAGATCGAGTTCGGTGCCTTCCGCGGGCGTCTGGGTCGCCGGGCAAGCCTCGGGTGGATCCTCAGCCTCGGCGCCGGCGTCTTCGCCGCACTCATCCTCAGCCCCTGGGAAGCGGCTGTCGTGATCGGCATCGCGCTGTCGTCGACCGCGCTCGGCACGCTCCTGCCGGTGCTGCGGGATGCGGGGGAGCTGAAGTCGCCGTTCGGTCAGGCGGTCGGCGCGGTCGGCGCGCTCGGCGAGTTCGGACCGCTGATCGCCATCTCGCTGTTCCTCGGCAGCCGCGACATCGGCCTGTCGACCCTGGTGCTGCTGCTGTTCATGCTCGTGGCGGGTGGGGCGATCTGGCTGGCCTTCCGCATCCCGCACGGCGCGATGCACCAGGCGGTCAGCGCGACGCTGCACACGTCGGGACAGTTCGCGATCCGGGTGATCCTGCTGATCCTCGGCGGTCTCATCTCGGTCAGCGTGCTGCTGGATCTGGACTTCCTGCTGGGGGCGTTCGCCGCCGGCATCGTGTGGCGCCTCATCATGCGCGACGCCGACGAGGCCGATCGAGAAGCGGTCGAGAGCAAGGTGGAGGCGGTCGCTTTCGGCTTCCTCGTGCCGATCTTCTTTCTCTACACCGGTGTCACCTTCGACCTCCAGGCGCTGCTGGCCGACCCGATCCTCTTCCTCGGCCTGCCCGTCGTGCTCCTCGCGCTCTTCGTCATCCGCGGTCTGCCGTCGATGCTCGCCGCGCCCGTCGGCTCGACCGGCAAGGATCGCCTCGCGATGGCGTTCATGGGTGCCACGGGCCTTCCGATCATCGTCGCCGTCACCGCCATCGGACTGGATGAGGGCCTCTTGACGACGGTGCACGCCGCGCTCCTCGTCGGCGGCGGCATGCTGTCGGTGCTGCTGTTCCCGCTCATCGCGATGCGGCTGCGCGGCGAGCGGGCTGCGCGGATCGCCCCGACCCTGGACGACATGGCGTGAGCACCAGCGCCCTGTTCGCCGACGCCCGCGACCGGCTCGCGGGACTGCCGCGCGAACAGCTCGGCGAGCTCGTCGAACCGCGTCGCGTGCTCGGGGTGCGCCGTGCCCCGCGGATCGCGCCCCGTGATCAGGCGTGGCACCTGGGGGTGCTGCTGGTCGCCGACGAGCACGTCTCGGCCACCGGCGAGATCGTGCGCTCCCGCGAGGAGGCACGGCGCGGATTCACCGCCGAGTCGCAGCGGGACCGCGCCGCGCTTCAGGCGGCGGCCTTCCGCGGCGGCTTCGAGGAGGGCATCGCCGTGCACGTCGGCTGGCGGGTGCTCGACCTCGCCGCGGTGGATGCCGGTGGGTCGTCGGGTCCGCTGGCGATGATCGGCGGTAAGCCGCACGTGCGGTGGAGCGCAGCGGCCGGATTCGTGCCGCTGGCCGGCTACCTCGACGAACGGATCGGGCTCCTGGCCGACCCGCCGCGCGGGGCATCATAGCGACGAGAGGCCGACTCCGGGAGGACCCGTTCGCGACGCACGCATCCTCTAGGGTTGAACTCCCGAACTCGAGGTGGTTTTTCGTGCAGACATGGCCCGGATCCGCATATCCGCTGGGTGCGACATTCGACGGTAACGGCACGAACTTCGCGCTGTTCAGCGAAGGTGCCGACAAAGTCGAACTGTGCCTGTTCGACGACGACGGCACCGAGACGTGCGTCGAGCTGCTCGACGTCGACGCGTTCGTCTGGCACGCGTACCTGCCGAACGTGCAGCCCGGGCAGCGCTACGGCTACCGTGTTCACGGCCCGTACGATCCGGCCAACGGGCAGCGCTACAACCCCAACAAGCTCCTGCTCGATCCGTACGCCAAGGCCGTCGACGGTCGGGTGAAGTGGGGACAGTCCGTCTTCAGCTACACCTTCGGCGACCCGGACTCGCGCAACGACGACGACTCGGCGGCCGACATGATGAAGGGCGTCGTCATCAACCCCTTCTTCGACTGGCAGGGTGACCGGTCGCCGAAGACGCCGCTGCACGAGACGTTCATCTACGAGGCGCACGTGAAGGGGCTGACGCAGCTGCACCCGTCGGTGCCGGAGGAGATGCGGGGAACCTACGCCGGGGTGGCGCATCCCGCGGTCATCGACCACCTGCAGAAGCTCAGCGTGACCGCGATCGAGCTCATGCCGGTGCACCAGTTCGTCAACGACTCGACCCTGCAGGAGAAGGGGCTGTCGAACTACTGGGGTTACAACACCATCGGCTTCTTCGCTCCCCATCACGGCTACGCCTCGACGGGCGTCAACGGCCAGCAGGTGCAGGAGTTCAAGGCGATGGTGCGCTCGCTGCACGAGGCGGGCATCGAGGTCATCCTGGATGTGGTCTACAACCACACCGCGGAGGGCAACCACCTGGGCCCGACCCTGTCGATGCGCGGCATCGACAACGAGGCGTACTACCGGCTCGAGCAGAACGACAAGCGCTACTACACCGACTACACCGGCACCGGCAACAGCATGAACGTCGGCAACCCCCACTCGCTGCAGCTGATCATGGATTCGCTGCGCTACTGGGTGCTGGAGATGCACGTCGACGGCTTCCGCTTCGATCTTGCCTCCACGCTCGCGCGCGAGTTCTACGATGTCGACCGCCTCTCGACCTTCTTCGAGATGGTGCAGCAGGACCCGGTGGTCTCGCAGGTGAAGCTCATCGCCGAGCCGTGGGACGTCGGCCCCGGCGGCTACCAGGTCGGCAACTTCCCGCCGCAGTGGACCGAGTGGAACGGCAAGTACCGCGACACCGTGCGCGACTTCTGGCGCGGCGAGCCGCAGGCCCTGGGCGAGTTCGCCTCGCGCCTGACCGGCTCCAGCGACCTGTATGAGCGGTCCGGGCGCGCGCCGGTCGCGTCGATCAACTTCGTCACCGCTCACGACGGCTTCACGCTGCGCGACCTCGTGTCGTACAACGACAAGCACAACGAGGCCAACGGCGAAGACAACCGAGACGGCGAATCGCACAACCGGTCCTACAACCACGGCGTCGAGGGCCCGACCGACGACCCGGAGATCCTCACGCTGCGCGCCCAGCAGCAGCGCAACTTCATCGCCACGATGATGCTGAGCCAGGGCGTGCCGATGCTCTCGCACGGCGACGAGCTCGGCCGCACGCAGTTCGGCAACAACAACGGCTACGCCCAGGACAACGAGCTCACCTGGATCGACTGGGATGCCGTCGACCAGCCGCTGGTCGAGTTCACCGCTGCGCTCGCGCGCCTGCGCAAGGACCATCCCACCTTCCGGCGCACACGCTTCTTCGACGGACGCCCGGTGAAGATGGAAGAGGGTCGGCCCATTCCCGATGTGGTGTGGCTGCGGCCCGACGGCACGCTCATGCAGCCGGAGGACTGGGAGTCCGGGTTCGGCCGCACGATCGGGATCTTCCTCAACGGTCGCGGCATCCGCGAGCGCGACAAGTGGGGCGAGGAGATCACCGACCGGCACTTCATCGTGCTGTTCAACGCCGGCGACGAGCCCGTCGACTTCAAGATCCCGGCCCCGCGCTACGGGCCGGAGTGGGATGTCATGGTCGACACGGCGGGGGAGTGGGCCAACACCGACCCGCTCGATCCCGGTTCGCGCATCCCGCTGCAGCCGAAGGCGCTCATCGTGCTGCGCGAGCACGACCTTCCCGACCCGGAGGTCGATCACTCGGTCGCGGCCTCGCTCAGCATGCTCGTGCATTCGCGCACCACCGAGATCCCCGTCGTCACCCCACCGTCACCGTCCGCGGCCGCCTCGGTCGACGACGAGGGTGACTGACGGATCGCACCGGACCGGAAGAGGACTGCCATGCCCGCGCATCCCGTGTCGACCTATCGGCTGCAGATCCGCGCCGGTTTCGATCTCGACGCCGCCGCGGCGGTGACCGGATACCTCGCCGACCTCGGGGTGGACACCGCCTACGTGTCGCCGTTGCTGCAGTCGACGCGGGGCAGTGACCACGGTTACGACGTGACCGACGTCACACGGGTCGACGCCGACCGCGGCGGACCCGAGGGGCTCGCCCGCTTCTCGGCGGCCGCCCGCGATGCCGGGCTCGGCGTGCTCGCCGACATCGTGCCCAACCACATGGGCATCTCGCAGCCACGCGAGAACCCGTGGTGGTGGGATGTGCTCACCCACGGACGCTCATCGGCGCACGCCGACGCGTTCGACATCGACTGGGAGGTCGGCGAGGGCCGCATCCGCGTACCCGTCCTCGGGGCGCCGTTGGATGAGGTGATCGGCGACATCCGCATCGATCCCGCGCCGGCGCCGGAATCGCCGACCGGGCTCGCACGGTACTTCGAGCACATCCTGCCCCTCGCACCCGGCTCCGTGGGCGAGGGCGACGACCTCGCCACGGCCGACGGGGTGCGATCCGTGCTCGAGCGGCAGCACTGGGAGCTGCGCTTCTGGCAGGACGAGGCCACGGACCTCAACTACCGCCGCTTCTTCGCCGTGACGACGCTCGCGGCGGTGCGGGTCGAGCGGCCGGAGATCTTCGACGCGACCCATGCCGAGGTGCTGCGGTGGGTGCGGGAGGGCCTGGTCGACGGCCTGCGCGTGGACCATCCCGACGGCCTCGCCGACCCGGGCGGCTACCTCGCGCGGCTGGCCGAGGCCACCGGCGGCGCCTACGTGCTCGTGGAGAAGATCCTCGAGCGCAGCGCCCACGAACCGGGCGCCGAGCCGTCCGAGGCGCTCCCGGCCTGGTGGGCCACCGCCGGGACGACCGGCTACGACGCGCTGGCCGAGATCGACCGGGTGCTCGTCGACCCGAACGGCGAGCAGCCTCTCACCGCCCTCGACGGCGTGCTGCGCGGCACCGTTCCGGTGTGGGGCGACATGATCCACGACACCAAGCGCATGATCGCCGACACGATCCAGGTCTCCGAGATCCGCCGCCTCGTGCGGGGCCTGCCCGAGCCGGTCGCCGACGCCGAAGACGCCCTCGCCGAGCTCCTGGCGTGCTTCCCGACCTACCGGTCCTACCTGCCGGCCGGGATCGAGGACCTCCACCACGCCGCTCGGGAGGCGGAGCGCCGTCGTCCCGACCTGGCCGACGCGATCCGCACCCTCGTCCCGGTCCTCTCCGACGCCACGCTCGAGGTCACTCGCCGCTTCGAGCAGACGACCGGCCCGGTCATGGCCAAGGGCGTCGAGGACACCGCGTTCTACCGCTACACGCGGCTGGGCTCTCTCACCGAGGTCGGCGGCGATCCCGTCGTGTTCGCGCTGTCGGTGCCGGGGTTCCACGCGGCGTGGCAGCGCCGTCAGGCGTCGTGGCCGCACGCGATGACGACGCTGTCGACCCACGACACCAAGCGCGGCGAAGATGTGCGCGCTCGCCTCGACGTGCTCGCCGAGGTGCCGGGGCGCTGGGGCGAGGTGCTGGATCGCCTGCGCGAGGTCGCCTCGACCGGGAACGGCCCCTTCGACAACCTGCTGTGGCAGGCGATCGTCGGATCCTGGCCGGCGACGCCCGAGCGGCTGCACGCCTACGCCGAGAAGGCGGCGCGCGAGGCCGCGGAGCAGACCGGCTGGTGGCGCCCCGACGAGATCTTCGAGCAGCGCATGCACGACCTCGTCGACGCCGCGTTCGGATCCGCCGGCGGTCTCGTCGAGGCCTTCGTCGACGAGATCGCCGAGGCCGGGTGGTCGAACTCCTTGTCGGCGAAGCTGCTGCAGCTCGCCGGTCCGGGTGTGCCCGACGTCTACCAGGGGTCGGAGCTGTGGGAGACCTCGCTGGTCGATCCCGACAACCGGCGTCCGGTGGACTTCGCGCGGCGAGCCCGGATGCTGGCCGAGCTCGACGCCGGGTTCTCGCGCGGCGAGCTGCCCGCGGTCGATGCCGGGGGTGCGGCGAAGCTGCTGGTCACCTCCCGGGCGCTGCGCCTGCGCCGGGAGCATCCGGAGCTGTACACGCGCTACACGCCGATGACGGTGGTGGGTGAGGCCGCCGACCACGCGATCGCGTTCGATCGCGGTGGTGCGATCGCCGTCGCGACGCGGCTGCCGGTAGGCCTCGCCGCCCGCGGCGGCTGGGGCGACACCGCCCTGATGCTGCCCGACGGCGCCTTCGTCGACGCGATCACGGGCCGGCGCATCGCGGGCGGCGCGAGCGCGCTCGCCGACCTGCTGTCGACGTACCCGGTCGCTCTCCTGGCTCGCGAGGTGTCCGGTGGCTGACATCGAGTGCACGAGAACTCGCCGAGTGCACGCCTTGTCTGCGCAGATATCTCGTGCTTTCGGCGAGAAGCCGTGCACTCGAGGGGGAATGAGATCATGAGCGTCGAGGTGTGGGGACCGCGGGTCGAGCGGATGCGGCTGCGCCGACCGGGAAGCGGCGACGTCGAGATGACCGCCGCCGCCGATGGCTGGTGGACGTGCGACGGCGACCTCGCCGACGGCGAACGGTACGGGTTCGTGCTCGGCGACGGGGATCATGTTCGCCCGGACCCGCGTTCGAGGCGTCAGCCCGACGGTGTGCACGGACTCTCTGCGCACGTCGATCACGAGGCGCTGACCGCCGCGGCACCGCACCTCACCGACGCGATGTGGACCGGGCGACAGCTTGCCGGAGGCCTGGTCTACGAGATGCACGTCGGCACCTTCACCCCCGAGGGCACCCTCGATGCCGCGGCCGGTCGCCTTTCGCACCTGGTCGACCTCGGGGTCTCGCATATCGAACTGCTGCCGGTCAACGGCTTCAATGGCGTGTGGAACTGGGGCTACGACGGCGTGCTCTGGTACACGGTGCACGAGGCCTACGGCGGGCCGGCGGCGTATGTGCGCTTCGTTCAGGCCGCCCACGCCGCCGGGCTCGCGGTCATCCAGGACGTCGTCTACAACCACCTCGGCCCGAGCGGCAACTACCTGCCCGAGTTCGGTCCGTATCTGCGCGACGCCGAGCGCAACACGTGGGGCTCCAGCGTCGACCTCGACGAGCCCGCCGTGCGCGCCTACATCGTCGAGAACACCCTGATGTGGATGCGCGACTACGGCGTCGACGGACTGCGGCTGGATGCGGTCCACGCGCTGAAGGACGCGCAGCCGGTGCACATCCTGCGCGAGCTCGCCGAGGCCGCCGACGCCCTCTCGGCCCATCGCGGCGTGCCGCTGACGCTGATCGCGGAATCGGACATGAACGACCCGACGCTGATCCTGCCGCGAGAAGCCGGCGGCTATGGCCTCCACGCGCAGTGGAGCGACGACTGGCACCACGCGGCGCACGTGGCACTCACCGGCGAGACGGTCGGATACTACGAGGACTTCGCGGCTGTCGACGCGCTGACCAAGGTGTGGACGCGCGGGTTCTTCCATGACGGCACGTACTCGTCGTTCCGGGGACGCGAGCACGGCCGGCCCGTTCCCGCGGAGATGCCGGCGTGGCGCCTGGTGACCTTCGCGCAGGACCACGACCAGATCGGCAACCGCGCCGCCGGCGACCGGCTCAGCCAGTCGCTGACGCCGGACCGCCTGGCCGTGGCCGCGGTACTGACCCTCACCGCTCCGGGCACCCCCATGCTCTTCATGGGCGAGGAGTGGGGCGCGTCGACTCCGTGGCAGTTCTTCACGTCGCATCCGGAGCCCGAGCTCGGGGAGGCCACCGCGAAAGGCCGTATCGAGGAGTTCGCCCGCATGGGGTGGGACCCGGCGACGGTGCCCGATCCGCAGGATCCCGAGACCTACCACCGCTCTCACCTCGCGTGGGAGGAGGCCGGCGACGGCGAGCACGCGCGCCTGCTCGCGCTCTACCGCCGCCTCGCGCGCCTGCGCCGCGAGCGACCGGAGCTCACCGATCCCGATCTCGCCGCGCTCGGCGCCGACCTCGTGGTCGACGAGGGCCCCGGCAGCCGCGCCTGGGAGCTGCGCCGTGGTGCGCTGCGCATCCTCGTGAACCTCGCCGGGAACCCGTGGACGACGCGAATGGAGGAAGGCGAGGTCGTGCTGCTGAGCACGTCGCCCGCCGTCACCGAGGAGTCCGGCGGCATCACCGTCCCCGCCGACGCGGCCGTCATCATCGGCCCGCACCGGCCGGGGGATGATCGCGCCTGACACAGCTGCGCGGGCGGCGCAAGCCTCTGAGCGGATTCCGGACGGGTTCCTACCGTAGGGGCATGACCTCGCCGCAGCCCGCATCCGAGACCACCGCGTCTGCCGCCGACCTCGTGCGGCAGATCGGGGTGATCGCGGCGACGGTGTTCATGCTGATCGCCGCAATGGTGGGCACGGGGCTCTTCGGCGGAACGCCCGTGCAGGACCTGCAGGGCGGCGCCCTCGACGCCGACGCGTCATATCTGGCGCCCGCCCGCCCGGCGTTCCAGATCTGGAGCGTCATCTACCTCGGACTCATCGCCTACGCGATCTGGCAGGCGCTGCCGTCGCAGCGGGCGAGCATGCGCCAGCGGTCGATGGGCTGGTGGATCGCGGTCACCGAAGTGCTCAACGGCCTGTGGCTGGTGACCGCTCAGTTCACGACGTTGCTGCTCACCGTCGTGATGATCGCCGTGCTGCTGGTCGCGCTCGGCTTCACCTTTCGGCGGTCGGTCGCGACCCGGCTTCCGCGCGGCGGGGTGCTGGATGCGGCCCTCATCGACGGCGTGACGGGCCTGCACCTGGGGTGGGTGACGCTCGCCACGGTCGCCAACCTCACCGCTTATTTCACCGCGAGCGGCGTGCGCGTGGACGCGCCCGATGTGTGGGGCATCGTGGTGCTGCTGGTGGTCGGTGTCATCGGTCTCGGGATCGCGTGGGCCAGCCGGTGGCGCATCGCGCCCGGTGTCGCCATCGCGTGGGGGTTGACGTGGCTGGCCGTGGCCCGCTTCACCGGCGAACCGTCGAGCGAGGCGATCGCGACGGCCGCCCTTCTCGTCGCCGCCGTGGTGCTGGTGGTACCCGCCATCATCGCGGGACTGCGGCTCCTGCGTCCCGAGCACGACTGACCGTGATCATCGTGACGCAAGGCCAGCCACGGACTTCCTGACAGACCGCGGCGTCGGCCGCCGCGCGGCTCAGAGGGCGATGCGCGTGGCGAAGGTCCGCAGCAGCGTCAACGGCGCGTCGAGCTCGGCCGGGCGCACGCGATCCGCGATGACATCGAAGTCGTCGGCGTCGAAGTAGCCGTCGTTGCGGTAGACGGTCATCCGCTCGATGAAGTCCGCCGGCGTGGGCTCGGGATGGAACTGCGTGGTGTAGACCCGCTCCCCGACGCGGTACGCCTGCACGGGGCACGCGGCGCCGGCGGCCAGATGCACGGCGCCCGGCGGCAGGGTCTCGGTGCCCTCCTTGTGGGCGGTGAGTGCGGTGAAGGTCTCGGGCAGGCCGTCGAAGAGCGGGTCGGCCGCGCCGGCATCGGTCACCTGCACGGGGGTCGGTCCGGTGTCTTCGGGGAAGGCGCGGCTCACGGTTCCCCCGAGCATGCGGGTGACCACGCCGATGCTGTAGCAGGTGAACAGCCCCACCGGTCCGCCGTCGGCCGAGGCGCCGACGATGCGCTCGAGGTCGGCCTCCACGCGCCGCTGCACGTCGGTCTTCGTGTCTTCAGGGTCGGTGACGTTGAACGGGCTGCCGCCGACGACGAGTCCGGCGTAGTCTCCGAGCATCGCCGCATCCAGCGAGGTGCGCACGAGGTCGAGCTCGTCGAGGGCTCCCGACTCGAGCCCCATGGCGCGGCCGAACGACCGCGATTCCGCCTCGGCGGCCTCGCGCTGCGGGCGCGCGCAGACATAGAGAATTCGCGCGTTCGACATCTGTCGATTCTCCCATGTATCACCGAGCGACTTTCGCCCTCTCCGGTGTTGTGGACACAATGGGCTTCATGACGCATGCGGGGTCTGGGGCCTCCGTCGAGTCCGTCGATCAGCCACGGTGGGAGAGAGCGGCCGCTTTCTTTCGGCGTTGGCGGGACGGCGACCGTCGGGCGATGGATGAACTGGTGGCGCTGATGACGCCGGTGCTGTGGCACGTGGTGCGCGCGTACGGGCTCGACGCCGCGCTCGCGCAGGACGTCGTGCAGACTACGTGGCTCACCCTCGTGCAGCGGCATTCCGCGATCGCCGATCCGAGTGCCGTGTCGGGTTGGCTGACCACGACGGCGCGCCGTGAGGCGTGGCGGGTGGGCAAGCAGCAGCGTCGCGCCGAGGCGACCGAGGCCGAGAACCTCGAGCCGCACCTTCCGGTCCACGAATCCGCGGAACAGACCGCGGCGACCGACGACGAGTCGCGTCGCCTGTGGCAGGCCGTGGCACAGCTCAATGAACGCTGCCAGCGGCTGCTGCGCATCGTCGCATTCGACGACCGCCCCGACTACGCCCGCATCGCCGCCGACATGGCGATGCCGGTCGGATCGATCGGACCGACTCGCCGGCGCTGCCTCGGCAAGCTCCGCACCCTCTTCGAGGGCGCCGGGGAAGAGGAAGACGCACATGGACACTGAAGACTTCGCCGCAGACGCGGCGCTGTTCGCGCGGCTGCGCGCGACATGGGATGACATCGACCCGATGCCGGCCGACATGATCGATCGGATGGTCGCCGCCGTGGCGGTCGCCGACCTGTCGCGGGAGTACGCGCTGCTGACCCTCGTGGAGGGGGCCGTCACCGGAGCGGTGCGCACGACGCCCGCAGAGACCGCGACCCTGCAATTCAGCCGCGGCGACACGACCGTGCTGCTGCACGTGAGCGTGACCGCCGCGGGCAATCGGCGCATCGACGGCTGGGTCGACGCCGAGACGCTCGCGATCCGGCTCGTGCAGGGCGACGCGGATTGGGCGGCCGACCCGGCCGAGCACGGCCGGTTCGCGTTCGAGGAGATCCCGCCCGGCATGACGCGTCTGCGGATGGCCGTGCGCGGCACGGACGGAGCCATGAAGGAGTTCGAGACGCCTCAGTTCGAGGCCTGAGAGCGGTGGATGCGCCCGCATCCGCCGAGTGAGATCGCCGTGCGCGGCGAGAGAGAGCAGGGGGACGCATGGCCGACACCGTCGATGAGCCCGGGTGGCGCGATCGGATCCAGGCCGGCAGGCCGCGCGGCGTGCCCCTCGACCCGGGCGTCGAGCAGGTCGAGGGCGTCGATCCCTATCCGACCACCTATGCCGCCGATCATGTGCTGCTGACGGAGGGCGCGCGGCTGCTCGAGATCCTCGAGATCCTCCGATCGGCCGGCGCCTACTTCGGGTGGGGCGTGCGCGTGGAGAGCATCCGGGGTGATCGCCAGACCGACGCCGAGGCGGAGGAGCGTGCGAGGGTCGCCGAGGAGGAGCTGGGGCTCCCCCTCGTGCTCCTCGGCGTCATCTTCCCCGACCCGAAGCCCGGCCGCGACGATCAGCCGGTGCCGCCGGTGGATGCGTGGCGTCTGCTCCAGCGTGCGCGGGCGATCTACGGCAAGGACCTCAGCGGCGTCGCTCTCGACCACGTCATCAGCGTCGACCCGTCCGGTTCGACGAACCCCTACGGCTCCACGAACCCCTACGGTTCGACGAACCCCTACGGCTCCACGAACCCCTACGGTTCGACGAACCCGTATGGCTCGACCAACCCCTACGGTTCCACCAACCCCTATGGGTCGACCAACGCTCCCGGTCCGGGGGCCTACGCCTACCCCGGGTCGGGTGGGCGTGAGGTCGTCAGCTACATCGGCGATCCGCCCCGGCGCGACGACGAGACCGTCCGCGGGCGTCGCCCGGTGGTGGCCTACATGGACACCGGCTGCGGAAAGCACGCGTGGCTGCCGCCGTCGATCGTCGATCGCGACCCCCACGTCAACGGTGTGCCGATCGGGATCACGAATCCCGCCGACGATCCCGAGGCGATCGGCGACGTCTCCGGACCCTACGACGGCTTCCTCGACGCGGCGGCCGGTCACGGCACGTTCGTCGCCGGGGTCGTGCGGCAGATCTGTCCCGACGCCGACCTCATCTCGATCCGCGTTGCCGACAGTCAGGGCACGTTGCTGGAGGGCGAGTTCCTCGAGGCGGTGCGCGCGGTGGCGGAGCTCGTCATCCGCGATGCCCGGGGTCTTCCGGGCGGCCGCCCCATCGATGTGCTCAACCTGTCGCTGAGCTACTACCACGAGACTCCGGAAGACGGTCAGTTCGACCAGACCCTCGTGCGCTACCTCGTCGCCGCGCGGCGGCACGGCTGCGCCGTGGTGTGCTCCGCCGGCAACGACGCGACCTCTCGCCCGGCCTTCCCGGCGGCGCTCTGGCGGTGGCCCGACGCCGAGTTCGTCGTCGATGATCCGTCCGATGCGGCACCGCACCTGTCGGTCGGCGCCCTCAATCCGAACGGCAAGACCGTGGCGCTGTTCAGCAACATCGGGCGCTGGGTGCGGGTCTACGCACCGGGCGCCGCGGTCGTGAGCTCCGCCCCGCCGTTGAACGGCGGAACCCAGGCCGGCACCCGGAACGACCGCTTCGGGCTGCGACGGGAGACGATCGATCCCGATGACTACACCGGCGGCTTCGTCATGTGGAGCGGCACGTCGTTCGCCGCGCCGTTCATCGCGGGGCTGCTCGCCGAGCGCATCGCCGACGGACTCATCGACGGCACCGCCGACACGTCGGTCGCCGCGCGCGTGAGCGCGCTCGAGAAGGCCGGATCCCGCGCCCTGCGGGAGTGGGACGGGCACCGCCGCGCGCCCGCCTGAGCCGCCCGGTCACCCCGCTCTCTGCCGGCGCGGTGACCGCGTCCGCCGCGACTACGGCATGATGTCGGCGTGGGCACGGACGCGACGCAGCTGCATCAGCGCGCCGTCGCGCAGTGCATCGACGGCCGCTTCGCGGCGGCGCAGCGCACGCTCGACCGGGCCGAGCGCCTGACCGGCGACCGCGACCTGCTCGCGCGCATCGCCGGAACCCGCGCCATCGCCCTGCAGCGCACCGGCCGCCCCGTCGCGGCAGAAGAGGTGCTGCAGAACGCTCTCGCCCAGCCGGGACTCAGCCCGCACACGGAGTCCATCCTGCTCGGCCAGCTCGGCGGTCTCGCCACCTACAACGGACGACTCGACGATGGCGAACGCTGGCTCGGCGATGCCATCGACCGGCTGAGCGACGATCCCGTCGCCGCGTCCCGCATCCGCATGAACCGCAGTCTGGTGCGCATGCAGCAGCGGCGTCTGGCCGAGGCGGCGGATGACCTGTCGGCGGCGGTGTCGGTGTTCGCCGAGCACGGGCTCGCCACCGACGCGGCGCAGGCGCGTCACAATCTCGGATACACCGCGCTGCTGCGCGGCGACCTGGTCCGCGCGCTGCGAGAGATGACAGACGCGCGATCGGATGCTGCGACCTCACCCGTCGCCGAAGCGATCGGCGACATGGACCGCGCCGAGGTGTTCCGGGACGCGGGGCTCACGACCGAGGCAGAGGAGCTGTTCCGGCACGCCGCGGCGATCTTCGGCGCGCGCCGCATGCCGCAGTCGCGAGCCGAGGCGGAGTTCCACCTCGCGAGATCGCTGCTCGCACACGACGGTGCGGCCTCAGCGCGGGTCGCCGCAGACGCCGCGCGACGGTTCCGGGCACTGGGTAACGACGCGTGGGCCGCCCGCGCCGAAGCGGTGCGCCTGCGGGCGCGCCTCGCGGAGAGACGGCCGGGCTCCGGGAATCAGCACCGGCCTCCCGCCCCGGCAGCGGCGGAAGATGTCGCGGCGTCGCTCGTCGTTCACGGCTTCCGCAGCGAGGCGGTCGCACTTCGCATCGCCGTCGCACGTGCCGCCGTGCGTGCGGGCGACCCGTCCGCCCCGGCGCCGCGGGTGCCGGCATCCGCTCCGATGGACCTGCGGCTGCTCTCCGACGAACTCAAGGCCACCCGCGCGGCCGCACGCGGACGCCCGACCGAAGCCCGCCGACACGCGGCGGCGGGGCTGGATCGCCTCGGAGCGTGGCAGAGCTCGTTCGGCAGCATCGATCTGCAGACCTCGGTCGCCATGCACGGGGCGAGCCTCGTCTTCGCCGGGCTGCGTTCGGCGGTGAGCTCGCGCGCGCCCGAGGTGGTCTTCGAATGGTCCGAGCGCGCACGGCATCTGAGCCAGCAGGTCGTTCCGCTGCGGCCGCCTCCGGACCCGCAGCTGGCCGACGCGCTCGCCGAGCTTCGCATGCTCCGTGCGGAGAATCCCGCCCGCGACTGGCTCTCCAGCCCTCGCGCGGCACAGTTGCGTGACCTCGCCCGCGAGCGGCAGTGGACATCTGTCGGCGCGTCTCGCATCGACGCGCGGGTCGACCTCGCGACGCTCTGCGACGGCCTCACCGCCGACACCGCGCTGCTCGCCTACGTCTACACGGGGCGCGAGATCGTCGCCGTCGTGTGCGATGGCTCCCACGCCGAGATCGTGTCCCTCGGCGACGGCGACGAGGTGCGCGACCTGCAGAAGGGGCTGCGCGCCGATCTCGATGTCGCTGCGGCGGTGCGCACGGGGCCGATGGCGGCGGTCGTGCGCCGGTCTCTCGACGCGCGACTGGCCGCCCTGTCGGCCGCCCTCCTCGACGGGCCGCTCCGGCAGACCTCCGCCCGCCGCCTCGTGGTCACCGCGCCGGGACTCCTGAACGCCATCCCGTGGGCGATGCTGCCCGGCATGCGCGGGCGTGTGTTCACCCTGGCCGCGTCGGCCTCGCAGTGGCTGCATCGGCGTGAGGCCGTGGAGCCCGCCGTCGCGCCGACCGTGGAGCCCGCCGTCGCTCCGGCGGCACCGCTGAGCGCGGGGTTCGCAGTCGGGCCACGCGTCGCGCGCGGCGGAGAGGAAGCCCGAGTGGGCGCCTCAGCCTGGTCCGGTGCCCCCGTCATCGACGGCGGCGCCGCCACCGTTCAGGCGATCACCGACCTGGCCGGCGAGGTCGACGTACTCCACGTCGCCGCGCACGGCCGTCACGCGGTGGACAACCCGATGTTCTCCGGTCTCGAACTCGCCGACGGCGCCCTCTTCGGCTACGACATCGATCAGGTCTCCCGTGTGCCCGCGACGGTCGTGCTGTCGGCGTGTGAGGTTGGTCGATCGTCCGTGCGATGGGGCGAGGAGGCGATCGGCATGGCGCGGGTGTGGCTCCACGCCGGGTCGGCATCCGTCATCGCCGCGCCCGTCGTCGTGGCTGACGACATCGCGTGCGAGCTGCTCGGCTCGATGCACGCCGAGCTCGCTAGCGGCCTCGCGCCGGCTGAAGCGCTCGCAGCCGCATCCGCTCGGCTCGACATGGTCTCGCCCTTCCAAGCGCACGGTACCGGATTCTGAGCTGAGACGGCGACGGCCCGCGACCGAGACCGCGACCGAGACTGCGATGGGTCGGCCGATTCGCGCGGAAAGAATTCTCACGGCGATGTATCAGCGATCGCCCAGGATGCTCTAGATATGCGAAGTGGTCGTGTTGGGTCGGCACCGGGGGGCGCCGACCACTGGGGGCACGAAGAGTTCCCCGCTTGTCGGGGCTCGCGGGGATTCACGCCATTTCCGGGGGATGCCGTTCGCACGTGTGGCGGCATCCCCTGTTCTCGTGCCCGGGCGCTTTTCGGTGTCGCCGTGCCACGGGTTGCGCTTGCCGTGGCGAGGTGCTTCGTGACGCTGCTCAGACCGGACGCTGTTCAGACCGGGGACGGTGCTCAGACCGGGGACGGTGCTCAGACCGGGGACGGTACTCAGTGGCCGGCCGCGGTTCTCAGCCGCGAAGCGATGCTCAGAGTCGGGGCGCTGCTGGGACGCGGGACGCTGCTGGGAGCGGGGACGCTGCTCGGACCGGGACGCGGTTCAGGCCCGGCCGCTGCTCAGCTGCGGGACGAGTTCGCCGTGCGGCCGCGCACGATTCCCACGAACGCGTCGACCAGCGGGGTCGTGCGGTCCGCCACCCATGCGAGGGCGACGGTCGATTCCGGTGCGCCCTCGAGCCGGCGGTGCGCGACGTCTTTGCGGTGATGCAGGCGCGCGAGCGACATGGGAACGATGACGATACCGACCCCGGTCGCCACCGTGGCGATGGCGTCCTCGGTGGTCGTGGGCGGATCGAAGGCGGGCGCCGCGACGCCCGGGAACATCTCCTGCCGGATGCCCAGCGCGTCATCGCCCGGGATGATCAGCACTTCGTCGACGAGGTCGTCCGGGGAGAGCACGTCGGCAGCAGTGAGGTGCGAGTCCGCCGATGTCGCGACGACGGGCACCTCGTCGTAGAGGGGGATCACGTGGAGGTCGGACCGGTCGATCGGCAGGCGCACGAGCGCCGCATCCACCCCGCCCGAGATCAGCGCGTCGCGCTGTTCGGCGACGTCGAGGGCGCGAAGCTCGAGCGGGTTCCGCGGCATGCGCTCCTGCCAGGCGTCGATCCACTTGCCGGGCGTCGCCCCGGGGATGGCGCCCAGCACGAACGGGCCGGGCGTGGGCGCGGGTGACCCTTCGTCGCGCCGCGCCGGTGCGGAGCTGCGCGCGGTCCGCTGCTTGGGCGACCGCGCGGAACGGGTGTTCGGTCCCGAGGGTCTCGCGCGTCTGGGCATGGAGCCACGCTAGCGCTCGCGCAACGCTAGGGTTCGATCATGATCGCGATCCTCGCCACGGTGTTCGGGGTTCTCGCCGCGCTGCTGCACGTGTACATCTTCGTCATGGAGTCGGTGCAGTGGACGCGGCCGCGCATCTGGAAGCGCTTCGGGGTGCGGGATCAGGCCAGCGCCGACGCGATGAAGGGCATGGCCTACAACCAGGGCTTCTACAACCTGTTCCTCGCCGTCGGTGCGGTCCTCGGCGTGGTGCTCTTCTGGACCGGAGCCGATGGCACGGCCGCCGACGTGGCGGGCCGCACGCTCGTGCTGTTCAGCCTCGGATCGATGACCGCGGCGGCCCTCATCCTGCTCAGCACCGGCCGCTCGTACCTCCGCGCGGCACTCGTGCAGGGCACCCTCCCGCTCCTCGGATTCGCCCTCTTCCTCTTCGCCTGACCCGTCGCCCGCGCCGCGCCTCCCGCGCCGCGCGTCCCGCCTCCCTCGCCTCCCGCGCCGCGCCTCCCGCGCCGTGTTCGCCTCCGCCTGACGCGCCGTGTCCCGCCTCCCGCCTCCCGCCTCCCGCGCCGCGCCCCCCGCGCCGCGTTCGCCTGCGCCTGACGCGCCGTGTCCCGCGTCCCGCGTCCCGCCTCCCGCCTCCCGCCTCCCGCCGAGACGTTCGGTTGTCACGCGATGTCGCCATCTCGGGGGATGACGACATTCGGCGGCGACCGAACGCGATCGCGTCAGCGGCAGCGGGACCAGATGCCCGCGCCGGCCTCGATCGCGGCGGACTCGGCCTCCTGAAGGAGCGGCCAGTAGCGGTCGTTCGGGTGGATGCGCAGAGCCTCGCCGGCTCCGGTCGCCACGAGGTCGAGGTTCACGAACGTGCCCTCGCCGGTCCAGAGATACAGCAGCACCCGGTCGTAGGTGTCGCGCTCCTCGTCGTCACGCGTCGCCCACACCGTGTCGCCCTCGGACACCAGGGCGCGCAGCGCATCCGTCGCATCGTTCCCGCCGCACTCGAGGTCGGGGTACACCTCCGGGGTGTCTACGCCGATGAGGCGCACCGGCACCTCGTCGTCGGCCGGGCCCTCGGCGACCGTCCAGGGTGGGGATGTGCCCCCCGCCGGTCGCGCGCGGACGGTGTCGCCGTCGACGATATGCGTGATCTCGATCGCAACGGCCTCCTTCGGCGCCGTTTCTTCCGGTGAGGTGGACGGGATGCTCTCGGGCGCCGCCGGCGCGAGGCACCCCGCGAGGGTGGCGGCCAGTGCACACGCGAGCGCTCCCGTCGCAAGGCGGCGGGAGCGTCGGATCATCCTCCGACCCTATGCTGCGGGACCTCAAGGGGTCGGGGCGCGGACCCCGGGTCGCGCGACGGCGGATCGGTCACGCGCCTCTTGCCGCCGACGTGCACCAATTCAGGCCCGCGGGCCCGCCGAAACCCTTCCCGGGTCCGAATCAGCCTGGACTCACCCTCGCAGCCTGAGTTGCTGCACGGGCAGGGACGGACGCGGCCGACCGCCGGGTGGACGGCTGGACGGGACGAGGGGCGGCGGCGGGGCTCGGGTGAGCGGCCCGATGCAGTCTGCGGCCGTGCCGTGCCGTGGCCGTGTCGTGCCGGCCGTGCCGTGCCGTGCCGTGGCGTGCGTGGCGACTCAGCCCAGCGGGGCCGAGCGGGCGGGTGGCCCTGCGACGCAGCGTGGCGACGCAGCGGAAGGCGGCGCACAGCGGGCGGGTGGACCGGCCGACGGTGCACCAATTCAGGCCGGCCGGTGCGGAAGTGGTCATTTCGTACCCGAATCGGCCGATATGGCTTCATCCAGCCTGAGTTGGTGCCAGGCAACGGGTAGCGAGAGCTCGGAAGCGCCAGGGGCTCGGAGGAGCCAGGGGCGCGAAGGGCGGCCACCGCGCATGCGAGACGCTCCCGTCGCGAGCGGCGGGAGCGTCGGATCATCCTCTGACCCTCGACCGTGGGAAGCCACGGGCAAGGGCCGGGGTCCGGTCAGGCGGCCAGGTGCAGTCCGCGGCGGTCGGTCGCGACGGTCTCGCCGTCGCCGATGCTCTCGTCGTCGCCGATGAGCGAGCCGACCGCGACGCGTGCACCGTTTCCGATGTGCGCGCGGATTCCGATCTTCGCGCCCGCGCCGATCGCGGCGCCGGGTCCGATGTGCGCTTGGGGGGCGATGTCGGCGTCGGGCCCGATGACCGCATCGGACTCGACCCACGCACCGCGGCCCACGTGGACGTTCGCGGCGATTCGGACTCCCGGTTCGACGTACGCACCCGACTCGACGATCGCGGTGGGGTGCACTTTGGCCCCGTGCGCGATCAGGCCCCGACCGTTGGCGTGCTTGCGGTAGCGAAGCGTCTCGCCGTGGTCGTTCTCGATGTCGACGTAGTTCTTACCCACAGTCCCCTCCTCTGATGCCGTTCGGCATCGGATACAGGTACAACTTCCTTGATTGTCTATTCATTCCCTCGAATCCACCGATTCGGATGCGCAGGGTTGACATCTGTTGTTCGTTGCGGCACGGAGAATGGATGGGCATGTCGGCGTCGGCGAGAATGGCGAGATGACGAGCGAACCGGTCGGCGATCCCGACCTGCCCGACGTGCCCGATGCGCTCGACGATCCCGGCCTGTCCGACGCACCCGATGCGACGGGTCCGTCGCTCGTCTTCGACGACCAGAGCATGGCCCACTCCGCGGTCGAGGACGTTCTCGGCATCCTCACCGGCACCTTCGTCGCGTCGCTGGGCCTCTACCTGCTGCAGACGGCCGGTTCGGTCACCGGCGGTACCGCCGGTCTCTCCCTCCTGCTCGGCTACGCGACGGCGTGGCCGTTCTGGCTGTTGTTCGCCGTCATCAACCTCCCGTTCGCGGTGCTCGCGGTGTGGCAGCGAGGGTGGAGTTTCACCGCGCGAACCGCGGTCGCCATCGGCCTCGTTTCGGGATGGTCGGTCGTGCATCAGGGGATGCTCGTAATCGACGACCTCGACCCGATCTACGGCACGCTCGGCGGGAACCTCCTGGCCGGCGTGGGCCTGCTCATCCTCTTCCGCCATCGCGCGAGTCTCGGCGGTGTGAACATCGTCGCCCTGATCGTGCAGGATCGCTGGGGCTTCCGCGCCGGGTGGACGATGATGATCTTCGACGTGCTGATCATCGGGGCGGCCCTGCTGGTGGTGCCCGTCTGGAGCGTGGTCTTGAGCGCGGCGGGAGCGGTGGTGCTGAACCTCGTGCTGGCCCTCAACCACCGGCCGGGAAGATACATCGGGCACTGACGGGAATCGGGCACCGACGTGGATGCGGGATCAGCTCTGGCAGCGCGGGCACCAGAAGGTGATGCGTTCGGAGGTCGGGTCGGCGCCCATCTCTCCTCCGCGGATCAGCGTGCCGCATCGACGGCACGGCCGACCCTCGCGACGGTAGACCCACGTGGATCGACCGGGGCGCGAGTCGCCGGTGAACGTGCGGCCGGATCGGTCGCGATTGGCGCGGATCATGCGCGTGCCGAGGTCGAGGAGTGCCGGCACGTCGACCTCTGGGGCGGGGGTGGTGGGCAGAACGCCGCGCACGAAGAGGATCTCGTTGGCGTACTCGTTTCCGAAACCGGCGACGTTGCGCTGATCGAGCAGCGCGACGTGCACCGCTCGCGGGTCGGCCGAGAGCCGACGGGCGGCCTCATCCGGATCCCACGACGCGCTCAGGGGATCGGGACCCAGGTGACCGACGAGCGCGCCCTCATCCTCCGTGCGCACCACCGAGATATCGGCGAGGTCGAAGCCGACGGTGTCATGGGTGGATGTGCCGAGCACGGCGCGCGCCTTGTAGCCGGGCTTGCGCCACCGCCCGCCGCGCTCGTAGACGTGCCATTCGCCCTCCATCTTCAGGTGGGTGTGCAGGGTCCACCCGTCGATGCGGTGCAGCAGGTGCTTGCCGCGGGGTACGACCTCCTGCACGGTCGCACCGGTCAGGTCGACGGTCGCGACCTGCGGCACCCGCAGATCGAAGCGGGCGAGCTCGCGTCCGTCGAGCACGTCGGCCAGGCGCCGCGCGGCGCGGAAGACGGTGTCGCCCTCAGGCACGGGCGGTTTCCCGCTGGGCGTCGCCGGCGGTCGTGCGCCGCAGCGTCAGTCCGCGCGGCGACTCGACGAAGCCGGCTTCGCGCAGGGCCCGGCCGAGGGGCGTGCCGTAGACGAACGCGCCGTTGACCTGCTCGATCGTGAGGGTGTCCAGCCGTCGTCGGCGCGCGGTGGCGGTGAGGTCGGCAGCAGCCGCCCGGAGCACCTCCTCGTCATCGGTGAAGGCCAGTGCCGTCTTGCCGCCGCGCTCGAGGTAGAGCGCGAGGTCGCCGTCGACGAGCACCACGAGCCCGCCGGCCTTGCGGCCGGGCCGGTGCGAGATCTCGGCCAGTGCCGGCCACTGCAGTGCGGCCCCGTACGGGTTCGCAGGGTCGGTGGCCGCAAGCGTCACGGCCGTGCGCGGCGGCGGATCGGCGAGACCGGCGAACTCGCGGATGCGGTCGACCGTCGCCGACGCCGCGAACTGCGCGGCCCCGAGCTTCTCGATGACATAGCCCCGCCGGCAGTGGCCGGCCTCCTCGAATCCAGCGAGCACGCGATAGACCTGGGCGAATCCGCCGGGAACCCCCTCGGACTGCACGGAGCCACGCGTCACGACGCCGTAGCGGTCCAGCAGCAGGCTCGCCGCGGCGGTGGCGCGCAGCGCCGCATCCGGTTCGGCGTCGGGAACGAGAGACCAGCGGCCCCCGATGGCGGGCGGACGAGGCGGAGCAGACGCGGACACCCGCGGCAGCGTTGCCCCGCGATACATGCGGGAACGCGGCGTCTTGCGGGCGACCCGATGCGCCTGGGAACCCCCGCCCACGAGCGTTCGGACGGGCGCGAAGGTGTCGTTGGTCACGCGTCCCGCCCAGGTGAGGCGCCACAGGGCGTCGACGACGGACTGCTCGTTCTCCGCGCCGGCGAGCGACTTCAGCTGGGCGGCGAAGTACGCCCCACCGGCCGCAAGCACCTCGATGACGCGAGCGTCGAGGGAGTCCGCGGCGATCTCGACGTCGTCGCGCGTGAGGGTGAGCGGCGCTGCGTCAGCCGGGTGGAAGGCGATCCACCCGTCTCGGCCCGGGAGCGACCCGTGGCCGGTCCAGACGACCTCTCCCGACGCGGTGAGCTCGTCGAGCATCGCGGGGGCGTAGTCCCGCACGCGAGAGGGCAGGATGAGCGACTCCCACGCGCTCGCCGGCGCCGGAATGCCCGCGAGCTGCTCGATGACCGCCGCGAGGCCGTCGATGCCGTCGAGCGGACGCGTGACGTGCTGCCAGACCGGCAGGAAGCGAGCGAACGCCTCGGGTGGCACCGGTTCCACGCTGCCGCGGATCGCGGCCAGCGACCGCATCCGCAGTCGGCGCAGCACCTCGCTGTCGCACCATTCCGTGTCATCGCGCGATCCGCCGGCGTTCTCCACCGGGAGGAAGAATCCGCTCGAGATGCGCCCCTGACCCTCGAGCCGCTGCAGCGTGTGACGCGCGACCGCGACCCCCACGCCGAGGCGCTCGGCGACCGCATCGACCGTGAAGGGTCCGTGCGTCCGTGCGTAGCGGGCCACCAGGTCGCCCACCGGATCGGGGAGAGGTTCGAGGAAGGCGAGCGGGATGCCCACCGGCAGCGCCGCCCCGAGGCCGTCGCGCAGCCGGCCGGCGTCTTCGATCGCCGCCACCCGGGACGCCCCGGCGATCGTCACGCGAATCGCCCGTCGCGCATCGACCAGCTCGTCGAGCAGCTGCGCGGCGCTCGCTTCGGAGGCGGCAGCGGCCGGGCCGGTCGGGTCCTGCAGGCGCACGGCGACCTCGCCGGCATCCAGCGGACCGAGCACGCGCAGCAGGTCGGCGACCCCCTCGACCCCGCGAGCGCGACGGTCGGGATCCAGCTTCTGCGCCTCGCGTTCGAACTGGGCGATGACGTCGGGATCGAGCAGCTCGCGCATCTCGACCTTGCCGAGCAGCTCCGACAGCAGCGCCGGGTCGACCGACAGCGCCGCAGCCCGACGCTCGGCCAGCGGCGAGTCGCCCTCGTACATGAACGCGCCGACATATCCGAACAGCAGGTCGCGGGCGTACGGGGACGGCTGGCTCGTGGTCGTCTCGACGAGGCGGATGCTGCGGTCGCCGATGCGGCGGGCCACGCGCAGCAGGGCGGGCACGTCGTAGACGTCCTGCAGCACCTCGCGCAGGGTCTCGAGGATGATCGGGAACGTGGGGTAGCGGCGCGCGACCTCCAGCAGCTGCGCGGAGCGCTGACGCTGCTGCCACAGCGGACTGCGTCTGCTCGGGTTCATCCGCGGCATCAGCAGGGCGCGGGCGGCGCATTCGCGGAAGCGCGAGGCGAACAGCGCCGATCCGCCCACCTCGTCGGTGACGAGCTGTTCGAGCTCGTCGGGCTCGAACACGAACAGGTCGGCGCCGGGAGGTTCGGCTGCCGCATCAGGGACGCGCGCGATGATCCCGTCGTCGCTGGCGACCGCCGCTCCCTCGACGCCGAGGCGCTCGCGGATGCGGGCGTTGACGGCGAGAGCCCACGGCGCATGCACTTTCATGCCGTACGGGGAATGCAAGATGACGCGCCAGTCGCCGACCTCGTCGCGGCTGCGCTCGACGGTCAGCGTGCGGTCGGTGGGCACGGTCCCGGTCGCTTCGCGCTGCTCGGCGAGGTAGGTCAGCAGGTTCTCGATCGCGAACCCGTCGAGACCGGCGTCGCCCAGGCGTGCCTCGGCCTTCTCCCGAGAGGCTCCGGAGAGCTGGCGAGCCATCGTGCCGAGCGCCTCGCCGAGTTCGGCCGGGCGGCCGAGGCCGTCGCCGTGCCAGAACGGCAGCTTGCCCGGCTGCCCGAACGCCGGGAGCACGTTGACGCGGTCGTGCGTGATCTCGACGATGCGCCAGCTCGTCGTGCCGAGCGTGAAGACGTCGTTGACCCGCGACTCGTAGACCATCTCCTCGTCGAGCTCACCGACGCGGGCATTGCGGGTCTCGCCGGCGACGAAGACGCCGAACAGGCCCCGGTCGGGGATGGTGCCGCCGCTTGTGACGGCGATGCGCTGGGCGCCGGGCCGGCCGGTCAGGGTTCCCGCGTCGCGATCCCACACGACGCGAGGACGGAGCTCCGCGAACTCGTCGGAGGGGAACCGGCCCGCGAGCAGATCGAGCGTTGCCTCGTACGCCGAGCGCGGCAGGGTGCGGAACGGCGCGCTGCGGCGCACCGTCTCGAACCAGCCCTCGACGTCGATCTCGCCTTGGGCGGCCGCAGCCACGGTCTGCTGGGCGAGGATGTCGAGCGGGTTCTGCGGCACCGCGATCGCCTCGATCTGCCCCGCGAGCATCCGTTCGGTCACGATCGCGGTGTGGAGCACATCGGCCCGGTGCTTCGGGAAGAGGGCCGCCCGGCTCACCTCGCCCACCTGGTGCCCGGCGCGCCCCACGCGCTGCAGTCCGGATGCCGCGGACGGCGGCGCCTCGACCTGGATCACGAGGTCGACAGCGCCCATGTCGATGCCGAGCTCGAGGCTGCTGGTGGCCACGACGCAGCGGAGGACGCCGGACTTCAGCTCCTCTTCGACCTGCGCGCGCTGTTCCTTCGAGACCGACCCGTGGTGGGCCTTGGCGAGTGCGGGCGCCGCTCCCGAGGACACTCCCGCCTGCGCCATCATCTCCGCCGGCATCCGGCCCGGTGTGGTCGAGTCCGGTGGGCCGGACGGCGGCGCATCCGGCGACGGTGCCTCGAGCCCGAGCCGGTCGGCGTAGATCTCGTTGAGGCGTCCGGTGAGGCGTTCGCCGAGGCGGCGGGAGTTGACGAAGACGATGGTCGAACGGTGATCGAGGATGCGGTCGACGATCGCCTCTTCGACGTGCGGCCACACCGATCCTGTCATCTCGGTGTTCTCGGCGCCCGCCGAGCCGTCGCCGAACCAGTCCTCGTCGAGGGGTGTGCCGTCGAGGTCGTCGACGGTTCCCGGATCGGCTGATGCCGGCGCGGCACCGGGTGCGCCACGCGCGGAGGTCGGCGGCGGGGGCGGATTCAGCATGTCGTCGACGGGCACGACGACCTTCAGCTCGAACTGCTTGGATGCGCGCGGCGCGACGATCTCGACCGGTTCGGCGCCGCCGAGGAACCGGGCGACCTCGTCGATCGGGCGTACGGTCGCCGACAGGCCGATCCGCTGCGCGGGACCCGCATCCGGATCGTGCTCGCGGCGCAGGGCGTCGAGCCGCTCGAGACTGACGGCCAGGTGTGCGCCGCGCTTGGTGGCCGCGACCGCGTGCACTTCGTCGACGATGACCGTGTGCACGTCGCGCAGCGTCTGCCCGGCCTGGCTCGTGAGCATCAGGTAGAGCGACTCCGGGGTGGTGATGAGGATGTCGGGCGGCGTGGCGACGAGCTTCCGCCGGTCGGCGGACGACGTGTCGCCCGAGCGCACGCCGACCGAGACATCGGGCACGCGGATGCCGAGGCGCCGCGCGGACTGCCCGATCCCGACGAGCGGGGAGCGCAGGTTGCGCTCGACGTCGACGCCGAGGGCCTTCAGCGGCGAGATGTAGAGGATGCGGGTGCCGCGCGCAGGCTCCTTGGCCGCCCGCTTCCGCCCACGCACGGGCGCGGCATCCGGTCGATCGGCCGCGACGCTCTCGCGGAACACGCGGTCGATGGCCCACAGGAACGCCGACAGGGTCTTGCCGGACCCGGTGGGAGCGACGACGAGGGCGTGCTTGCCGTGCGAGATCGCCTCCCATGCGCCGCGCTGGGCGTCGGTGGGGCGTGCAAAGGCTCCGCGGAACCAGTCCTGCGTGGCAGGGCCGAACCGCTCGAGCACGTCGCCGGAGCCAGCCATCCTCCCATCATGCTCGCTGCCGCCGACATCGGCTCCGGCTTACGCCCGCCCGCGCGCACAACTCCTCACATCCCGAGCGCGGAACGCCCCCGCGCGTCCGCATCCGGGCGACAGGGCGCGAACGTGAGGAGTTATGAACCGACGCCGTGTCGGCCGAACGCGGCACGCCCCGTGCCGGTCACACCTCGCGCAGAGAGCCCTGGCGCAGAGCGCCCTCGCGCAGGGAGCCACCGCGCAGCTCCAGGGTGAGGCCGACGCCGATGCGGGCGAGGAAGGCGTCGTCGTGGCTGACCACCAGTACGGCACCGCGGTACGCCCGGAGGGCGTCGACCAGCTGATCGACGGTGTCGAGGTCGAGGTTGTTCGTGGGCTCGTCGAGCACCAGCAGCTGCTGGGGTGGATCGGCCAGCAGCAGACGCGCGAGGGCGACGCGGAATCTCTCTCCGCCCGAGAGCGTCGACACGGGTCGCTCGACCGCCGCGCCGCGGATGAGGAACCGCGCGAGCCGGTTCCGCACCTCGGCCGGAGACACGTTCGCGGCTGCATCGCGCACGTTCTGCAGAACCGTCGCGTCCTCGTCGAGGCCGTCCACCCGCTGCGGCAGATAGCCGATCCGGTCGGTGAGCGCCTCCGCGCGTACGCAACTCCTCAGATCCGGGCTCTTACGCCCGGAATCCGTCGGATCAGGCCCCTCGAACGCCGTTCGTGAGGAGTTGTGAACGGCGGGCGAGACGATCTGCTCCAGCAGCGTGGTCTTGCCGGCGCCGTTCGGACCGATGAGCGCGACGCGCTCGGGCCCCTGCACGACCCACGTGCGATCGCCGTCGTTGAGGGTGGCGATGCGCCGGCCGGCGGGAACGCCGGGGTCGGGCAGGTCGATTCGGATGGCGTCGTCGTCGCGCACGCGCCGTTCGGCCTCATCGAGGGCCGCGCGGGCTCTCGCCTCCTTCTCCCGGCTCTCGGTGCGAAGTCGACCGGCCGAGACCTGGGCGGCGCGTTTGCGGTTGCCGGCGACGATCGGCGGCACGCGCTTCTCGCGCTCGGCCTTGGCGCCCACCGCCCGCCGACGCGCGATGGTCGTCTCGGCCTCGATGCGCTGCCGCTTCTCGCGACGCACATCCTGTGCCGCCGTCGCTTCGGCACGCCGGGCCGCTTCCTGCTCGGCGTCGAGCCACGATCGCCACTGCGAATACGGGCCGCCGAACACCGACAGTGTGCCGTCGTGCAGCTCCGCGGTGTCGTCCATGAGCTCCAGCAGCGCGGTGTCGTGGCTGACGACGACGAGTGCGCCCGGCCATGCCGTCACGAGACCCGCGAGCCGTGCGCGTGCGTCGCGGTCGAGGTTGTTCGTCGGTTCGTCCAGCAGCGTGATGGCGGGTTTGCGCAGGCGGATGCCGGCGATCGCCGCCAGCACCGCCTCGCCGCCCGAGAGCTCGCCGACCGTGCGGTCGAGCACGTCCGGCGCCAGACCAGCCCCGGCGAGGGCGGCGTGTGCGCGGGACTCGATGTCCCACGCGTCGCCGACGGCGTCGAAATGACGAGGGTCGGCGTCGCCCGATTCGATCGCGCGCAGCGCGGCCAGGATCGGGCCGATGCCGAGCAGGTCGGCGACCGGTCGGCCGGTGTCGCGCGTGAGCTGCTGCGGGAGGAGAGCGACGTCGCCGGAGGTCGTGACGGTTCCGGACGCGGGGGCGATCTCGCCCGCGATCAGGCGCAGCAGTGTCGACTTGCCCGACCCGTTGCGCCCGACGAGTCCGGTGCGGCCCTCGCCGATCGCTCCGGAGACGTCGTCGAGCGCGGGGGAGCCGTCTGGCCAGGTGAAGCAGAGGCGGTCGAGGACGACCGCGGAGGTGTGCGGATGCGCGGGCATGAGGCCCCTTCGAGTGTCGGCGGAACGCACTGACACACGGCGCCGCGGACGGCGGCGGTCCCCGGCTCCTGCGGGAGCGGCCCGCCGAAGGGCGGGCGCGGGCGACGGTCAGCGCGAGATGGTCGCGAGATCGTCGAGGGTCTTCACCGGTCGTCCAGACGTCGGGAACAGGGACGCCATGACGATAGCGGGGTCGGCCGCACCCGGCAAGCCCCGGGTCGGAGACGCCCCGCCCGGCGTCGGATGCGTCTCCCGCGCAGGGGGGATGTGCGCCGGGCGCGCGCCTCGTAGCGTCGTGATCATGACGGATCAGCAGAAGCCGCAGGACGAGGGCGGGCGCTCCTTCCCGCCGTTCAACGCCGCCGGTCTCGCGATCGGCATCGGGCTCGGCATCGCCTTCGGCGTCGCACTCGACAACATCGGCGCGGGTCTTGCGATCGGCATCGGGATCGGCGTCGCCTTCTCGCTCGCGTTCGGTGCGGCAGAGGCGGACCGCCGGAAGAAGCGCGATCGCGACGATGACGGGGACCGCGGCGCGTCGGACTGACCCGACTCGCTCAGTCCGACAGCGACTCGAGCTGCTTCTCGAGGAAGACCCGCACGTCGGCCATCTCCTGCTCGGAGACGCTGTGCGTCAGCCCCGGGTACACGCGACCGCTGAGGTCGCTGTGACCGGGCAGCCACTGCGTGGTGTGGTCGACGAGGAAGCCGGGGATCACCTCGTCGGCCGTCCCGCGCCCCCAGAACACCGGCGGCCGGTTCTCGGCCATGACGGCGTCTCCGGCGAGCTCGCCCGGCGTGGCGTAGCCGGAGAGGTTGACCGCGAAGGCGAAGCGCTCGGGCTGCAGCCGCAGCGCCTGCAGCGAGACGGCGCCGCCCTGGGAGAAGCCCAGCAGCCCGACCGGCGCATCCGGAGCGACCCGATCGACCCACGAGACGAGAGCGGATGCGGCGGCGGTCACGTGGGCCGGGTCTCGGCCGTCGAGACCCTCGATGGGGTACCACGAGTGCCCGGGGGTGGGCCATGGCGGCGCAAGCGGGGCGCGCACAGCGGCGTAGGCGAATCCATCGGGCAGGTAGGGCACGAGGCCGAACAGGTCGCCCTCGTGCGAGCCGTAGCCGTGGAGGAGGACCAGCAGCGGGCGTCCGGCGCGCGCGGACTCGTCGGCCGACCACAGCACGACGTCGTGGTCGAGCACGGGCGTGTTCGGGCTCTCGGCGGTCATCCGGATATTGTTGCAGGCCGTCCCGACACGCGCCGCGACGGACGGTGGGGTATACAGGAGGCATGCCGGTCCGCACGCCTGATCCCGACCCGAACGACCGGGACGACGACGGCACGCCGCGCGATCCGCTGCGCGATCTGGGCGGCGACGCGGGCAGCGCCTCGAATCCCGGATGGCTGAGCGAGGTCGAACTCGCCGAGGCGCGTCGCCGCCTGCCGATGCTCTACGTCGAGGCGGTGCCGGTGCGCACCGATGGCATGGGGGCGGTCACCGAGATCGGCATCCTCCTGCGCGCGACGCCGGTCGGCGAGATCACCCGGTCCATCGTGAGCGGCCGGGTGCGCTACGGCGAGACCGTCCGCGACGCGCTCTTCCGCCATCTCGAGAACGATCTCGGACCGATGGCCTTCCCCCTCCTCCCGCCGCAGCCGGTGCCGTTCACCGTGGCCGAGTACTTCCCGATCCCCGGGGTGAGCGCCTTCCACGACGATCGCCAGCACGCGGTCTCGCTCGCGTTCGTCGTGCCCGTCTCCGGCACGTGCGAACCGCGCCAGGACGCCCTCGAGGTCACGTGGATGAGTCCCCAGGAAGCGGCCTCCGACGCGCTCGCCGACGAGATGGAGGGCGGCCGGGCCACCCTCATCCGTCAGGCGCTCGCGAGCGTCGGCTGCCTGCGCTGACCCGGGACGCGACGGATGCCGTACAGCCCGCTGCTGGTCGATTTCGCCGTGGCGATCCCCATCGTCCTGGGTCTCGCCTATGTGATCGCCCGGGTCATGCGTCGGCTCTTCGGCCGGCGGCTGCGCCTGGAGATCCGCACGATGACGATCGTGTCGCTCATGGGACTGAGCGTCGGCATCTTCATCGCCGGATGGCTCTTCGCGGGTCTGCGGCTGTGGATGCCGACGACCATCCTGCTCGCGTTCGGCACGAGCCTCGGGCTGTCGTTCGTCGTCGCCGCCATCGCGACGGCGTGGGGGCGCGGGCTGCACGACGTCGACGTTCCCGCGCTGCTCGCCTCGGGTGAGTCCGATCGCGTCGAGTTCAAGGAGACCGCGCGCTGGAACGTGCGCGAGGACAAGAAGGACGCGCGCATGGAGCTCGCGATCGCCAAGACGATCGCGGCGTTCCTCAACAGCTCGGGTGGCGTGCTGGTGATCGGGGCGAACGACGACGGTCACGCCGTGGGGCTGGATCGCGACCTGGCCACCCTGCGCACCCCGGATCACGACCGCTTCGAGCTGTGGCTGCGCGACCTGCTGTCCACGCTCCTCGGTCGAAACGCCGCGGCGCTGCCGCATATCCAGTTCGCCCCGGTGGGGGATGCGGGCGCCGCCGTGTGCGCGGTGAGCTGCCCGCCCTCGCCGAAGCCGGTCTTCCTCGTGCGCGCGAAGGACGGCGGCTCGACGGACCTGTGGGTTCGCGTGGGGAACTCGACCCGCTCACTGGGCGTCGACGAGGCCGTGCAGTACGTGGCGGACCACTGGCGCCCGTCGGTGTGGTCCTGGCTGTCCGGCAAGCCCGCCCGCGGCTGACGGGTACCCGGTACATCCGCGCCGGTTGTCCCGGCGTCTCGGACCGGCGTCTGCGCGTGGGGTCAGGCCGCGGAGGTCTCCCGCGCGATCGCGGCCACGAACGCGTCGACGTCGGCTTCGGTCGTGTCGAAGGAGCACATCCAGCGCACTTCGCTTCGCGCTGCATCCCAGTCGTAGAAGCGGAAGGACGGGCGCAGTCGATCGGCAACGCCGGCCGGCAGCGTCGCGAACACGCCGTTCGCCTGCGTCCGCTGCGTGAACCCGACTCCGCGGATCGTGCCGTCGGCGAGGCCCGCCTCGACGCCGGAGCGCAGGCGCTGCGCCATCGCGTTGGAGTGTCGGGCGTTCCGCAGCCACAGGTCGTCCTCGAGCAGCGCGATCAGCTGTGCCGACACGAAGCGCATCTTCGACGACAGCTGCATGTTCAGCTTGCGCAGGTACGGCAGGCCGCTCGAGGCCTCGGGGTCGAGCACGACGATCGCCTCGCCGAGCATCGCCCCGTTCTTGGTGCCGCCGAAGCTCAGCACGTCCACCCCCGAGTCGCGGGTGAAGGCGCGCAGGGGCACGTCGAGGGCGGCCGCTGCGTTGGCGATGCGGGCCCCGTCCATGTGCAGGCGCATGCCGTGGCTGTGCGCGTGGTCGGCGATCGCCCGCACCTCGTCGGGCGTGTAGAGCGTGCCGAGCTCGGTGGACTGCGTGATCGAGACCGCCAGCGGCTGCGATCGGTGCTCGTCGCCCCACCCCCAGGCCTCGAGGTCGATGAGGTCGGCGGTGAGCTTGCCGTCGTCGGTCGGCACGTTCAGGATCTTCACGCCCGCGACCTTCTCGGGCGCTCCGCCCTCGTCGACGTTGATGTGGGCGGTGGATGCCGCGATCACCGCACCCCACCGGGGCAGCATCGACTGCAGGCCCACGACGTTGGCGCCGGTGCCGTTGAAGACGGGGTAGGCCTCGACCCCTTCGCCGAGGTGGGTGCGGAAGACCTCCTGCAGCCGCGTGGTGTAGCGGTCCTCGCCGTAGGCGATCTGGTGACCCTCGTTCGCGGCGGCGATGGCCGCCAGCACCTCCGGATGCACGCCGGAGTAGTTGTCAGAGGCGAAGCCGCGCACGGCGGTGTCGTGGAGGGGAGTCACGGAGATCCAGCGTACGCGTCCGGTGCCGGTGGTCGTCGGCCGGAGGTCTGTCGGATGTCGGTGCCCGGGTCTACCCTCACCCCATGACCCCTGATCCGGCGTCGACCGCCCCGGCGACGGTCGTGCCGCCGCCGAACGGCATGCGCACGTTCCTGCACGTGCTCGTGAACACGGCGTTCGCCAACATCACCACGAGCTTCCTGTGGTTCGCGCTGACGTTCTGGGTCTACCTCGAGACGCGCTCGGTGCTCGCCACGGGCATCATCGGCGGCGCGTACATGCTCTTCATCGCCATCTTCGCGATGATCTTCGGCACCCTGGTCGATCGGCATCGCAAGCATCGCGTCATGATCCTGTCGAGTCTGATCACCCTGGCGTCCTTCCTCGTCGCCGGCGCCTTGTATCTCGCTCAGCCGGAGTCCGCCCTGGTCGACCTCGGCGGACCGTGGTTCTGGCTCTTCGCGGGGATCATCCTCTTCGGATCCGTCGTCGAGCACATGCGCAACATCGCCCTGTCGACCACGGTCACGCTGCTCACCCCGGTCGAGCGGCACGCGAACGCCAACGGCCTCGTGGGCACCGTGCAGGGGATCGCCTTCATCATCACGAGCGTGTTCTCGGGACTTGCGATCGGCTTCCTCGGCATGGGATGGACGCTCGTGATCGCCCTGGTCGCCACCGCGGCCGCCCTCGCGCACCTGCTTTTCCTGCGTATTCCCGAGGAGCAGCCGGTGGTGGAGCCGGGGCGCACCTCGCTCATCGATCTCGCCGGCAGCATCGCCGCCGTCCGCGCCGCGCAGGGCCTGTTCGCCCTCATCATCTTCTCCACCTTCAACAACCTCATCGGCGGGGTCTACATGGCGCTGATGGACCCGTACGGGCTGACCCTGTTCGAGGTGGAGATCTGGGGCGTCGTGTTCGGCGTCGCCGCCACCGGATTCATCATCGGCGGACTCGTCATCGCGAAATTCGGCCTCGGTCGCAATCCGATCCGCACGATGCTGCTGGTCGTGGTGGCGATGGGCGTGCTCGGCGCCCTCTTCACCATCCGGGACTGGTGGTGGCTGTACGCGCTCGGCATCTGGGTCTACATGATGCTGATCCCCGCCGTCGAGGCGGCCGAGCAGACCGTCATCCAGAAGGTCGTCCCCTACGCGCGCCAGGGTCGTGTGTTCGGGTTCGCGGCCGCGTTCGAGTCGGCGGCGGCTCCGGTCACGGCGTTCCTCATCGCCCCCATCGCCGAGTTCGCGATCATCCCCTACATGGATTCGCCGGCGGGCATCGCCGCGTGGGGATGGCTGCTGGGTGACGGGCAGGCGCGCGGCATCGCGATGGTGTTCTTCTTCGCCGGGTTGGCGATGGTGGTCATCGCGCTCCTGGCCTTCACGACCCGGTCCTATCGAACGCTCTCGGCGGAGTACGCCGGCGCGCAGGAATCGGTGCCGGTGGCAGCGGATCCGTCCCCGCCCACGGGTCCGGTGCCGCAGCCCGGCACGTGAGCGAGGGCGCCTGTCACGCTGCCGTCACGAGCACGCTGCCGTCACGCGCACGGTTCCGTCACGCCGCCGTCACGCATCCGTGCCGCGGATTCCGCTCGTGGATGCGATGACGGGCCGCATCTTCTTCTCGAGCGCCTCGTAGAACATCGACAGGGGGAACTCGTCTTCGAGCACCGCGTCGGTGTAGCCGCGCGGTGGACCCGCGAGGATCTCGTCCGAAAGCCCGCGTGCCCACCGTGAGGCGGGGTTCGGCGTGAGGACCGAGCTCACGAGGTCGTAGGCGGCGAGCCAGTGAGCGGTCTTCGGGCGGTCGATCGAGCGCCAGTACAGGTCGTCGATGGCGTCTCCCAGTGCGAGCACGGCGGCGGCGACCTCTTGCCACTCGACGGTGAGGGCGGTGTCGGTCCAGTGCAGCACGCGGCGCTGGTGCAGCCACGCGAACAGCAGCTGTCCGCCCAGTCCGTCGTAGTTGCGCACGCGAGAGCCGGTCACGGCGAATCGGAAGATGCGGTCGAAGATCACGGCGTACTGCACGAGCCGGGCGTGTTCGAGCAGCCGTCTCTCGGTGTCGTCGAGGTCGTCGCGCTTCGCGTAGCGGGCTTCGAGCGCGACGCACTCCCGGAAGGCGGTGAGGTCGCACCGCAACTCCTCCAGGGAGTAGAGGAAGTACGGCATGCGCTGTTTGATCATGAACGGATCGAATGGCAGGTCGCCGCGCATGTGCGTGCGGTCGTGGATGAGGTCCCACATCACGAACGTGAGTTCGGTGAGCTCCTGGTCATCGAGCATGCGCGCGGCCAGCGGGGGGAGCTCCAGCTTCGTGATCTCGGCCGCCGACCGGGTGACCCGTCGGAAGCGCGCCGCCTCGCGGTCCTGGAAGATCGCGCCCCACGTGAAGGCCGGGATCTCGCGCATGGCGATCGTCTCGGGGAACAGCACCGCGGAGTTGGTGTCGTATCCGGGCGTGAAGTCGATCAGGCGCAGCGACACGAACAGCCGGTTGGTGTAGTCGGCCTCCAGCCGCGCGATCGCCTCGGGCCAGATCGCCTCGACGATCAGCGCCTCGAGATGGCGGTCCGGCGAGCCGTTCTGGGTGTACATCGGAAACACCACGAGGTGGCGCACGCCATCGATGCGATGCCGCTGCGGCTGGAACGCGACGAGGGAGTCGAGGAAGTCCGGCACGCCGAAGTTCTCACCGGCCCACCGTCGTGCGTCCTGCACCGACGCGGCGAGGTAGTCGGCGTCGTGGGGGAAGGCAGGTGCGAGAGCCTCCATGGCGGACACGATCGTGTCGAGGTGGCCGCGCGCGATGGCGTGCTGCGACGCATCAGGGATGGAACCGTCGGTCGCCTGCAGCGTCTGCAGGGCGGTCGCGGCGTCTCTCAGAGCGAGCCAGGCAGCCGACATCTCGGCACGGTCGGCCCGGTCGACGGGGGTGAAGCGAGGGGCGAGCGTGGGCGCGGACAACGGAGCCTCCGATCATCGATGTACCGCGAGTCTAGATTTCCTCCCGCCATGTCGGTGATAGACCGGAAAATTTCCTGCTGCATGCGACTCCGACGCGTACCATTGCGGGATGGCACCAGACGATCCTCCTGTCGGCGTCCGGCTCGACGACGAGACGGACGCGCGCATCGTGCGTGCCGTCTCCCGCGATCCGCGTGGAACCTTGGCCGACCTCTCGGCCACGGTCGGTCTGTCGGTCTCGGCGGTGCAGGCGCGTGTGCGCAAGCTGGAGGCGCGGGGTGTGATCGCCGGCTATCGCGCGGTCGTCGACCCGGAGGCGGTGGGCCGGCCCCTGGCGGCGTTCATCGAGATCACCCCGCTGGATCCGGCCCAGCCCGACAATGCGCCGGAGCTGCTGGAGCACCTCGACGAGATCGAGGCGTGCCATTCGATCGCGGGTGCCGCCAGCTACATGCTGTTCGTGCGGGTCGCCACGCCGCGTCATCTCGAGACGCTCGTGCGCGAGATCCGCCTCGCCGCATCGGTGAGCACCCGCACGACGGTGGTGCTCCAGACGTTCTACGAGGGCCGCCCCCTGCTCCCCGGGTGAAATCGTCATCACCCCGTCAACCCCCGCGGCGCGCCCGACTCGGGAGAGTAGCGTCGCCGACGTGACCACCGACACCCTCCCCGGTCGCGGCCTCCTGATCGTGCTGAACCCGAAGTCCGGCCGCGACCGCTCTCACGACGACCCGCGCCCCCTCATCGAGCGGGACGTGCCCGGCGCGACCGTGCACGACCTGGCCGACGGTGAAGACCTCGCCCAGGTGGTGGATGCCGCAATGGCCGGCGAGGACCCGCCGACGGCCGTCGCGATGCACGGCGGAGACGGGTCGGTCTCGACGATGGCGCACACGGCGCGCCGCCACGACATTCCGCTGCTCGTGCTCCCTGCCGGCACCTTCAATCACTTCTCGCGGGCGATCGGCATCGAGACGGTCGACGACGCCCTCGCCGCCTACCTCGCCGGGCGGCGCCGCCGTGTCGCGGTGGCCGAGGTGCGGGCGGACGACGACGAGCCGATCACCGTGCTCGATGCGGTCACGCTCGGGCTGCATCCCGGTTTCGTCGCCGAGCGCAAGCGACGCGTCGACCGGCTCGGCACCTGGATCGGCGGGGCCGCGGCCGCGTGGCGCGAGCTGCGTGACGCGCAGCCGATCCGGGTGGGGCGCGGCGGGCGGCACGCGCGCGTGTGGTCGGTCTTCGTCAGCGTCGGCGCGAACGACGAAGCGCGCATCGCGACGCTGCAGCGCATCACGCTCGGCGACGACCGGCTCGACGTGCGCTTCCACCACGCACGCGGGTCGCATACGCGCGCCGTGGCATCGCTCGCCTTCGGCCGCAAGACCACCGCGGTGCTGCGCTTCCTCCGTCTGCTGCCGCCGGAGTCCGACATCGAGCGGATGCTGCTGGACGACCTCGACCTCACGGTGCATCGCGCCGCGGGCGGCGAGCTGTCGTTCGTGCACGACGGCGAGCTCGTACAGCGCGACGGCGATGCCTTCCGGCTGCGGGTGAAGGGCATCGCCGACGCGCTCGAGGTGTACACCCCGGAGTGATCCGGTACGCCTCGGCGCCCGGGCGAGAGTGTCAGGTGTGCTGGGGGAACCCGAGGTCGACCCCGCCGTGCGACGGGTCGAGCCATCGTGAGGTGACCGCCTTCTCGGCCGTGTAGAACTCGAATCCGTGCACACCGTACGCCTTCGCATCGCCGAACAGCGACGCCTTCCAGCCACCGAAGGAGTGATACGCGACGGGGACCGGGATCGGCACGTTGATGCCGATCATGCCCACCTGCACGTCTCGCTGGAAGCGGCGGGCCGCACCGCCGTCGTTGGTGAAGATCGCGGTGCCGTTGCCGTACGGGCTGGCGTTGATGAGATCGAGTCCCTCTTCGTAGCCGCCGACGCGGACCACCGACAGGACGGGACCGAAGATCTCCTCACGATAGGCGGCGGATGCGGTCGGCACACGATCGAGCAGGGTCGGACCCAGCCAGAAGCCGTTCGGGTCGCCGTCGACCTCGATACCGCGTCCGTCGACGACGACGGATGCGCCGTCCTGTTCGGCGACCGCGACATAGCCGGTGACCTTGTCGCGGTGCTCCGCGGTGATGAGCGGTCCCATGTCGCAGCCGCGCGTGCCGTCACCGGTGCGCAGCGCCGCCATCCGCTGCGCGATCCGATCGACGAGGGCGTCGGCGATCGTGTCGACCGCGAGCACGACCGAGATGGCCATGCAGCGTTCGCCGGCCGACCCGAACCCGGCGCTCACCGCGGCGTCCGCGGCGAGGTCGAGGTCGGCGTCCGGCAGCACGAGCATGTGGTTCTTGGCGCCGCCGAGCGCTTGGACGCGCTTGCCGTGGCGCGTTCCCGTTTCGTACACGTATCTCGCGATCGGCGTCGACCCGACGAAGGAGACCGCCGGGATGTCGGGATGCTCGAGGAGCCCGTCGACCGCGGTCTTGTCGCCGTGGAGCACCGTGAAGACCCCCGCCGGAAGACCCGCCTCCGCCCACGCCGCTGCCAGCCAGTTGGCCGCGCTCGGGTCCTTCTCGCTCGGCTTGAGGATCACGGCGTTCCCGGTGGCGATGGCGATGGAGAAGAACCACATGGGCACCATCGCGGGGAAATTGAACGGACTGATGACGGCGACCACGCCGAGCGGCTGACGGAGCGAGTAGACATCGATGCCGCTCGAGGCGTTCTCGCTGTACGCCCCCTTCGTGTGGTGTCCGAGTCCGCACGCGAACTCCACGACCTCCAGGCCGCGGGCGATCTCACCGTGCGCGTCGGAGAGGACCTTCCCGTGCTCGCTGGTCAGGATGCGGGCAAGCTCGTCTCGACGGGTGTGGACGATCTGCCGAAACGCGAACAGCACCTGCTGACGCCTCGCGATGCTGGCATCGCGCCAGGTCTCGGCGGCCTCCCGGGCAACGCGCACCGGGTGATCGACGTCACCGGGTGCGGCGAAGCGCACGAGCTTCTGCACCTCTCCGGTCGCGGGATCGAAAACGGGCCCCGAGCGCTCCGAGGCTCCGGACCACGGGCCGCCGGCGACCCAGTGCTCGATGATCGGCCTCTCGGTCGAGCCGGCGGGGGCGGACAGGGTGGTGGTGTCTGTCATCGTTCTCTCTCCCTCGAGTGGCCCCTCGTGGGGGCTTTCATCCAGTCTGCGTGGCGCCGCCCGGCGCGCAACCCCTCACGCCGCGACCGCCGCGAGCGCGCCATCGAGCGCCACCATCCCCTGGGTCATGTCGTCGGCGGTGACCACACAGGGTGGGACGACATGGATGCGGTTCTCCACGGTCATCGCCATCACCCCGCGTACGCTGAGCTCCTGCTTGAGCGCTGCCATCGTGGTCGCGGCCACCGGGACGCGAGTGCCGCGGTCGGCCACGAGCTCCACCGCCCAGAACACGCCCTCGCCGCGCACCTCGCCGATGAGGTCGTGGTCGTCCGCGAGCGCGCGCAGTGACGGTCCGATCACGTCGGCTCCCACCGTGCGGGCGTGTTCGACGATCCCCTCCGTGGTCATCGCGTCGATCGACGCGATGATCGAGGCCGCCGCAAGCGGGTGCCCGGAGTACGTGAGACCGCCGGGGAAGACGCGGTCGTCGAAGGCCGCCGCGATCGCCTCGCTGATGATCACGCCGCCGACGGGGACGTAACCCGAATTGACCCCCTTGGCGAAGGTGATGAGGTCGGGCACGATGCCGTGACGCTCGAAGGCGAACCACTGGCCGGTGCGTCCGAATCCGGCCATGACCTCGTCGAGGATGAGCACGATTCCGTGCTCGTCGCACAGGTGGCGGACCCCCGCGAGGTAGCCGGCCGGAGGCACGAGGATGCCGGCCGTGCCCGGGACCGATTCCAGCAGCACGGCGGCGATCGTCTGCGGTCCCTCCGACTCGATGACCCGCCGCAGGTGGTGAAGCGCACGCTCGCACTCCTCCTCGGGAGTCGTCGCCCAGAACTCGCTGCGATACAGGTACGGCCCGAAGAAGTGCACGTGACCTCGTGCGTACTGGTTGGGCATCCGCCGCCAGTCGCCGGTGGCGACGATCGCGCCGCCGGTGTTGCCGTGGTACGAGCGGTAGGTCGACAGCACCGTGTCGCGGCCGGTGGTCAGGCGCGCCATGCGCACGGCGTTCTCGTTCGCGTCGGCTCCGCCGTTGGTGAAGAAGACCTTGGCGAAGCCATCGGGAGCCTTGTCGAGGATGCGAGCGGCTGCCTCGCCTCGGTGGAGATTCGCGGTGGCGGGGCCGATGGTCGCGAGCCGCCCCGCCTGCTCCTGGATCGCCGCGACGACCGCGGGATGCTGATGGCCGATGTTCACGTTGACGAGTTGGCTGCTGAGATCAAGCATCCGCTCGCCGGCGTGATTCCAGACCCACGCCCCGGATCCGCCGGCGATCACCGGCAGATCGAGCCCCTCCTGCGCGGACCACGAGTGGAAGACGTGGGCCCGGTCGAGTTCCTTCGCGCGGGCATCGAGTTCGTGCGTCATGCCGTCACCCTCCTGGGTCGGGGTCGTCGGGTCAAGCGGTCCGGTGGCGACGAGCTCGCCACCTCGGATGTCCCGCGCCGGCCATCGACGCGGGACACCCCGGGGTCACCTCACATGCCGCCTTCGGTGAGCTCGACCTCGATCGGCGTGTACTCGCCGGTCACCTCGACACCCTCGTCGGCGAGTTCGGCGAGCGCCTGCTCCATGTACTCGTTCGAGTAGGCCGTCTCGGGCGGTTCGGTGGTGATGAGGTTCAGCCCGTCCTGGTTGACCGCGGCCAGCGCTCCCGCCACGGTCTGATCCCATGCGGCGGCGTCGACGACACCGAAGTCGGCGCCGGTCCAGATGAGCTTGTTGACCTCGTTCATCTGCCACAGCTGGTGCACCGGTCCGACGGGGAAGGCGGCCTCCGCGTTCGAGGCGATGTCGTAGACGATGTCGGCGGCATCCTCCGGGTTGTCACGCGCGTAGAGCCACCCCTTGGTGATCGCCTTGAGGAACCGCACCGCCGCGTCGGCATAGGCGGGGTCGCTCTCGAGCCGTTCGGTGTCCGCCCAGATCGCATCCTGCAGCATGGCTCCCTGCGTGTCGGCATAGGAGACGACGTTGAAGTCCTCGGGCTGATACAGCTCGCCGGTTTCGGGATCGATGACCTCGAGGATCTGCGCCCACTCGTTGTAGGTCATCGCCTGGGCCGCGTCGACGTCGCGGTCCAGGAGCGCGTTCATACTGAAGTCCTGTGTCGTGATCGACACCGATGTGGCGTCGAGGTCGTCCTCGGCCATCGCGGCGAAGATCTCCCACTCGTTCCCGAACCCCCATGAGCCGATGCGCTGGCCCTCGAAGTCCGCGACCGAGGTGATGCCGTCGTCGGCCCACGACACCTGGAGGGTGCCGGACTCCTGGAAGACCTGCGCGATGTCGGTGAGCTCCACGCCCGAGGCTTCCAGCGTGCCGAGCACCTTGGGCACCCAGGCGATGGCGAAGTCGACGTCTCCGGCCACGAGCGCGTCCTGCGGGACGATGTCGCCGCCGGACGGAACAATCTCGACAGAGTCGAACCCCTCCTCCTCGAAGTAGCCCATCTCCTGCGCGAGGTAGTACCCGGCGAACTGCGCCTGCGGCAGCCACTGCAGCTGGAGGCTGATCTCGGTCAGCGGTTCGACGTCGGAGGAGTCGGTGTCGGCGGCAGTGTCGGCGTCGGACCCCGAGCACGCGGCGAGTGCCAGGGCGGTGATGGCGATGGTGGACGCGGTGAACATTCCGCGTCGGATGCTGTGTCTCATGATTGCGTCCGTTCTCTGTTGAAAGAAGTGATGCGGGGTTGTACGGGTGATGCGAGCGGTGCGGTGTTGCGGGTGGTGCGGTGATTCGGGCGGATGGGTCGGTGCGGGCGGTCCCTCGTCGGTCGTGCTCAGGGGCGTGGCCCCCTCGTTACGAAGCGCTCGAGCAGGGTGGTGGCGAGGTAGAAGCCGAGCCCGATGAGGATTCCGCCCACGACGTACGCCCACGCCAGCGCCGCCCGGCCCGACTTGGCGTACGTGGCGATGGACGTTCCGACGCCGTCGGCGGGGCCGCCGAAGTACTCGGCGACCAGGGCGGCGATGACCGCGAGGGAGGCGGCGATGCGCAGTCCCGTCATCAGGTACGGCACCGCGGTGGGGAGGGTGAGGTAGCGGAAGGTCTGCGCACCGGTGGCGGCGGATGCGCGCAGCAGGTCGCGATGGACCGGTCGCGTCTGTCGGAGGCCGCGCACCACGTTGACGAACACCGGGACGAACGCCGCGATCGTCGCGACCGCCTGCCGGCCGAACTGACTCGAGGCGCCGAACATCGTGTTCAGCAGCGGGGTGAGGGCGACGATCGGAATCACCGCCAACGCCGCGACGAGCGGAGCGAGCATCCCGTCGATCGGGCGCACAGCGGTCGCGAGGCCGGCGAGCAGCACGGCCAGGACCGTGCCGGCGACCAGCCCGACGGCGGCGTTGGTGGCGGTGACGATCATGTCGTCGGCGATGATCTGCCACCGCGTGACGAACTCGACGGCGATCGCCACGGGGCTCGGCAGCATGCGCGGGGCGGTGCCGAGCACGTCGACCCACAGGGTCCAGAGCACCGCGCCGATCACGCCGACCGCGACCGGTGCGACGATGCGCAGCCACGGCGGCAGGGGCCGTTCGCGTGGCGCGCGGGCCACGGGTGCGGCGCGGGTGAGCTCGTCCGCGGCGGTCATCGTTCGTTCGCCCTCTCGACGCGCGTGCCGTGAAGGGCCTCCCGCACGGCGGTGACGCGGTCGAAGTAGGCCGGCGACTCGCGCAGCGCCTCGTCGCGTCCGCCGCCGAGGTGCGTCGGGACGATCTCGGCGATGCGGCCCGGACGGGGACTCATCACGACGACCCGATCGGAGAGGAAGACGGCCTCGGGAATGGAGTGGGTGACGAAGACCACGGCAGCTCCGGTCTCGGCGGCGATCCCGGAGAGCTCGACCTGCAGGTACTCGCGCGTCATCTCGTCCAAGGCGCCGAACGGCTCGTCCATCAGCAGCAGCTTCGGACGGGCCGCGAGGGCCCGGGCGATCGCGACGCGCTGCTGCATGCCACCCGACAGCTCGTCGGGATAGCGCTCCGTGAACTCCTGCAGGCCGACGAGGTGCGTGAGCTCGCGCACGCGAGCATCCCGCTCCGTGCGGCCCTGTCCATGAACCTCGAGTGGCAGCGCGATGTTGGCCGCGACGGTGCGCCAGGGGAGGAGGCCTGCCTGCTGGAAGGCGATGCCGTAGTCCTGCGCGACCCGTGCCCGCTCCGGCGTCTTTCCGAAGATCTCCAGCGTGCCCTCGGTCGGGGTGTCGAGGTCGGCGATGAGCCGCATGAGGGTGGACTTTCCGCATCCGGACGGACCGATCAGCGAGACGAACTCGCCGGCAGCCACCTCGAGGTCGACCCCGGTGAGCGCGTGCACGTCGTCGCCCGCCGTCGAGAACGTCTTCCCGATGCCGGCGGCGCGCACCGCGAGGGGAGTGGTCGGTGGGGAAACGCTCATGCTGCGGCCTCTCCTCGGCGGTAGTTCTTCAACCCCACGCCGATGACGGCGACAGTGCCGGCGGCGATGAGTCCCAGGGCGATCGAGCCGAAGGTGGGTGCCCAGGGTGCCGCCGGGTCGGACGACGCCTGGCCGGCGAGCTGGATGAGCATGCGGCCGATGCCGCCGCGCATCCCGATCGAGACCTCCGCGACCACGGCGCCGAGCACCGCGTTGGCCGCGGCGAGCCGCAGCGCGGGCAACAGGTGCGGAACCGCCGCGGGCAGGCGGAGCCGCCACAGCGTCGACCAGTAGCCGGCGGAGTAGCTCCGCATGAGGTCGACGTGGATAGGGTCGGGCGCGGCGAGTCCGCGCAGCATCCCGACGGCGACGGGAAAGAAGGCGAGGTACGAGGCGATCACCGCGACGGACAGCCACTGCGGCCAGGGCATGACGTCGCGGTCGATCTGGTTCCCGATGGCGTTGACGACCGGCGCGAAGGCGATGAGGGGGACGATCTGGCTGAGGACGATCCAGGGCAGAAGGCCCCACTCGGCCAGACGTGACCGCTGCATGATCAGGCCGAGCGCGGCGCCGACGATCACCCCGATCATCCATCCCACTGCGGCGATTCCGAGGGTGACTCCGGCCGCGGCGACCCCCGACATCCACAGCGGTGGTGTGTCCCCGCCGCTCG
>NZ_DCMW01000029.1:0-10520 GCF_002321605.1 Microbacterium sp. UBA1612
CTGCAGATTCATGCGACAGCCTCAGCGGATGAAGGTTGGCCAGCTCGGTCGACCCGCCGTCTTCCCACGCGATCGAGTGGTCGATCTCGCATCGCTCTGCCGGCATCCCGCAACCGGGACCCATGCATCGCCCGGCGCGCCATCTCACGATGTCGCGAAGGACTTTCGGCGGCCGGTACCGATCGCGGCCGAAGGACAGCACCGCCCCTGTCTCAGGGTGGGTGAGCACGCGCATCCATTCGCGTGCCCCGCCGCAGAGCTCGCGAGCCTTGGAATGGGGGATCGGCCCGAGGCCCTCGACGACGGCGGGCTCGGACCCAGCCGGTTGCTCGTCTTCCAGCAGGGAGAGGGCCGGCACCGTGACGACCACCGTCGCGCGGATGCCGCGCGCTTCTGATGGCACGTGATCCGTCGTGCCGTCGATGAGGAGGTCTCCGAACACGTCTGCGCGTACCTGGTCGAGCGTGCGTTCTTCGCCCTCGGCGGCGGTGATCGCCTTGCCCATCGCGGTGAGGCGCTGGTGAATCGCCTGTGCCTCGACCGCGGGAATGTGGGCTCCGAGCCACGCCATTCCGTCGCCGAGCGTTTCCAGCACGACACGGCGCTGCTCAAGCGCCTGTTCGTGACGTTCCTCGAGGGTGCTCGCGCGGTGGGTCTCGATGAGCCGGCGCAACATGCGCCGGAAGGGACCTATCTGCAGGTTCTCGGCGGCGTCCAGCGCCTCGGGGAGAAGAAGCGCGGCAGCCTCGGCGCCGATCTCGTCGAGCCCCGCGACCAGCACGTGGCTCTTGTCGTCGTCGATGCGCCCGGCGTGAAGCGAATGCCACACCTCGGGATAGCGATGCACCAGGGCCTCGGCGTGGACGAGCATCGCCTCCGCGACGTACTCCGAGACGCGCAGCGCGGCGGCCAGCTCGAGACGCACGGATCGGAACGCGACCGAGGCCAGATCGACGCTGAACGCCGTCGCCTCGTCGACGGCGCGCCGCCGCATCCCATCGATCGCGGAATACCGTTGGGCGACGAACTGCATCATCGTCTGGGTGAGGTCGAGAACGTCGTCGAGCTCGTCGGGCTGTTCCGCCGCTGCCGCCATGAGCACCGAGAGGGGGATGTCGACGGGCGGCATGTCGCCTTCGTCGAACCACTCGTCGGGGTCGCTGTCCATGCTCAAGACTTTAGAACATACCTCCGACATCGCTTCGGAGGCGGTCGACGGCGGTGGATATCGCGCACCGTCCACATCCGCGTGCCGTTCAGTGCATCCACAGAACCCGTTGCGAGAATATCGGCAAAGCGCCGTCGGCTAGACTCGACGCCGTTCGACGGATGCCGCTGCGGCGGCCTCGTCGGGAGGGTTGTCCGAGCGGCCGATGGAGCTGGTCTTGAAAACCAGTGGGCAGCGATGTCCCGTGGGTTCGAATCCCACACCCTCCGCCACAGCATCGTGGTCGGCGCGATCCGCACCCGGGAGCGCGCCGACGAGCGGTGGGCGACACCCGAGAGGATCCGAGTGAGTCAGAGCAAGCGTGGTCGGCGCACCGTCGCACGACACGGCGAGCTGAAGTCGCCGCATCCCGCCGGTCTGCTGGCGAAGATCATCGGTATCGTCGCCGCCGTCGTCTTCGTCGCGGGTGCGGGCGTCGCTGCTTACACCGCCTACGACATCACGGCGAGCTTCGCCGACGAGGCGGTCGCTCTCGAGGGTCAGGATGCCGTGCCGCCCGACATCGGTGCGATCGAAGGTGGCGTCAACATGCTCGTCGTCGGCACGGACGAGTGCGAGGCGGAGTATGCCTACCTGTTCGGCGATCGCTGCACGGGAGCCGATGCCGAGGGGCAGCTCAACGACGTCAATCTCCTGGTCCACATCTCCGATGAGCCGCGACGTGTCACAGTCATCTCCTTCCCGCGTGACCTGATGGTGCCCATCCCCGAGTGCACGGATGAGGACGGCTCGGTGTCGTCGGCGATGAGCAGGCAGCAGATCAACAGCGCGTACTCCTACGGCGGCCTCAACTGTGTCGCGAAGACCATCTCCGAGCTCAGTGGCATGAACATCCCGTTCGCCGCCAAGGTGAGCTTCGGCAACGTGATCAACATCACCGATGCGATCGGGGGAGTCGACGTCTGCATCGGCAACGGTGGCATCCAGGACCGGTATACCGGCATCGACTGGCCGGCGGGAACCCGCAACATCCAGGGTGTGGAGGCGCTGCAGTTCCTGCGCACTCGTCACGGACTCGAGAATGGCAGCGACCTGGCGCGCATCAGCAACCAGCAGCAGTACATGTCGTCGCTCGCGCGCAAGCTCGTCAGCGACGAGGTGCTGTCGAACCCGTCGACGCTGCTGCAGCTCGCGACCACCGCGGTCGACAACGTGACCCCCAGCCAGAGCCTCACGAACCCGATGACGCTCGTGCAGATCGCGCTCGCGGTGAAAGATGTGCCCTTCGACGAGATGGTCTTCGTGCAGTACCCCGTGTACGACGACCCGTCTGACCCCAACCGCGTCGTGCCGAACTATGAGGCCGCCGATGCGCTGTGGGCCGCGCTCGAGGCGAATCAGTCGCTCACGCTGACGAGCGACCCAAACGACACCGGTGGTGTGATCATCGAGGAGCCGGTCACTGAGGAGACCGAGGCGCCCGCAGAGCCCACGGAGGAGCCGACCACAGAGTCGTCGGGTGAGCCGACGCCCGACCCGACCGAGACCTCCGCGGTTCTTCCGGACTCGATCCCCGGTTCGACCGCTGCGCAGGAGACGTGCTCGGCCGGTAACGTCTTCGGCTGATCGTTTCGTCGACGCCCGCGGTTCGTCACCGCGCGCGTCAGCGGTTATGATTGCCGGGTGCATTCAGGCGCTTCGGTGCCGTGGATGCCTGGAGACGTCGCATAGTCAGGCCTAGTGCACCACCCTGCTAAGGTGGAGTCCTCGCAAGGGGACCGAGGGTTCAAATCCCTCCGTCTCCGCCAAACTTTCTGGCCCGCGATCCCTTGTAAACACTGGGATCGCGGGCCATCGGTTTTTCATAGAAGCACGATTTGCGTCCCGTTTGCGTCCGGTTCCCGAAAACGCCTCTCGGAAGGCGCCTGAGGGTGAAAGCCGACGTCCTGTTTGCGTCCCGCGTGGACGCACGTTGGCTCAGGCCTCGGCAGGGGGCGCGCAAGCGCTGGCTTAGCTGTTAGATGTGGCGTCGGAGTCGGTGAACAGCGAAGCGACGCCGGCTCGGCCGGCGGCGGTGTCGAGGGCTTCCGAGACTGAGTCGAGGTCGCTGTCAAAGAGGTCTGAGTAGACGTCGAGTGTCATGGCGGCAGACGTGTGTCCGAGCATTCGTTGGACAGTCTTGACGTTTGCGCCGGCCTGCACGGCGAGGGAGGCGGCGGTGTGGCGTAGGTCGTGCGTTGTCATGGTCGGCAGCTCGGCCTTCGTAAGTGCAGACTTGAACCAGGACTTGGAGCCTTCGTCCGAACGAGTGCGGCGCATGAATTGCCCGTCTTTGCCCGGGAAGATCAGCGCATCCCGGGGCCGGTCCTGCAGGGCGCCTCGGAGTTCCTCGACGAGGAAACGGGGGATCGGTACGAGGCGACCCTTGTGTGACTTAGGCGTGCCCTCGTGAATCTTGCCGTGTACTTCGACGGCGTTCGCGGTGACGTGTAGCCGACCGCGTGCGAGGTCCAGGTCCCGCACGCGCAAGGCCGTGGCCTCGCCCCAGCGAATACCGGTGTAGGCGAGTACGAGAACCAGGAGCTTCCGCTCGCCGGAGGCCTGGGCGAGTCGGATGACCTCTTGATGCGTCAGGTACCCGTGACGGCCTCGGGTCTTCTTCGGCAGCCCAATGCGCCCCATGCGCGCGGGATTGCTGGAGATCCGGCCATCGAAGACGGCATCATCCAGGATGCTGGCGAGCACGCCGAAGGTTCGGATCGTCACCGTGGCGCCCGTTTCGCTGGACAGCTTGGCCACCCAGGCACGCACGTCGGTGTGGCGGATGTCTCCCACCTCCCAGCGCCCCCAGGTTGGCTGGACTCGCAGGCGCCAGGCGGTCATCACCGGCGCGAAGGACGAGGGCTTCATCGAGTGCCGTTTTGCCTCGAGCCACGTTTCACCAAGAGCTTCGACGGTCACCCTTGCTGCCTTGGGATCGACATAGGCGCCCTTGGCGCGCGAGGACTCGACATCGGCGAGCCAGCGTTCCGCGTCGCGTTTGCGTTCGAATCCGCGCTTGCCGCCCTTGGTGCCGTCGGGTTTCAGATAACGCACTTCGTAGCGTCTACCGGCCGCGCTTTGATATGGCCTGACGTTACCCACCCGCCGGTCGACCGGCGTTGTACTTCATACCCTCGAGGCGGCCCGCCTTGCGGGCATCGATGATCCACTGCGATGCCGTGCGGTGGGGGATGCCGAGCTCCTGCTGCAGGAGCTTCGCCGGAGGAAGCCCAGCGAGCGCGGCGCTGCCGTAGAGCAGCTCGACGACTTCCATGCGAGCCTCGCCGGCCCCACGCTTGACGACCTCAGCCGCGAGCATCGGCGGCAGGATGCGCCCACCAGACGTTGTCAGTTGATCCACGCTGAGCCATGTCGCGTTCGGATCGTCCTCATCTTCAAGCGTGAGGAAAATGCAGCGCGGAGCTGCCGTCTGCACGATGGCCTGCATCCCAACCTTTGCGACGGTGGGGTAGTTCACCTCAACGTCATCACGGACCGCAGTGTTCGTCACGACCTTGATGAGGTACCGCCCTTCGCTACGAACGTAGCGGGCGGTGAGCGTCGTCTTCACGCCGAGTACGGCATCGGTGGCCGTCGCGATAAATGCGGGAGCTATGCGCAGTGCGGACCCGACCGGCTCTGTGGCTGCATTCCAGGTGAGCTCCTGGCCATCGAGTGTCTTCACGTCGACCTTCACCTCCCTAGTTTGTCTAACCGCACGGCGCTTTCGCATTCACCTCTTGTGCAGAGTATCAGATAGTGCTTCACTCACCGTAAACCAGTTGGTACATACGCAAGTGGAGGTAGGCGATGTTCAAAGTCCTTCAGATCGAATGCGACGATCCAGAGCACACGTTTCTCACGCAGCACGAGCTGGCCGAGAACCTTGGCTTCCCGCTGAGCCGGCTCACGGGGTGGCGCAAGAACGGCGGCGGCCCGAAATTCACCAAGTTCGGCAAGTCAGTGGCATACAAGGTGTCCGAGGTGAACGCGTGGATCGACGAGCACACTCATGAGCGCATCGGAGATCGGGCCGTCCGCTCCCCGCGGAGGTTGCGGTGATCCGGCTCGTTGTCTACACAGCCGGTGACGATTGCATGCAGTGTCGGCTTACGACGCGGATGTTGGATGCTGCCGGCCTCAGGTACCACGAGGTCAACCTCGCCGCGTCGTCCAACGCCGCGGCTCACGCACTCGTAACCAAAGACCTCGGCTACCAGTCCGTTCCCATCGTCGTCGTCGACGAAGGTCGTCATTGGGTGGGGTTCCGGCCTGATCTGATTGGCGATCTTGTCCGTCGTCTGAATGACGCGGAGAGCTAGTCATGGACAGCGAAGCGCAAGGTGCCTCGCGCGAGAAGGTGCGCACCGAGAGTGAGCGCCTTGAGCGACGGCGCGAGTCGAGACGGCGCTACCGCGAGCGTCATGCTGACGAGCTGCGCGAGCAGAGCCGGCAATGGAAGGCCGCGCATCCCGAGAAGGTGAAGGAGTACGGGGTGCGATATCGCGCAGCGCACCTCGAGCAGATACGCACTTCGAATCGAGAGAGCGCGCGCGTGAAACGCGCTGCGGACCGGAAGTCGGTCGCCTCGGCGAAGCGTCGGCGCGAGAAGGGTCGTGAGCGATACGCCGCCGACCCCAAAGCGCACCGTGAATACCAGCGCAAACGTCGTGCAGCGCAGCGCGCGGCGGATCCGGAGGGCTACCGTAAGGCGAAGAAGCAGCGCACCAAGCGTTGGCGCGACAGCCATCGTGACGAACAGAACGCCAAGCTCCGGGCGAAGCACCGCGACAACCCCGAGGTGAAGCGCGCCGCCGCAGAGCGGTACTACGCCGCGCACGGCGACGAGGTGCGCGAGCGCCGCCGCGCGTACTACTGGGCCAACCGTGAACAGCAACTCGAGACGCAGCGCCGATGGCGTGCGAGAGAGAAGCGTCGACGCGAGGCGGGCCTGCCGCCACGGAGGCTGCACCGCGTTACGGCCGCTGAACGCGCCGCGAATGCGAGCGAAGCAGAAGAGTTCTTCTCGCGCGCCCGCACTCGTGAAGAGGTGAAGCAGATGCGGCGGGGGCCAAGAACAAGCACCGTCGAGCTTGCACAGTGGAACCGGGCAAGCGTGCGCGCCCGTCTGGCTTCGGCGATCTCCGCCGACTCTGACGCCGTGAAGCCTGTCGCGGCAAGCGAGAGACGCCGCGAGAGTGAGAACCTGACGGCACGAGGCCTCAAGGCGAAGGTTGCGGCAGCCGAAGAGGAACGGATGGACGCCATCGCCCGCGCGATCAACGACAGACTTCGCCAAACGCCTCGCCGTGCGCAAGTCCATCGACCGGGACATGCGCCACCCCCCCGCACCATCGACAACGTCTGAAGGACTATCGCTATGAACGACAACTCTCAAGAGCGCCCCGTGCTGAACCGGTCCGATGTCGAGGCGGCGCTCGCCCGAATCGCGGTCGCCACATTCACGTACTATCCCGAGAAGGCAACGGAGGAGCCCGGCTACGTCGTGGAGGAAGATGTCGACTGGGCCATGGGACCGCTCCGGGTGATGGATGCTGCCCAATACGAGCGCTGGCGAGCGCGCGTGATTGCGGTGATCTCAGACGCTTCTCACGATCGTCGAGCGTTCCTCGCCGACCTCATGGGGCTCGCGGAAGACTAGGGGCGGGCAACCCTCCGAACGCGGAGAGTGTAGCGGCCGCGACCGGCTGCGTGCCGGGCTTTCGCGACGTATGCTCACTCGCTGCGCTCGCTCCGCTACTTCACGGTCCCGGCACTCCGCCGCCCGTGACCGCGAGATGCGCGATTGTCGAAGGATGCAGAGGAGTGGTGTTGAACGGGATGGCGTGCCGATGGCGCACGCCAGTTTGCCTACTTGACTTGAGGCTGAGCTGCTGAGGTGTCAGCTGCCGGCTTGAGTGCGCGGCGGACGGCAGACTCGCTGACCCCGAGCGCGCGGCCGATCTGAGCGTACGAGCGCTTCTGTGTGCGGAGTTCCCGTGCGATCTCGATCCGGTCTTGCGTCATCACCCGCGGACGGCCGGGTCTGCGGCCGGCGGCGATCGCGGCATCCAACCCCACGCGTGTGCGGACGCCGATGAGTCGCCGGCGCAATGCATCCAGCGCGTTGAGCACATCGCCAGGCGCGGCGGTTGCGTCCGGGGTGGTGGACAGGGCGGGCTCGGCGAGTGAGTAGATGTCGACACCGCGTGCCCTCAACCGCGCGACCGTCCCGACGAAATGCTCGACCGAGGAAGACAACGACACTGCGCTCGGAATGAGCAACGTGTCGCCACTCTTGAGCGAGTTCAAGCATCGCTCAAGATCGGGCCGCGGGCCGGATGTCGCACCGCGGCGGTCGGTGAACACTTGGGATGCTCCGGCCCGCCGCAGCGCGGCGGCATCCTCCGAGACGCAGTCTCCCGACAGCACCTCGCGGACGTAGCCCACTGTTCGGCTCATAGCGAGATGCCGCGGTCGATCTCCGGGCCCGAAATGGCCGGAGCCGGCTGACGCTCCGGGCGCTGGTCGGTCGGCGTAGCTTGGCGGAGTGCGACGAGTTGCCGTCCGAGGTTGGCTTCCGCAAGAGGCCGAGCCTGGGAGTCTTTCGGAAGCGCCAGGTTGGGCAGGACTTCACGGAGTCCGAGTTCATGTAACTCGATGAGCACCTCCGCCAGCGGATGTGCCACCTGACGCGACGAGAGCGCGAAATCTGTCGTCGCCCGCAGCTCGGACAGCCAGCGCATTGCCTGTGGCGCAGGCAGGGGAGTGGCGTTCTGCCGTTCGAGGGTGGCGAGTGCCCCCTCGAACCCGGACGCATCGGTGCGCGCTGCGTCGAATCGTGTGGTGCCGTCGCGTCCGATGATCTTGAGGCGGTCGACGCTCGGCGCCGCTTCCAGGGTCTGAACGAGTGCTCGGACGCTCTCGAGGCTCGCGTCGTGCTCGGCGACAGTCGTGAACGGCGACGCGCGACCAGCACGCGCATCGATAAGGTATCCGGACACCGTCGCGAGCAGGCTCTCGGATTTCGGGGCCGTGACCACAGCGACCGTCGTCGTGAAGCCGCTCTTCGCGAATAGGCCCGCCGTCGCCAGCGCGACATCGGAGGAACTGCCCGTCCCGTCGAGGAGAAGTGATCGCCGCGTAGTCCGTGCATACTGCAGCGCGCTACGCATCCATCCGGACGTTGACTCTGTCAGGATCAGACTCGCTTCAGCCGAGCGTGAACGTGAGAGCTCAAGGTAGCGCGGGTGAAACGCCCGCAGGTCGCTAGCGCCGAGTGCGGCGATCTCGCGCCCGTCGACGAGCCCCCCAAACGCCCTTGCGGGCCCCACGCCGAACTGACCTGTTGCGAGTATCAGTTCGGGATCAGCGGCCGACGGACCATGCGCGAACACCACCGGACGGATGCGTCGCTCGAAGATGGCCTGCAAATCGCTCTCAGGCGATGCAACGCTACTCACGACTGGTCCACCATGTGCCGGCCGACGCGTATGTTGACTTCGTTGACGAAGCCGTCGATGGCTTGACGATCGAATCCGTCGATCGCCAATAGCTCGAGTCGGAGGGATGCGGCCTGTGTCACGGCCGCGTCGATATCGAGTTCGCCTCGCTCGGCAGCTTCGAAGAGCTTCGCCGTCGCGCTGTTGAGCGCTTCGCGCGCGAGATTGAACCGCACCGCATCGTTCGTGCGCCACGCCGACGTTCCGAGCATCATCGGGCCTCCGGTGAGCAGTCTATCGATGCGCCAGAAACGTTGAGTCACAATAATGACGGCAAGGAGCTTGCCCCCGTCTCAGCCAACCGCGGATGAGCCCAGCGTATGAATTGCACATACACCCCAGCACGGCCCGACCACATGCATCTGTTCGATCAGTTGGCGTCTTTGGGAGGTCATCGTGATCGGGGTGCTGGGCTGGCTTGTCGCGCTTGACATACTCGTTCGATGTATGGGACCCGGCTCGCGCGCTGGGAGAAGGCCATGGAATGGCCTCTCCTTGCTGCCGCAATCATCTTCCTTGTCGCCTACGCGCTCGAGATCACCGCCGACCTGCGCGGTGCGAACGGGTTGGCCGCGAACGCGGTCATCTGGGTTGCGTGGGCGGCTTTCGCTATCGACTACATCGTGCGCTTGGCCATCGCGAAAAATCGGTGGCGGTGGTTCTACCGACACCTTCTCGATCTCGCGATCGTCGTCCTGCCGATGCTCCGTCCACTTCGATTGATGAGGTTCCTGACGATCCTCGCGATCTTTCAACGCGGTGCGGGGAACCTGCTTCGCGGGCAGGTCGTCATTTATACGTTCGGGGCAACATTGCTAGCGATCCTCGTCGCCGCGCTCGCGGTGCTCGACGCGGAGCAAGCTGAAGGCACGATCACCAGCTTCGGGGATGCCGCGTGGTGGGCATTCGTGACTATCACCACGGTGGGCTACGGAGACTACTTCCCGGTCACTCTAGCCGGCCGCCTCGTTGCCGTCGGCCTGATGGTCGGAGGCATCGCGCTGATCGGCGTCGTCACCGCCACACTCGCCTCCTGGATCGTCGAACGGGTCTCCGACAGATCGGACGCAGATGAACTCGCTGCCGCAGCCAGCGAGTATCAGGTCGAAGAACTTCGCCGTGAGGTCGCCGAGTTGAAGGACATGATCCGCGCACTTCAAACACATTCATGACCGAGAAGACTCCACAGGGCAGTATCCGCTATCGCCGCCGCGCGATGACGGCCGACGCCCCTGTGGTGGAACAAACGTGACGCCACGCCGAACAGTCGCGCCGCACTAGCGGCATCCGAATCAGGGCATGCTCGGACCGGAGCCGTCGCGTGCGCCGAAGATCCGCGTTCGGGCTCGCCCAAAAGCGGGAGGTCGTGGGCGAATCTGGCCGGGGTGACGTACGTCCCCTTCGTCGACGAGCGAGTCTCGCGCAGCCCAGGCGTTGCTAATGCGCCCTTGCTAGGCGTATCGGCGGACCGCGTCGCGGATAGCGTCCGCGTGCTGGTAAATCTCGTCGGTGGATTCGATCGCGTGCCTGGTTTCTGCCTTGTCCTCGTCCAGAAGTCCGAGGTACTTCTGCTTGGCGTTGAAGTGGAGGCGCGCGATCGGCTTGCGATTGTTGTCATCGAGCAGGACGGCGAAGTAGCTCTTCGCATCGCGCTGGGTTATGCGCTGCGGCTTCACTTCGCCGCACGCGATCGCCTTTACGATCTGGTAGCCCTCGAGCTCTTCGAGCGTCGTCTCGATTTCGGTGTCGCGGTCAAGGTCGTCCTCGACCACAGGTTCACTTATCCTCGATCCACCGATGGGCGGGGG
>NZ_DCMW01000004.1:0-61188 GCF_002321605.1 Microbacterium sp. UBA1612
CGTGGTGTGCGGGATCGTGTTCGCCGAGACCGGCCTGCTCGTCGGGTTCCTCCTCCCCGGCGACACGCTGCTCATCATGGCCGGCCTGCTGTCGAATCCCACCGCGCATCCGCCCCACGGTGTCTTCGGCGTGAACGTCTGGCTCGTCGGACTCCTCATCGGCCTGGCGGCGTTCCTCGGCGGCGAGGTCGGCTATCTCATCGGGCACAAGGCCGGCCCGCGCATCTTCGAGCGCAAGGAATCCGGCTTCTTCAGCGTCAAGAACGTCGAGCGCACGAACGCGTTCTTCGAGCGGTTCGGCGGGCTCACGATCATCCTCGCGCGCTTCGTGCCCATCGTCCGCACCTTCGCGCCGGTGGCCGCGGGTGTGGGGCACATGAACAAGTGGACCTACACGCTCTACAACCTCATCGGCGCGGTGCTGTGGGGCTTCGGGCTCACCGTCTTCGGATACGGCATCAGTCTCATCCCCGGAGTCGGCAAGATCGTCGCGGACTACATCGACGTCATCCTGCTCGTCGCCGTGCTCGGCACCGTCGCCTTCGTCGCGACCCACTACGTGCAGCAGCGCCGGAAGGCGCGCCGAGCTGCCGAGGCAGGAGAGGACGTCGTCACCGACGAAGACGAAGCCCGCCACCTCGTGCTCGAGCACGACGTCTTCGACCACCCGGACCGCTACGGCGAGAGCGCCCGCCGTCACGACCACGACGATCCCGACGCCCCCGCACGCTGAACCCACGCGCGGGAGCCGCGGGGATGGCGGCTACGACGCCTTGGCCGACTTCTTCGCGGGCTTCTTCTTCGGCGGCGCAGCCGACCCCTCGCCGTCCGACTCCTTCGATGCCTTCGTACCCGCCGTGGTCGCCGACCGCGCGGCGCGCGACTTCTCCACGCTCGCCCGAAGGGCCTCCATGAGGTCGATCACCTCGCCGCCGGAAGCGTCGTCGTCGCGTTCACCGAAGGTCTGCGCGGTGTCGACGGCGTCGCCCTGCTCGAGCTTCGCATCGATGAGCGTGCGCAACTCGGCCTGATACTCGTCTTCGAACTCCTCCGGGTCGAAATCGCTCGCGAAGCTGTCGACGAGAGCGGCGGACATCTCCAGCTCCTTCGCCGAGATCCTGACGGATTCGTCGAGCGCCGGGAAGGACGCCTCCCGCACTTCGTCCGCCCACAGCAGCGTCTGGAGCACCAGCACCTCACCGCGCACACGGAGCGCCGCCAGGCGCGTCTTCTGCCGCAGCGAGAAACGCACGATCGCGGTGCGGTCGGTCTGCTCGAGGGTCTTCCGCAGCAGCACGTACGCCTTCGGCGAGGCCGAGTCCGGTTCGAGGTAGTACGCCTTGTCGAGCGTCAGCAGGTCGACCTGCTCGCTCGGCACGAACTCGACCACGTCGATCTCTCGACTGCGCTCGCTCGGCAGCGCATCGAAGTCCGCCTTGGTGAGGATCACGGTCTTCTCGCCGTCGTTGTAGGCGCGGTCGATGTCGGCGTACGGCACGACCTCGCCGTCGATCTCGCAGATGCGCTGGTAGCGGATGCGTCCGCCGTCGGCGTTGTGCACCTGATGCAGCGGCACGTCGTGGTCTTCGGTCGCCGAGTAGACCTTGACCGGAACATTGACCAGGCCGAAGGTCAGCGCGCCCTTCCAGATGGCTCTCACCACACCAGTACACACCCGTCACAGGGCTCGCTGCCACCCCTTGCGGACGGCGGGCGGGCCGTGCGGAGGACTTCCCGCACTAACCTGAGGCCATGGCCGGGGCGGAACAGCTGGTGCGCATCGACGGCCGCCGTCTGCGAATGACGAACCTCGACAAAGTGCTGTATCCCGCCACCGGCACCACCAAGGGCGAGGTGATCGACTACTACACGCGCGTGGCTGACGTGCTCCTGCCGCACGTGGCCGGACGCCCGGTCACCCGCAAGCGCTGGCCGGACGGCGTCGGCACCGAGGCCCACCCCGGGGCCTCGTTCTTCGCGAAGGACCTCGAACCGGGCGCCCCCGCGTGGGTGCGGCGCCTGCCCATCGCCCACTCGGGCGGCCCGAAGGACTATCCGCTCATCGCCGACGTGCCGACCCTCGTCTACCTCGCCCAGGTCGCGAGCCTGGAGCTCCACGTGCCCCAGTGGCGCTTCGACGCCGACGGCCAGCGCGGCACTCCCGACCGCATCGTTCTCGACCTCGACCCCGGTCCGGGCGTTGGTCTCGCCGAGTGTGCTGAGGTCGCTCGGCACGCGCGGCACATCCTCGATGGCATGGGGCTCGAGGCCTTCCCGGTGACAAGCGGCAGTAAGGGCATCCACCTCTACGCGCACCTGGACGGCGCCTGGTCGAGCGAGCAGGTCTCCGGCGTGGCTCGGGAACTCGCCCGGGCGATCGAGGCGGACCACCCCGACCTCGTCGTCAGCCAGATGGCGAAGGCGGAGCGTGCGGGTCGCGTGTTCATCGACTGGAGCCAGAACAACGCCGCGAAGACGACCATCGCACCCTACTCGCTTCGGGGACGTGCTCACCCGACGGTCGCCGCGCCTCGCACGTGGGAGGAACTCGACGATCCGAAGCTCTCGCATCTGACCTTCGACGAGGTGCTTCGTCGCGTGGACCGGCTGGGCGATCCCCTCGCCGCCCTCGATCCGCGTCCGTCCCGCGCGCCGCTCACGGCCTATATCGCCAAGCGTTCCGCGTCACGCACACCGGAGCCCGTGCCCGAGCATCCCGCCGGGGAGCCGTCCGATCCGCGCGCGCAGCCTCGATTCGTCATCCAGGAGCACCACGCGTCCCGGCTGCACTGGGATCTCCGCCTCGAACGCGACGGCGTGCTCGTGAGCTGGGCGGTGCCGCGCGGAGTTCCCCACACCCACGCACGCAACAACCTCGCGGTGATGACCGAGGACCACCCGCTGTCGTACCTCGACTTCCGCGGCGTCATTCCGAAGGGCGAATACGGTGCCGGCACGATGACGGTGTGGGACACCGGTCACTACGAGCTGGAGAAGTGGCGCGACGACGAGGTCATCTTCACCGCCCGCGGCCGCGATGACGGCCCCCTCGGTGACGTGCGCCTGGCTCTGATCCGCACGGACGGTGAGGGTGAGAAGTCCACCTGGCTGCTGCACCGCATGAAGACGGATGCCGTCGGCCGACCGCAGGCCGAGGGTGCACCCGTCGAGCCAGCCGACCACGCGCACCTGATCGCCGACGCGGAAGGCCCCACCCCCGCCGAGCATGTCCCGAAAACTGCGGCGAAGACCACGGCGAAAGGACGGAAAGCGGGACATGCGGACAAGAGGTCGGGCGCCGCGCCGGACTCGAGCGCCCTGCGACCGATGCTCGCCGTCAACGCAACGCCCGCCATCGCTCGGCAGGCTGCGCGACGCTGGGCCGACCCGGGGGGCTCCGCGTGGGCGGAACTGAAGTGGGACGGCGTGCGCGCACTCGGCATCTGGGACGGCCGTTCCCTCCTGCTGCGTGCACGCAGCGGCGCCGACATCACGGCGACCTACCCGGAGCTCACGGCGGCACCGCCCGACCTCGGGCCGGTGCCGGCGATCATCGACGGCGAGGTCGTCGCGCTGGACGAATCCGGACGACCGAGCTTCCCGTTGCTGCAGAGTCGCATCAACCTCACCGACCGGCGCGAGATCGCCCGGGAGGCGGCGCGCACGCCGGTGCAGTGGTATCTCTACGACCTGCTCTCCCTCGATGATCGCGACGTGTCCGACCTGCCGCTGTCGGCTCGGCGGGAGCTGCTGGAGAGCATCGCCGGCGACGCGGCGTCGCCGCTGCGCGTGCCGCCGGTCTTCGACGACGTGGATGCGGCTCTCGCCGCCGCAGAGCGATTCGGCCTGGAGGGGGTGGTCGTGAAGGATCCGGCCTCCCGCTACCGCCGCGGCGCGCGCAGCGAGTCGTGGCTGAAGGTGAAGCTCACCCGCACGCAGGAGGTCGTCATCGGCGGCATCCGGCCGGGCAGGGGCGGTCGGAGCGGCCGCATCGGGTCGCTCCTGGTCGGCATCCCCGGCGACGACGGTCTGCGCTACGCGGGCCGCGTCGGATCCGGGTTCTCCGACGCGACGCTGGCGCGACTGGAGAAAGAGCTCCTCCCCCGGCGCACCGACGCCGATCCGTTCGTGGGCGTCCCGGCCGCTGACGCCCGCGACGCGCAATGGGTGTCGCCGCACGTGGTCGGCGAGGTGGAGTTCGCCGAGTTCACTCCCGGGGGGATCCTCCGCCACGCGCGCTGGCGCGGCCTGCGCCCTGACAAGTCGCCGGCCGAGGTGCGGCGCGAGGACTCCTGAGACCGGGTCAGGCGTGCGCGTCGTGCTCGACGTGATCGGCGGGCTCGAGCTGGAACGTGGAGTGCTCGACGTCGAAGTGGTCGGCGAGGCAGGTCTGGAGCGAGGCGAGGATGGCCGGGCCACGACCGTCGCGAAGGCAGACGTCGTCGACCACCACGTGCGCGCTGAACACGGGTGCGCCGCGGGTGAGCTGCCACACGTGCACATCGTGCACGGCGGTCACGCCCGGTGTGCGCAGGATGTGCTCCCGGATCTCGGCGACATGGATGTCGGCCGGCGCCGCCTCGCTCAGCACCGAGGCGACTTCGCGCAGCAGCCCGATCGCGCGCGGGATGATGAGGGCGGCGATCGCGAGGGAGGCGAGGGCGTCGGCGCCGGTCCAGCCCGTGGTGACGATGACGATCGCGGCGACGATGACCATCGCCGATCCGATGAGGTCGCCGAGCACCTCGAGGTAGGCGCCCCTCACGTTGATGCTGTGGCGCTGCGCCGCACTCAGGAGCCACATCGCGATCGCGTTGGCGATGAGGCCGACGACCGCCACGACGAGCATCAGCCCACCGGCGACCTCGTGATCGTCCGAGCCCACGAGGCGCGTCGCCGCCTCGACGGCGATCCATGCCGACAGCGCGATGAGGATCACGCCGTTGATGAGGGCCCCGAGCACCTCGGCCCGCTGATAGCCGAAGGTTCGTCGATCGTTGGCCGGCCGCGCGGCGACGATGCTCGCCAGGAGAGCGATGACGAGGGCCGCGGTGTCGGCGAACATGTGCCCCGCGTCGGCGAGGAGCGCGAGGGAGCCGGTGAGCGCGGCGCCGACGATCTGCACGATCATCACCGACGCGGTGATGATCAGCGACAGGGTCAGCAGGCGGCGATTGCTCGCGCCCCGGAGCCCGGGGGCATGATCGTGCATGCATCCCAGGCTAGGACGCGCCCTCGCCGCCGACACGCATCCACCTGAAGTCGGGAACGATGCCGGTTCTCATTCCTACCCCCGGACCGATCAGACGGCGACGAGCAGCGGCAGGAGGGCCGCGAACGCGCGCGCACGGTGCGATACCGCGTTCTTCTCCGCGGTCGACCACTCCGCAACCGTCCGCTCGGCCGAGCGGTCCTGCCCATCGGGGATGAAGACCGGATCGTATCCGAATCCCCCCACGCCGGCCGCTTCGGTCGCGAGGCGCCCGGGCCAGACGCCGGCGACGGTCTGTTCCGAACCGCTGGGGATGACCAGCGCGATGGTCGAGACGAACTGCGCCGCGCGATGCGGATCCGCGACGTCGGAGAGCTGGTCCAGCAGCAGCGCCAGGTTCGCTCCGGCATCCTTCGCGTGCCCCGCCCAGTAGGCCGAGAACACCCCCGGTGAACCGCCCAGCACGTCGACGCAGATGCCGCTGTCGTCGGCGAGGGCCGGGAGCCCGGTGTGGATGCTCGCCGCACGCGCCTTGATCAGCGCGTTCTCGGCGAACGTGACGCCGTCTTCGACCGGCTCGGGTCCGTCGTACGCGACGACCTCGAGATCCGGCCGCGCCTCGGCGACGATCGCCTGGAACTCCTCGACCTTGTGCGGGTTGTGCGTGGCCAGCACGATGCGGCCGGCGCTCGGCGCTGTCATGCCCGGCGCCCGCTCAGCGCGGCTGTCCGGCGCCGTCGAGCACCGACACCTGCTGGTCGCGCAGCTCGGCGCATCCGGCGAGTCCCAGCTCGAGGAGCTGGTCGAGCTCGCGCTTGTCGAACGGCGCCCCCTCCGCGGTGCCCTGCACCTCGACGAAGAGACCTCGCCCGGTGACGACGACGTTCATGTCGGTCTCGGCGCGCACGTCTTCGACGTACGCCAGGTCGAGCATGGGCGTGCCGTCGATGATGCCGACCGACACCGCCGACACCGAGTCGAACAGCACGTTCGAGCGCTGGGCGACGAACTTCTTCTCACGGCCCCACTCGATCGCATCCGCCAGTGCCACGTAGGCGCCGGTGATCGCGGCGGTGCGGGTGCCGCCGTCGGCCTGCAGCACGTCGCAGTCGATCACGATGGTGTTCTCGCCCAGCGCCTTGGTGTCGACCACGGCGCGAAGGGCGCGGCCGATCAGGCGCGAGATCTCGTGGGTGCGCCCCCCGATCTTCCCCTTCACGCTCTCGCGGCTGTTCCGCTCGTTGGTCGCGCGCGGCAGCATCGCGTACTCGGCGGTGACCCACCCCTTGCCCTTGCCCGTCAGCCAGCGCGGCACGCCGTTGGTGAACGACGCGGTGCACAGCACCTTGGTCCCCCCGAACGAGATGAGAGCGGACCCCTCGGCCTGTGTCGACCATCCGCGTTCGATGGTGATCGGGCGCAGCTGGTCGACGGTGCGGCCGTCGGCACGGGTCATGTCGGTCATGTTCCTCCTCGGATGCGGTTGGTCTTCAGCGGGGCAGATCGATGGCGCCGGTCTGCACGAGACGCACGTCTCGCACCTCGCGACCCATGAGACGGTGCGCGAGATCGACGAAGTCGTCGGCGGATGATCCGGTCGCCTCGTACAGGTGACGGGCGACCGCGTCGGGGCCGGCCAGCAGATCGCGGCCGACGAGTTGGCGATAGACGTCCTTGGCGGTCTCGGTGTCGCTCGAGACCAGCGAGACGTCGGGCCCCATCACGTAGCTGATGGCGCCCTCGAGGAACGGATAGTGCGTGCAGCCCAGCACGAGGGTGTCCACGCCCGCGTGACGCAGTGGCGAAAGGTACTGCTCGGCGACAGCGAGCACCTCCGGGGTGTCCGTCACCCCCCGCTCGACGAACTCCACGAAGCGCGGACACGCCTGCGCGAACACCGTGAGCCGCTCATTGACCTCGAGCATGTCCTGATAGGCGCCGGAGGCGATCGTGCCGGCGGTTCCGATCACGCCGATGCGGCCGTTTCGCGAGGTCGACATCGCCGTGCGCACCGCGGGACCGATCACCTCCACCACGGGAACGTCGTAGCGCTCGCGCGCATCGCGGAGCATCGCCGCCGACGCGGTGTTGCACGCGATGACGAGCATCTTCACCCCCTGCTCGACGAGGGTGTCGAGGATCTCCAGGGCGTAGCGGCGCACGTCGGCGATGGGCTTCGGGCCGTACGGCGAGCGCGCGGTGTCGCCGATGTAGAGGATCGACTCCCGCGGCAGCAGCGCCGAGACCGCCCGGGCGACGGTCAGTCCGCCCACTCCGGAGTCGAAGATCCCGATCGGCGCGTCGTCCACGATCGACCAGCCTACCCGCCGACGGCCGGCCCGCCGCGGCGTGGCTAGGCTGGCGATCATGCGCGCCCGCGACAGCACCGCCCTGCTCACCGACCGCTACGAGCTGACGATGCTCGATGCCGCCCTCCGCGACGGCACCGCCCACCGCCGCTGCGTGTTCGAGGTGTTCAGCCGGCGACTGTCCGCGGGGCGCCGGTTCGGGGTCGTCGCCGGCACCGGCCGCCTGCTCGACCTCATCCGAGACTTCCGCTTCGGCGACGACGAGCTGCGGTACCTGCGCGATGAGCACATCGTGGATGCCTCGACCGTCCGGTGGCTCGAGGACTACACGTTCTCCGGCACCGTGACCGGATACCGAGAGGGCGAGCTGTACTTCCCGGGCTCGCCCGTGCTCACCGTCGAGGGCTCGTTCGCCGAGGCGGTCATCCTCGAGACCCTCGCCCTCTCCGTGCTCAACCACGACTCGGCAGTGGCCACGGCCGCCGCGCGCATGAGCATCGCCGCCGGGTCGCGACCCCTCGCTGAGATGGGATCGCGCCGCGCCGGGGAGCAGTCGGCGGTGGCGGCCGCACGTGCCGCGCACATCGCCGGGTTCGGGGCCACGAGCAATCTGCAGGCCGGGCGCGGGTGGGGTGTCCCGACGATGGGCACCGCGGCACACTCGTGGACGCTCCTGCACGACAGCGAGGAGGACGCCTTCCGCGCGCAGATCGCCGCACTCGGCACCGGCACGACCCTGCTCATCGACACGTACGACATCCGGACAGGGGTCGAGACGGCCGTCCGCGTGGCCGGCACCGGGCTCGGCGGGGTCCGCATCGATTCCGGCGACCTTCCCGACATGGCTGCGCAGGTGCGTCGTCACCTCGATGAGCTGGGCGCGACGAACACGCGCATCACCGTCACCAGCGACCTCGACGAGTTCGCCATCGCGGCGCTCGCGGCCAGTCCCGTCGACGCCTACGGCGTGGGCACGTCGGTGGTCACCGGCTCCGGTACTCCGACGGCGGGAATGGTCTACAAGCTCGTGGCGCGGCAGGACGCTGCGGGCGGGTGGGTCCCGGTGGCGAAGACCTCATCCGCGAAAGGGTCGCAAGGCGGCCGCAAGGCGGCCTTCCGCACCCTCGAGCACGAAGTCGCCAGCGCCGAGCTCATCGCCGTGAGCGACGGGTTCGACGAGCTCGACACGGGTGCCGAGCACCCGGGATCACGCACGCTCCAGGCGACGCTCATCGACCACGGCCAGCCGGATCACGCGGCGCTCGGCGCTGAAGGCGTGTCCGCGGCACGGGAGCATCACCTGCGCGCGCGTGCGGAATTGCCGCAGGCCGCACTGGCCCTCAGCCGGTCCGATCCGGCGATTCCCACGGTCTACGTCGACGCGGACTGACCGAGCGCGCCGGCCCGGCCGCGAGGCGTCAGCCGTTGAGGCCCTCGTAGATCTCCTTGCACTGCGGGCAGACCGGGAACTTCTCCGGGTCGCGGCCCGGTGTCCACTTCTTGCCGCACAGGGCACGCACCGGCTTGCCGGTGAGCGCCGATTCGAGGATCTTGTCCTTCTTGACGTAGTGCGAGAACCGCTCATGATCGCCCGGCTCGACGCTCTCCTCGCGGATGAGCTCTTCGAGCTCGCGGTCGAGTGTCGCCAGACCGCCCTGGTCGGGACTGTCGAGAGGGGTGCTCATGGTGAGCCAGTGTACCGCCGCGCCGCCCGCTGCGGCCGGGTCGGAACCGACTCAGCTCGCCTCGGCGAACTCCATGATCCGGCTGCCGCGGCGGCGGAAGACCCCGCCGCCGACGGCCACGCCGATCACCAGCACGCCCACGCCGATTCCGACGCCCCACCACAGGGCCAGCTCGGCCGAGGCGAGGTCACCGCCGAGAGCCAGCCACGACCACCACAGCACGGGCGCGCTGAGCCCGATCGACCCGAGCATCACGAGGGACTGCGACAGCACGCCGCTCGGCCCGGTGCGCTGCGGCTGCTGGAACGGGCTGTCGCCGGGTCGGGAGACGGGGTAGGGGCCGAGCACCGAGGCGATGCTCGACAGACCGAGCCCGCAGAGGAACAGCGACGCGCACACGCCCACCATCGCCGGCAGGATCGCCCAGCGCCCGTGCAGCGACACTGCGACCGGGATACCGATCGCCAGCAGCGGCACCCCCAGGAGCACCACCGGCACGAGCCGGCCGATGCGATCGGCGGCACCGTGAATGCCGCTGGCGATGTGCATCCACACGGCGGTCGAGTCGTAGGCGAGGTCGTTGTGAGGGAGCCAGCCGAGGAACAGCGCGACGATCGGCACCGGCACGAGCGCGACGAGATGAGCCGGCACGCCCGCGAGGAGCAGCGGAACGATGAGGATCGCGGCCGCGACCGGGATGACGATCACGTTGACGATATGGCGCGGGTCCCGCAGCCAGTAGACCAGGCTCCGGGCGGCGACGGCGCCGGTGGGGGTGCCCGGGGCGACGGTGAACCAACCCAGACCCCCGCGCTCCTTGACCGAGACCGGCCGCTCGGTCGTGGTGAGGATGCGGGTGACCAGACCCAGCCATGCCGCACCGAGCAGGACGGGCGTCGCGACCGCCACGACCACCGTGAGTGCGACGCTCTCGCCGGCGACCACGGCCCCCGGAAGCGCCCACGCGGCGCCGACCGGGGTGAGAGCCAGCACACGCACCGCTTCGGTGAGCTGCACCGGCACGCTTCCCTGCCATTCCAGTGAGGCGAGGAAGACGACGACCGGGACGACCACGACGAGGATCCCGACGACGAGCACGCTCGACAGCTCGCGCGACCGCCGCTCGCGGAGGAACATCGACGTCAGCGCCATCGCCACGCGGGCGAGCATCACGCACGTGGCGATGATCAGCACGACCGAGAGGATGCCGGCCCAGACGGGTGCGCCGAGAGATTCCCACACCGTCGCCGTCGTCGTCGCCAGCGCCAGCACCGCGAACACGGGGACGGACACCGCCCCCAGCACCGCGAGCACACCGGCAAGACGGCGAGGCGACAGTCCCAGCACCCCGAACCGGCGCGGGTCGAGCGGGTCCGGCGAACCGGTCACGACCGGAGCCAGGGCGAAGCCGAGCGTGATCGCCGCGCCACCCATGACGGCCACGGCTGCGAACGCCTCGGGGGTCGCATCCTCGATCGTCGTCAGGGCCCAGCACGCGGCGACCACGGCCGCCGTGAGCACGAGCAGGCCGGCCGTCATGCGGACGATGTGGCGGGGCTCGCCGCGCAGAGCGCCGAGCATCATCGCGAGCCTCAGTCGGAGAAGGTGTGCAGCCACTCGAGGCCTTCCACGTCGCTGAGCCCGCCGGCGAGTTCGACGAAGCGCTGCTCGAGCGTCAATTCGCCGCGCACCTCGTCGATGGTCCCTTCGGCGAGCACCTGTCCGGCCACGATCACCGCGACCCGGCTGCAGACGCGCTCCACGAGGTCCATGCCGTGGCTGGAGAGGATGACGGTGCCGCCGTGATCGACGTAGGTGCCGAGGATGTCGAGGATGACCGAGCTCGAGACGGGATCGACCGACTCGAAGGGCTCGTCCAGCACCAGCACGCGCGGCGAGTGGATGAGCGCGCCGGCGAGCATGACCTTCTTCGACATGCCCACGGAATAGTCGGACACGACGCGGCCGAGTGCGTCGGTGAGGTCGAACGCGCGCGCGAGATCGGCGGTGCGCGACTCGACGACCGACGGCGACAGCCCGCGCAGCACGCCGTAGTAGTACAGCAGCTGACGACCGGTGAGACGGTCGAAGGTGCGGAGTCGATCGGGGAGGACGCCCATCATGCTCTTGGCTCGCACGGCATCGGTGACGGCGTCGACGCCGTTCACGCTGATCTCGCCGCGGTCGGGCCGCAGGAGGCCCGCGATCATCGACAACGTGGTCGTCTTGCCGGCGCCGTTGGGCCCGACGAGGCCGTAGAACGTTCCCGCGGGGACGGTCAGATCGATCCCGTCGACGGCACGCGTCTGACCGAACACCTTGGTGACTCCCCGCAGAGCGAGCGCCGCGTCCGAGGCGGGCTCGTCCTCCGCCATGACCGAGGACACGATGTCGGTGACAGCGGCGATGCCGGTGGCCGGTGCGTCAGCCTCGACAGGGTCCGGATCGATGAGATCCGCCGCGGCCGGATCCGAATCCACGACGTCCGGATCGGCGTCGTCGGTCGCGACGTCGTCTTCGTCGTCGACGAGCAGGTCTTCGGCGCTCGCCGAGCCCTCGACATCAGTGTCGTCGTCCGACTCGTCTGCGACCGATTCCTCGTCGTCCGACCCGTCTTCGATGTCGTCGAGCGGTGCCGGCTCGTCATCCACCAGAGTGTGCTCCCCGGCCACGGGATCATCAAGGAGCTCGGTCCCGTCCTCGTCGATGTCGTCCTCGTCGAGGAGGTCGTCGATGTCGTCCTCGTCGACGACCGGATCGGCCTCGGGGACGGCAAGATCCTTCCCGGCCTCGACCGTGTCGTCCATCGGCGCCGTCGGCATCGGCGGGCGCGGCGGGATGATCAGAGCGTCCGTCTCCGGGGCGGGAGTGGACACATCCCGAAGGTCCGGCGGCAACGGCGGCGGCGGACCCGGATCGGTCCGGGGACCCACCGGCGGAAGCGGAGGTTTGGGCGGGAGGGAGATGAGTGCACCACTGTCGCGAGCGCCCGCACCTCGAACGCCGTTGTGCGGCGTATTGGATTCCCCCGGCATGGGCAGCGATGCTGTCACCGATCAAAGGTATCAACCCCGCCGCGCGCCACCGGCCCCGCGAGCGACACGTTCAGACGATTCGCACCGTCGCGCGCCGCCATCGATGTGGTATTTCACGAATAGGACACGGTGGCCAGGGATTCTGCGCGTTCTCAGGCGATCTCGCTACCATGCTCAAGGCACAACGGGGTGTCGCGTCGGTGAACCGACGGTGAACCAACACTCCAGGAGACTCAATCGTGACGACTCAGATCGTGATCCTCGCGGCCGGAATGGGCTCGCGGCTCGGCCGCAGCCTGCCCAAGCCGCTGACGCAGCTGTCCGACGGACGCTCCATCATGCGGCAGCAGCACGACAACATCCGCGCCGCGTTCGGATCCGACGCGCGCGTGACCACGGTGGTCGGCTACCGCGCCGAGAGCATCGTGGAGGCCTTCCCCGAGGCCGACTACGTCTACAACGACAGTTACGACCAGACGAACACGTCCAAGAGCCTGCTGCGCGGCCTCGGCAAAACCGGCCGCTCGGGTGTGCTGTGGATGAACGGCGACGTCGTCTTCGACCCCCGCGTGCTCGGCCGCGCGGTCGCTCTGATCGAGGCCGACCGCTCGTTCGTCACCGTCAACACCTCCAAGGTGAGCGACGAAGAGGTCAAGTACACCGTCGCCGCCGACGGCCACATCGACGAGCTGTCCAAGACGGTGCGCGGAGGTATCGGCGAGGCCGTCGGGATCAACTACATCTCCTCGCACGACAAGAAGGCGTTCATGCGCCAGCTGCAGCGCGTGGACGATCAGGACTACTTCGAGCGCGGCTTCGAACTCGCGATCGCCGAGGACGGCGTGCGCGTGGCGCCGCTGGACATCTCCGATCTGTATGCGGTGGAGATCGACTTCGCCGAGGACCTCGAGCGGGCGAATCTCTTCGTCTGATCGCCGATGCCCGTCCCGACCGGGTTTCGGCCCGGCCGGGACGTTTCCGGCTCGGACTCAGCCCGTCGATCTAGGATCGCGGTGATGTCCGACAAGGTGCACCGCATCCACTCACTGTCCGAGGAAGCCCCCTGGGACGGCGGGCTGCCACCCGTGGGCTCCGACGAGCACCCGCACACGATCCGCGCGCTGGACCGGGTGCTCGCCATCCAGCGTCCGGCGGTCCTGGCGCACCTGCGCAGCATTCGGCTGCGCCACCCGGATGCGCCCCCCGATCACATCATCCGGATGCTCGAGCGCCGCTACCTCGCTGCGGTGACCACCGGCGGCGCGGCCGTCGGAGCAACGGCCGTCATCCCCGGCATCGGGACCGGGGTGACGCTCGCGCTCAGCGGGGTCGAGACGGTCGGTTTCCTCGAGGCGACCGCCCTGTTCGCGCAGTCGGTGGCCGAGGTGCACGGCATCCCGGTGTCCGACCCCGATAGGGCGCGAGCTCTCGTGTTGACGCTCATGCTGGGCCAGGAGGGCGTCGACCTCGTCGCCCAGCTGGCGAACCAGGCGGCCGGCAAGGGGCCGGCGCGGGATCGCTACTGGGGGCAGATGATCACGCAGACGCTGCCACGCGCCGCCGTCGGTCCACTCGTCGATCGCCTGAAGTCCACGTTCGTGCGCCAGTTCGCCGCCCGGGGCGGAGCCTCCTGGATCGGCAAGGCCCTGCCCTTCGGCATCGGCGCAGCCGTCGGCGGCGCCGGGAACAACATCCTCGGCAGACGCGTGCTCACGAACGCGCGTCGCGCGTTTCCGGATGCGCCGTTCACGCTGCCGCCCCAGCTCGAGCCCCTCCCCGGCGCGACGCGCCTGGAGTATCAGGCGGGCCGCCGCATCCGCCGTGTGAGCGACGCGATCACCGGGGGAACGGCACGCGGCGCCTCCGCCGTGCGTGGAGCCCTCACCCGCGGCAAGGGATCCCGTGAGCTCGACTCCGGCGAGGAGGACACGGCTGAGCCGGTCTGATCTCGATCAGTCGTCGAGGTCCGCCTCGTCGGTGTCCGGCTCCTCGGGAGCCGCTTCGCTGTCCCACCGGCTCCACCGGTCCATCAGCTGAGCGATCGCGGCGTGGAACCGCGCCGTCGCGGCCCCGGGCGCCGTGTCGCCGAAGTAGTGGCGCACCCAGTGCTCGAGCCGGGCGACGGCCTCCGGGTCGGCGAGCACCCGATCGGTCTGCTCGACGATGTGCGAGGCACGCGGCGCATCGAGCCACTCGCATGCCGAAAGGTAGCCGTGGGAGTCGACCGCGGCCTGGGGATCGACGGGCCGCGTCACCAGCAGCGGCTTGTCGGCCGCGAGCCGGTCGTAGACCATCGCCGAGATGTCGACGACGGCGACGTCGGCCGCAGCGAGCTGCCAGCCGAGGTCCGGACCGTCGTCGAAGACGTGCGCCGCCGCGCGGTCGGCCTCATTGGCCTCGGCGAGTGCGGCGATGATGCGACGGTTCGCGGCGCCGTAGTCGGGGTCGACGACACCCGAGCGCGGATGCGGACGGTAGATGACGCGGTGACGGCCGGTGCGCAGCAGCGCCGTCACGAGGGCCTCCCCGTGCGTGAGCACGGAGCCGTAGTGCGCCGAAGGGCGGTCGCCCTCCCACGTCGGCGCGTACAGCACGACCGTGCGGTCATCCGGGACGTACGGGGTGTCTCCGGAGTAGTGGTCGGCCTGCGGGCGGCCGATCTCGATGGTGCGCCAATCGAGGTCGTAGTCCCACAGCACGCGCGACAGGCGTTCCCGCGCCGCGTCCCCCGCGACCAGCGCGTAATCGTATGCCTTGAACTGATTGGTCGTCATGTACATCTTGTCGGACTCGCCGTGATTGATGAACACGTGCCAGCGGCGCCCGTAGCGGAACATCTGGAAGTTGCGGGTGTTCTGGTTCACGTACAGCACGACGCGGATGTCCTGGTCGGCGATGAACGCCTCGAGATCACGCACCGTCGGCACGAAGGCGACCGGCAGGGCGCCATCGGCCAGCAGTGCCGATGCGCCGGTGACGGCACGGCTCAGCACGACGACCGGCCACGTCGCGGCCAGGTCGGCCAGCGGCTTGTACCACTGGCGCATCTGATACATGTTCACGTCGCCGTCTGCGAAGTAGACGGCCACGCGGTAGTGGTGAGGAGGATGCGGCGCAGACGCCGCCACACGCCGACGCACATCGCGCACGGCGCGCCGCTGAGCGACGGCCTTGCGGAGGAGAGCGATCGCCTTGCGCGCGTCCGTCACCACACTCACTCCTCCAGCCTACCCACGCGGCGCATGACATGATCGTCGGGTGCATGTCCACCGGCCCGGGCGCGAGGATGCGCCGCAGGTGTCCGACACCGGCGGCGTGACCTTCGTCATGCCGGTCCTCAACGAGCGCGCCTACCTGCGGCGGGCCGTCGTTTCGGTGCTGGCACAGGAGGTCCCCGGTCCCGTGGAGCTCATCCTGGCCCTCGCCCCCTCCTCCGACGGGACCGAGCAGGTCGCGGCGGAGCTCGCGGCGGAGGATCCGCGGGTGCGCATCGTGCACAATCCGGATGCCGACATCCCCGTGGGCCTGAATCTCGCGATCCGTGCCGGCTCGCACCCGATCATCGTTCGCGTCGACGCGCATTCGGAGCTGGAGCCGGGATACACCGTGCGCGCGCTCGCCACCCTCAGGCGGGTCGGTGCCGCCAATGTCGGCGGGGTCATGCGCGCGGACGGGCGCACGCCGTTCCAGCGCGCCGTCGCGCGTGCGTACAACTCCCCCATCGGCCTCGGCGGCGGCGCGTATCACGGCGGAGCCCGGGAGGGAGAGGCGGAGTCCGCCTACCTCGGTGTCATGCGTCGCGACGTGCTCGAGGAGGTCGGCCTGTTCGACGAGTCCATTCGCCGAGGCGAGGACTGGGAGCTGAACCTGCGCATCAGACGCGCCGGCCACCGCGTCTGGTTCGACCCGGAACTGGCCGTGACGTACTGGCCGCGCGACAGCTGGCCGCGGCTGGTGCGTCAGTTCTTCGCGACCGGTCGCTGGCGCGGTGAGCTCGTGCGTCGTTACGGGCGGACCAATTCGCTGCGCTTCTTCGCACCGCCCGCCCTGGTGGCCACGCTGGCGGGCGCCGTCCTCGTCGGCGTGCTGCAGCTCACGCGCATCCTCACCGGCATCTGGGCCTGGGTCGCGGCGGTCGTGTACCTGCCCGTGCTCGCGTACGCGGGTCTCATCGCCGTCGTCGCCGCCGGCCGCGGCGGGGGCGACGGCTGGCGGGACAAGCTGTGGACCCTCGCGGTGATCCCCACGATGCACATCGCGTGGGGTGCGGGGTTCCTCGTCGGCACGGCGCGTGGCGCCGACGACACGGTCGACACCTCGCGGCTCGGCGGGCGCAACACGCCTCTTCCCTGAGCCGGGTGCCTCAGGCCTGATCCGGGTGTCTCAGGCGACCTCGACGAACCCCTGGTCGAGGATGCGGTCGACCACGCGCTCGGCCGCGTGGCCGTCGTCCCGCGCATTGAACGTCTGCTGCCACACCGCGTAGCGCTCGGCGAACTCCTGGATGTCGTCGCGCAGCAGAGCCGTGACCAGGTCGTCCTGCGACCGCACGAGCGGACCGGGCGCGCGCTCGGCCAGGTCGAAGTAGAAGCCGCGCAGCTCGCCGCGATATCGCTCGAGGTCGGGCACGAGGAAGTACATGGGCTTTCCGGTGACGCTGAAGTCGAACATGACGGAGGAGTAGTCGGTGATGAGCGCGTCCGCCGCCGACAGCAGCCCGGAGGTGTCCGGGTATCCCGTCACGTCGATCACGCGCGGGCCCTCCGCATCGCGTCCCGGCTGAAGCGTGCGGGAGTGGCCGCGCACGAGCACGACCGCGTCGGTGTCGGCGGCGAGCGCGACGGGATCGATGAAGTCGACGATCTCGCGGCGGTCGTCGCGCCAGGTGGGCGCGTAGAGGAGCACTCGCTCCTCGGTACCGATCCCGAGAGCGGCGCGCGTGCGCCCGTCGTCTCCGTGCACGAGGACGTCGTTGCGCGGATACCCCTCCACCCAGAGCGGACGGGTGAGGAAGGCGTAGGCCTTGCCGAGCACCTTCGCGGCGTAGGGGTTCTGGGCGAGCAGCACGTTCCAGCGCCGCGACTCCTTGAACACCGCCGCCATCCGCCGCGGATCGAAGCCCGGGCGGTGCAGCGCGAGGCGCTTCAACGGCGTGCCGTGCCAGGTCTGCAGCACGACCTGGCCGCGCTCGCGCACGAATCGTCGGCGCAGCCAGTCGTTGATCACGAGCAGCCGGCTGTGCCCGCGTGCTCGCCACCACTCGGGACTGCCCTCGACGACCGGGATGGCGCCGTCCGGCACGCGCACCGACAGGTCCACGACGCTCCAGTAGCGGGTGACACCGGGCGCTCGGCGGGCGAGCTCACGATCGATGGCGAGCGGATTGCAGCCGGCGTTGCGGCCATAGAAGCTCTCGAAGAACACCGCGTTCTCCAGGCCCCCCGGGCGCGTCGCGTACCGGCGCTCGAGCGCGTCCTGCCCTTCACCGGAGTCGTACGCCGGATCGATCGGCGGGCCCACGGTCACGATGTCCTGCACGAGCTGCGCGCGAAGACCGCCGAGCTGCGTGACCGGGAGGTCCTCGAGCGGCGTCCGCTCCTGGCTCGACTCGGGCTCGGCGGGCGCGATCGTCAGGCGGTACTCGCCGGAGGGAAGCGGGAGATCCGGGCCGCCCCACCGTGCGGCGGTGAGCGGCACGACGGCGCGCCACGTCGTGCCACGACCGGTGAGCCGCGCGCTCGTGCGGGCGCGACTGCCCACGAGATCGACGGAGCGCGGGCGCGCTCCCGTCCCTGTCAGCACGAGAGCGGGACGCTCGCCGGTGTCGAAGCGGGCCTGGGTCATCGGGGTCCTTTTCTCGATCCGGAAGGCGGCTCGTCGGCGAGGGCGGTCAGAATGGCACGGTACACCCGCGCGGCGTTCCCGCCGTCTCGGAACGCGTGCACCCGCACGTCGATCTGCCTGGCACACTCGATGCGTCGGGCGCGTTCGGCCGGATCACCGAGAACGGCGTCGATCTGTGCGACGGCCTGCTCCCATGTGCCGGCGACGTCATCCCCCGCGACGTCGCGGTAGGAGCCGTAGAAACCACGCTCCGCAGCGTATCGATCCACGTCGGGCGCGAGAAAGACGACGGGCAGCGGAACGAGCGAGGAGTCGAACACGAGCGAGGAGTAGTCGGTGACCAGGGTGTCGAACCCCGCCAGAAGCGGCGTCACGTCGCGTACGAGGTCGGCACCGAGCGGGCGCACGCGCCGGCCGGCAGCGCCGGGGGGCGGAACGTAGTCGCCTGCGCCCAGGGGATGCGATCGCACGTAGAGCACGGCGTCATGACGCTCCAGCACTTCGGCGATGAGGTGCCACTCCCCCTCGTCGGGCACCGCCGGGTCGGGGTCACCGTCGCGCCACGTCGGCGCATACAGCACCCGGTGTCGGGCCACCTCGTGCCCGCTCACGGCGGCGAGCGCGGCCCGGGCCTGCCGTCGACGGTCGTCGGGTCGCCCTGCCGACAGCACGTCCACCCGGGGCTCCCCGGTCACCGGCACACGCTCATCCGGCAGCCCGAACGCCGATTCGAGCCGGCCCCGCACGCGGTGGGAGGCGGCCGGGAGGATCCGGATGCGGCGGGTCGCACTCCGATACATGCGCGCGAGCATCCCCCGCACGAGTCGCGAGCCGGGCAGGATGCGGCTGCGCGTGGTGACCGGGGAATCCAGACCGATGCGCTTGAGCGGGATGCCGTGCCACAGCTGGACGACGAAAGCTCCGGACACGGCGTAACGCTGGACGTCGCCGAAGCCGTGGGTGATCACGACGACGCGGGCTCGCGCGGTGCGCCAGAAGCCGGTCGGCGAGTTCTTGCGCACCCACGGGATCCCCCGTCGGGTCGCCTCCGCCGCCTCGACGTCGTCGGCGACCAGCCACGTCGCGCGACCCTGCAGATCGCCACCGGCCGCGTTCCACAGCGCCCACGCGCCGTCGGCGACGCCGACGGCGCATCCGAAGACCCACTGGTCCGCGGTTCGCGGGATCACCGCGGTGGCGAGGCAACCAAGGACATAGAGGGGGATGCTGAGGATCTTGCGCGCATTCCCCGCGCCGAACGAGAAGGACGCCACCCCGCGAGCCTAGCGGGGCGGCGTCCTCGGTGCGGCGAGCTCAGCCGAGCTCGCCCAGGGTCACATCGACCGTGCGGGTCTCCCCGTCGCGCACGAAGGTGATCGTCGCGTCGCTGCCGCCGGCGGCGGCGCGCACCTGCGCGGTCAGATCGGTGGCATCGGTGATCGGCACGCCGTTGAAGGCGGTGACGATGTCGCCGACCTGCAGCCCGACGCCCTCCGCGGCGCCGCCGGCGGAGATGTCCGCGAGGTAGGCACCCGAGATCGTCGCACCTTCCACCGACGCGGCGGGCGTCACGCTCGCGCCGAGCAGGCCGTGGGTGGCGGTCCCGTCGGCGATGATCTCGTCGGTGACGCGCTGCACGACGTCGGACGGGATGGAGAAGCCCACGCCGATCGATCCGGCCTCGGCGGAGCTGCCGGCCGAGGCGATCGCGACGTTGATCCCGATGAGCGCCCCCTCGTCGTCGACGAGCGCGCCACCGGAGTTCCCCGGGTTGATCGCGGCGTCGGTCTGGATGACGGCGATGGAGATCGTCTCGGTCGCCGTGGTCTGCTGCCCTTCGTCGCCGAAGTCGAAGTAGAAGGGCGGAGTGCGGTCGTTGCCGTCGTCCTGCGTATCGTCCTCGGTCGTCTCCGGCGCCGCGGACGAGGCGATCTGGATCGATCGGTTGAGCGCGCTGACGATGCCGGTGGTGACCGTGTTCGACAGGCCGAGCGGTGCACCGACTGCGACGGTCGTGTCACCGACGTTGAGGTCGGCCGACGACGCGAAGTCGATGGGGGTGAGGCCTTCGGCGTCGGTGAGCTTGATCACGGCGAGGTCGTAGATCGGGTCGGTTCCGACGATCTCGGCGTCGAATACGCGACCATCGGATGTGCTGACGGTGATGGTGGCGTCCGCGGTCGCACCGTCGAGGGTCACGACGTGCGTGTTCGTCACGACGTAGCCGTCTTCGCTGAGCACGACACCGGAACCGGTCCCCCCGGTGCTGCCGTTGCTCGCCGAGATCGTCACGACGCTCGGCACCACCTTCGCCGCGATGCCGGTGGTCTGATTCACCGCGTCGGTGTCGTTGACGGTCACCGTCGACGGCCCCGCCACCGTGGTCGCGCTCGAGGTGGAGAAGAGTGAGGCGCCGGCGTATGCGCCGCCGAGACCAGCCGCGCCTCCGACGATCGCCGCGGCGACCATGATGCCGACGACCTTGCCCGCGCCGACCTTCTGCCGGCCGGCAGGTGCGGCCGAATCCCCGAGCGGCACCGTCTGCTGCGTGCCGGTGGGCGCGGCCGGCCCGAACGCGTACTGTCCGTACGGCGCCTGGGGGCGCGGCGGGATGCTCGTCTGCGGCATCTGCGCCTGCGGTGCCGGCGCCTGAGGCCCGGCGGCAGGCCGAGCGGGCTGCGGGTAGCCCTCGCTCGCCGGCGTCGTCGGACGCGGCGGCTGCCAGACGGCTTCGCCGCCGACCTGCGGCTCCTCGGGGGTGCGGTCTTCGGGGCGCTCGCCCTGGTTCTCGGTCATTGCTGCTCCTTCTGCCTAGCGCTGACAACCATGCCGAGCGAGTCTGTGGGTTGCCTATGGCGGAGATGGGATGCCTCTATGCGAGTAGCGTGGGCCCGATGCGAGAGATTCCCGGCGCGTGGCGCCGCACCGCTCGAGGCGCCGGTCTCATGAGCGCGGACGGCGTCGCCTCCCCCACCATCTTCGCCGAGATGTCGGTGCTGGCGGCCGAATCGGGCGCGATCAACCTCGGGCAGGGCTTCCCCGACGAGGACGGGCCCGCTGCCGTGCGCGAGGCGGCGAGGCAGGCGATCGCCGACGGAGTGAATCAGTATCCGCCGGGGCGGGGTTTTCCCGACTTCCTTGCCGCTGTCTCCGAGCACCGCAGCAGGTTCGACGGTGTCGCGTTCGACCCGGCGACCGAGGTCATCGCGACCGCCGGGGCGACCGAGGGATTGGCGGCGACGCTGCTGGCCCTCATCGACTCCCCCGACGACGAGGTCGTCGTCTTCGAGCCCTACTACGACGCCTACGCCGCGCTGGTCGCGCTCGCCGGAGCACGCTTGGTGACGGTCCCGCTGCGGTGGCCGCACTTCCAGCCGGACGTCGACGAGCTGACGGCCACGGTGACCGACCGCACCCGCATCATCCTGATCAACGACCCGCACAACCCCACCGGCACCGTCTTCGACCGCACCGTGCTGGAGCACGTCGTCGCTCTCGCGGAGCGGCACGACGCGATCATCGTCACCGACGAGGTGTACGAGCACCTGGTCCTCGACGGCCGGCGCACGCCCGTCCACTCGCTTCCGGGCGCAAGAGATCGGACGGTCGCGATCTCGTCGGCGGGCAAGACCTTCGCCGCCACCGGGTGGAAGATCGGATGGGCCACCGGGCCGGCCGACCTCATCGATGCCGCGATGACCGTCAAGCAGTACCTCACCTATGTCAACGGCGCGCCGTTCCAGCCGGCGATCGCCGTCGGCCTGCGCCTGCCTGACGCCTTCTTCACGGGGATCGCGGACACCCTGCGTCGCAAGCGCGATCTGCTGGGGGCGGGACTCACCGCGGCGGGTCTCGCGGTCTCACCCCCGGCCGGCTCCTACTTCACCGTCGCCGACGCGGCGCCGGTCGGCGCCACTGACGCCGACGCATTCTGCCGTAGCCTCCCCGACAGGGCCGGCGTCGTCGCGGTGCCGATCACGGCTTTCGTGACAGCGGAACGACGCGCGGACTATGCCACGCTCGTGCGCTTCGCGGCGTGCAAGCGCGAAGACGTCATCCGCGACGCCGGGGCGCGCCTGGCGGCGATGGGCTGAGCCCGCGCGCCTCTGCGTCGCGTCCTCCCGGCGACTCAGCCGCGGGGCACGACGGTGAACCGGCGCAGCGCCAGAGCCGGGTTGACCCTTCGGACCCGCGAGATCGCCTCCGGTTCGAGGTGCGCCACGGCGACCCCCGTGCCCGTGCCGACCGCGGCGATCTCCACGCCCTGCGGGTCGACGACCGTCGAGTGGCCCACGCCGAGCGGCGGGGGGTGATCCGACGCCGCGACGAAGACCGTGTTCTCGATGGCGCGAGCGTGCAGCAGGGTGCGCCAGTGGTGCTCCTTGAGCGGACCCCGCACCCACTCGGCCGCGACGAGCACCGCCTCGACACCGGCGTCGGCGAGCAGGCGCGTCACCTCGGGGAAGCGGAGGTCATAGCAGGTCATGATTCCGAAGCGGAGTCCGTCGACGGCGAAGACCGGCGGCTCGGCGATCTCACCCGGCTCCACCCAGTCCGATTCGCGCTGACCGAAGGCGTCGTAGAGGTGGAGCTTCCGGTACGACGCGACGACTCCCGTTTCATCGACGGCGACGACGGTGTTTCGCACACGGTCGCCGTCGCCGGCTTCGAGGAGACCGGCGACGATCGTCACCCCTTCCGCCGCGGCGATGTCGCGCAGTGCCGCGGTGAACGGGCCGTCCACCGGCTCCGCGTGATCGCGGAGCGAGGCGTCGAACGGGTCGATGAAGTAGCTGGAGTACTCCGGAAAGACGACCACCCGCGCTCCGCGCTCGGCGGCGACGGCGGCGAGCTCGCCGATCTCGCCGACATTCCGGGCGGTATCGGCCGCAGGAGCGAACTGCGCGACGCCGACGGCGACACTCATGTGCTCTCCTCCCGCGTGCGACGACGCGCTCGCACCACGAACGGCGCAGCGATCCAGGTGACGATCACGAGCGTACCGAGCGCGCCGAGGATGATCCACGCGGCCGAACCGCCGAGCACGACGTCGAAGACGAAAGCGACCACCCCGACGATGAGCGCCGCCACCAGACCGAGCGCGACGATCACCGCGATGTGTCCGAGCGTCACCACCTCGACCTTCGCGCGCTGCTGGAAGAGCAGCCGATGCAGTGCGACGGGCGCAAGGGCGGTGATCGACGTCACTCCGGCGAGCACGACCAGACACAGGTAGAGCACGCGCTGCCCCGCCGTGAGGTCCGGGAAGGCGGGTTGGAACGCCAGCGCCAGCAGAAAACCCGCCAGGATCTGCGCCCCGGTCTGCAACACCCGCAGCTCCTGGAGCATCTCGTTCCAATTGCGGTCGGCACGCTCGTACGGCGTCTCGTCACGGCCGTCGCGACGGTCGTCGCGGTCCACGGGGGCGGAAGGATCGGGCATGCCGCCATCCTCTCGACAGCATCGCGGCGAGGCAACGCGCGCACGCATCGTCGGTGCTGATTCGACACCCCTTCACGGCCGTGCTAGGCTTTTCTCTTGTGCCGCGGGGTGGAGCAGTTCGGTAGCTCGCTGGGCTCATAACCCAGAGGTCGCAGGTTCAAATCCTGTCCCCGCAACGAGAGAAGGCCCCGGATCCCTTTGGATTCGGGGCCTTCGTCATACCTTCGGCGCGCACGGAACAGCCGCGTGGACACCGCCCTCGGCGCCCGGTAGCATCGGTCTTCAAGAGGTATTGCTAGGCAAACTAGCAATGTGGAAAGGCGCCGATGATCGACACCGACGCTCGGGCGGAGACCGATGACGCCATCGCCCGCAGCCTCGCCCGCGTGCGGCGCCGCGCATCGGGACTCGGCGGGGACATGGAGGCGCTGGGGGCGGCCATCGAGCGCGCCGCCGGCGGGGGCAAGAGATTCCGTCCCGCGCTGGTCGTCGCCTCGTTCCGCGCCTTCGGCGGTGCGGATGCCGACGCGCTCGGCGTCTACGACGTCGCCGCGGCCTACGAGCTGCTCCACACCGCCTTCGTCGCCCATGACGACGTCATCGACCACGACACGGTGCGCCGAGGCATCCCCAACATCGGCGGCGAGTTCCGCGCGCGCGCTCTCGACACCGGGGCCGACGCCGGCGGCGCCGCACTCCTCGGCGATGCGGCGGGCATTCTCGCCGGTGACCTGCTGCTCCACGAGGCCCAGCGGATCATCGCCCTCTCGCCCACCCCGGAGCCGGTGAGGCGCGCGCTGTTGGACCAGTTCGACGATGCGGTCTACGTCTCGGCAGCCGGGGAGCTCGCCGACGTCGGCAACGCCGTCGCCGCCGACGTGGCCGACAGCGCCTCGATCTTCGCCGCGGCCTACAACAAGACCGCGGTCTACTCGTTCTCCGCACCGCTGCGCGCCGGCGCCCTGCTCGCCGACGCGTCCCCGCTCGCCGTGGACCGCATCGGCGCGGCGGGTGGGCGCGTCGGGCTCGCGTTCCAGCTCGTCGACGACCTGATCGGCGCCTTCGGCACCGCCCAGGCCGCCGGCAGGGACGAGGGCGTCGACCTGCGGGAGGCCAAGCGCACGCCGCTCATCGCCTACGCGCGCGAGAGCGCGGAATGGGCGCGGGTCGACGCGGCGGTCGCCGTCGCCCACACCGGTCCGGTTGCCGTCCGACAGGCGCAGCGTCTGCTCGAGCGCAGCGGAGCACGCTCGCGCCTTCGCACGGTCATCGACGACACCCTCGCCGACGCTCTCCGCCAAGCCGGCGATCCCGTGCTTCCCCCGGCCGCGAGGAACCTCCTCGGAGACCTCGCCGAACAGGTGACGGGTCGGATCCCGTGAGCACCGCCCCCACCGGCCTCGCGCTCTACGACCGCACCGCCGAGGCGGCCGCCGCCGCTGTGATCTCCCGCTACTCGACCTCGTTCGCCCTGGCATGTCGGCTGCTCGGGCCGCGACCGCGGCCCCACGTGCGCAACATCTACGCGCTGGTGCGGGTGGCCGACGAGATCGTCGACGGCCCCGGCGAGAGCGCCGGCCTCGACGCCGGAGCCCAGCGGCGCATCCTGGATGATCTGGAGACCGAGACCTGCACCGCTATCGGCAGGGGCTTCAGCTCGAATCTCATCGTGCACGCGTTCGCGCGAACCGCACGCGAGTGCGGGATCGGCCGCGATCTGATCGAGCCGTTCTTCCAGTCGATGCGCGTGGACATCACCACGCGCGAGCACGATGCCTCGTCCCACGACAGCTACGTGTACGGGTCCGCAGAGGTCGTGGGCCTGATGTGCCTCCAGGTCTTCGTCAACGCGGGCAAGCCGCATCCCGAGCCTGCCCCCGCGGACCTCGTCGACGGCGCCAGGCGGCTCGGCGCAGCGTTCCAGGACGTCAACTTCCTGCGCGACCTCGACTTCGACGAGGATGCGCTCGGTCGCGACTACCTCGGAATCGACGCCGGCACCGCGACGCGCACGACGGTTCTCGACCGCATCGACGGCGACCTCGCTGCGGCCGCGGCGGTCGTGCCGAAGCTGCCGTCGGACTGTCGCCGCGCCGTCACCGCCGCGCACGATCTGTTCGGCGAGCTGTCGCTGCGGCTCCGGCGTGCCGGTGATGACACGCACTCCCGTGTGCGCGTCCCCGATCCCGTGAAGGCCCGACTGGCGGCCCGCGCCTGGCTCGGGTTCGCACCGAGAGGAGCACGAACGTCATGACGCAGCGCACGATCGTCATCGGCGGAGGAATCGCCGGGCTCGCGACGGCCGCGCTCCTCGCCGAGGAGGGCCACGACGTCATCCTCCTCGAAGCGCGAGACGAACTCGGCGGCCGTGCCGGGTCGTGGGAGCAGGGCGGATTCCGCTTCGACACCGGCCCCAGCTGGTACCTCATGCCCGAGGTCTTCGACCACTTCTTCCGTCTGCTCGGCACCACAGCGGATGCCGAGCTCGACCTCGTGCCCCTCGAGCCCGCCTACCGCGTGTACGGCCCGCCCGGCACCTCGTCGATCGATGTGAGATCGGGTCGCGAGGCCGCCGTCGCCCTCTTCGAAGGCGTCGAGCCCGGAGCAGGCGAGCGCCTGGCCGCGTACCTCGATTCCGCCGGCGACGCGTACGACCTCGCGGTCGGTCGATTCCTCTACGACACCTACGAGACGACCGCCGGGCTGCGCGACCCTGCCCTGCTGCGCCGCGTTCCGCAGCTGGCCCCGCTCCTGACCCGGTCGCTGTCGCAGCACATCGACAAGCGGTTCGACGACCCGATGCTGCGGCAGATCCTCGGCTACCCCGCCGTCTTCCTCGGCGGTTCCCCGTACGCTGTACCGAGCCTGTATCACCTCATGAGCCACCTCGACCTCGACGAGGGCGTGCTCTACCCCCGCGGCGGCTTCACGACGGTGATCGGGGCGATCGAGCGGCTCGCACGCGAACGCGGGGTCGAGATCCGAACCGGATGCCCCGTCGCGTCGATCGTCACCGAGGACACCCGCGCGCGGGGCGTGCGGCTCGACGACGGCCGCGAGATCGCCGCCGATCTCGTGGTGTCCACCGCCGATCTCCACCACACAGAGACCCAGCTGCTCCCCCGCCACCTGCAGAGCTACCCGGAGTCCTGGTGGAGCAAGCGCACCCCGAGCCCCGGAGCGCTGCTGCTGCTCCTCGGCGTGGAGGGCCAGATCCCCGAGCTCGCGCACCACACCCTGCTGTTCACCGATGACTGGCGCACGAACTTCGACGACATCTTCGGCGATCGCCCGCGCATCCCCGATCCTGCCTCGATCTACGTGTGCCGACCGAGCGCGACGGATGACACCGTCGCCCCCGCCGGGCACGAGAACCTCTTCGTGCTGGTACCGATCCCCGCCGACCCGAGCCTCGGGCACGGCGGCACCGAGGGCGACGGCGACCCCCGCATCGAGGCGGCCGCCGATCGCGTCATCGATCAGATCGCCTCGTGGGCGGGCATCCCGGATCTCGCCGACCGCATCGTCGTGCGCCGGACCATCTCTCCGGGCGACTTCGCCCGCGACCTGCACTCGTGGCGCGGCAACTCGCTGGGCCTGGCGCACACCCTCGGGCAGAGCGCGATGTTCCGGCCCCGCAACATGTCGCGCCGAGTCGCGAACCTGGCCTACGCCGGCACGTCGGCCCTACCCGGGATCGGATTGCCGATGTGCCTGATCTCCGCGGAGCTCGTACTCAAGCGCCTGCGCGGCGACCGCACCGCCGGCCCCCTTCCCGAGCCGGCGCCGGTGGAGCTCTAGGAGTGCCGGGGATCTACCTGGGCGCGATCCTCTTCTCGCTCCTCGGCATCGCCCTGGTCGACGTGCGGTTCCGGCTGGCGTTGCGACCCCACCCGGGTCGCACCCTCCTCGCCACCGTCGCCGGGACCGTCTTCTTCCTGGCGTGGGATCTCGCCGGCATCGCCGCGGGCGTCTTCGTGCAGGGCGACAGTCCGCTGTATGTCGGAATCGAGCTCGCCCCCCATCTTCCGCTCGAGGAGGTGGCGTTCCTCATGTTCCTCAGCTATCTGACGCTGGTGTGCTGGAACGCCGCCCTGCGGCTGCAGGGCCGACGCGACGGCCGCGGCGAGACCACGACGGAACCGGATCCGTCGTGACCTATGCCCTGCTGGTCCTGCCCTTCGCGCTGGCGACTGTTCTCGTGACCCTCGCGACCGTGCGACTGCCCCGGTTCCGGCGGCGCATGGTCGCGTCTGCGCTGGCCGCCGTGGCGCTGTGCCTGCTCACGGCCGTGTTCGACAACATCATGATCGGCTCCGGGCTGTTCACCTACCCCGACGAGCATCTGAGCGGCCTTCGCGTGGGGCTTGCTCCCCTGGAAGACTTCTCCTACCCGCTGTGCGCCGCATTCGGTGTTCCCGCCGTGTGGACGATGCTCCAGGCCCGCACCGCCCGACGCCCCACGGAGGCAGCCGAATGACCACCCCTGCGCCGCTTCGTCCCGCGACCGTGCTCGCACAGCTGTTCGTCTCGTCACGACCGGTCAGCTGGATCAACACGGCCTACCCGTTCGCGGCCGCCTACCTGCTCACGGCGCGGCAGATCGATCTCACGTTCGTCGTCGGCACGCTGTTCTTCCTCGTGCCGTACAACCTCGCGATGTACGGGGTGAACGACGTCTTCGACTACGAGTCCGACCTGCGCAACCCCCGCAAGGGGGGCGCTCACGGAGCCATCCTCGACCGTCGGCTGCACCGGGTCACCCTGTGGGCGGCCGCGCTGTCGTGCCTGCCCTTCCTCGTCTATCTGGTGCTCGTGGGTTCGTGGCCGGCGACGCTCGTGCTCGCGGCGAGCATGTTCTTCGTCGTCTTCTACAGCGCCCCGCCGCTGCGGTTGAAGGAGCGGCCGTTCGCCGATTCGGTGACCAGCAGCATCCACTTCTTCTCCCCCGCCGTCTACGGCCTCGTCCTCGCCGGGGCGACGTGGACGTGGCCGCTGGGGGCGATCGTGGCCGCCTTCGCGCTGTGGGGCGTCGCCTCACACGCCTTCGGCGCCGTGCAGGACGTCGTCGCCGACCGCGAGGCGGACATCGCGTCGATCGCCACCGTCCGCGGGGCGCGGTGGACGGTGCGCTTCTCCCTCGCGTGCTACGCCGCCTCGGGCCTGCTCATGCTCGCGACCGCGTGGCCCGGCCCCCTCGGCGCCGTCATCGCCGTGCCGTACCTCGTGGCCGTCTGGCCCTATCGGAACACCACCGACGAGGCCGCGCACACCGCCACCCGCGGCTGGGACCGCTTCCTGTGGATCAACCAGCTGAGTGGCTTCATGACCACCCTGCTGCTCATCTGGTATGCGCTGCTGACGCCCTGACCGCGTCGGCTCACTCGCCGCCGAGCTCGATCAGCCGGTCGACGGCCGCGGTGAGGCGCTCATCCGCCTCACCGTAGGCCGTCCAGTCGCCCGCCTGCAGCGCGGCATCGCGGTCGAGCATCGCCTGCTGGGCCTCGACCAGCGCCGCCTCGTACTCGAGCGTCGGGGTGGAACCGCCGGTGTCTCCGGTGTCACCCGTGTCCCCCGTGTCGCTCGGGTCGGGCGTCGGCACATCCGTCGGGTCGACGTCACCGTCACCCGCGCTCGCGCCCGAGTCACCGCCGAACAGTGCGTCGAGAGCCTCGTCGAGCGTGTCCTCGAAGGCGATGTCGTCACCGAACGCGACGAGGACCTTCCGCAGCTGCGGCAGCTGCGTGCCCTGGGACGCCTGCACGAACACCGGCTGCACGTAGAGCAGGCCACCACCGACCGGGAGGGTGAGCAGGTTGCCGTTGAGCACCTCGGACTGGCCCTGGCGCAGCAGATTGATCTGCGACGACACCGCAGTGTCGGAGTCGAACGTGTTCTGCACCTGGCCTGGACCGGGCACGGTCGTGTCCGCCGAGATCTCCAGCAGCCTGAGGGTGCCGTAGCCGTCGCGGATGCTTCCCGCCTCATCACCGGCGTTCGAGTCGACCGCGAGGTAGCCCATCAGCACGTTTCGGCTCGCACCGCCCTCGGAGTTCGGGATGAACGTCGTGAACATCGAGTACGACGGCTCCTCCTGATCGGGCATCTGCATCGTCAGGTAGTAGGGCGGCTGCAGCTCGGCGTCGCTCTGCGGGTCTTCCGGCACCGCCCACGCGTTGTCGCGCTGGTAGAAGGACTGCGCGGTGTCCACGTGGTAGACCTGCAGCATCGCGCGCTGCACCTTGAACAGATCCGTCGGATACCGCACGTGCGCCATCAGCTCGGCCGACATGTCCTCGTAGGACTTCAGCGTCGACGGATACACCTTCTGCCACGCCTGCAGCAGCGGATCCTCCTCGTCCCACGCGTAGAGGGTCACCGAACCGTCGTAGGCGTCGACGGTGGCCTTGACCGAGTTGCGGATGTAGTTGATGTCATCCAGCGCGAAGCGCGGCGTCGGGTTGGTCGAGTCCGAGATCGCCGACGACAGGCTCACCGTCGACGAGTACGGGTAGTTCGCGCTCAGCGTGTAGCCGTCGATGACCCACACGATGCGTCCGTCGACGACGGTCGGGTACGGGTCGCTGTCGAGCTCGAGGTAGGGGGCGACCTTCTGGACCCGCACCGACGGGTCGCGGTCGTACAGGATCTGCGAGTCCTCGTTGATCGCGTCCGAGAAGAGGATCTGCTCGGCCTGGAACTTCATCGCGTAGATGAGCCGGTTGAAGGCGTTCCCCACGCTCGGCCCGCCGTCGCCTTCGAAGGTCGTGCGCGTCTCGGACGCCCCGTCGGCGCCGGTGGGATAGTCCAGCTCGATCGGGTCGGCACCCTCCGGCGCGCCGACGATCGAGTAGTCCGGCGAGTACTCGCCGAAGTACACGCGCGGCTGGTAGTCCTCCTGCGCCGAGAGGAAGCCCTGCGCGGGGATGCCGCGCTCCAGGAACACCGGGTCGCCGTCGGGCGTCCGCTCGTTTCCGGCCGCCGCGACCAGTCCGTAACCGTGGGTGTAGGTCAGTGTGGTGTTCTCCCACGACGTCGCGGCCCCGAGCTGATCGATGTTCAGCTCGCGGATCGACATGATCGTGTCCTGCGACGTGCCCTCGATGTCGTAGCGGTCCACATCCAGCGGATCCTGGAACTGGTAGAACGCCCGGTACTGCTCGAGCTGACGGATGGTGGGGCCGATGATGCTCGGGTCCATGATGCGGATCTGAGCGGTGGTCGCGGCGTCGTCGCGCAGCTGTCCGGCCTCGGCGGTGGTCTCGGCCTCGAACTGGGTCTTCTCGACCGTGTCGATGCCGTACGCCTCCTTGGTCATGTCGACGTTGCGCTGGTAGAACTCGCGCTCGAGCGCCAGCTGGTTGGGCTGCACCTGGAACGTGTTGACCACCCACGGGATGCCGACGCCGACGACGATCGCCGAGACGACCAGGAGCGCGGTTCCGATGAGCGGGAAGCGCCAGCGGCCGATGACGGCGGTGACGAAGAAGAGGATGGCGACGATCGCCGCGACGATCGCGAGGATCGTGAGCCCGGGGATCGTGGCGTTGACGCCCACATACCCGGGACCGGTGATGCGCTCCCCCGGCTCGACGAGCGTCGCGAAGCGGTCGAGGTAGAGACTCACTCCCTGGACCAGCAGGTACAGACCCGCGAGCACGGCGATCATGATGCGCGCCGACTTGGAGATGCGCAGCTCGCGCTGCCCGACCCGCACCGATCCGTAGAGGTAGGACACCAGTCCCGTCACGAGCAGGCAGATCAGGAGAACAGCGGAGATGTACCCCACCAGCGTCGAGTAGAACGGCAGGGCGAACAGGTAGAAGCCGGTGTCCAGGCCGAACTCGGGATCGACGGTCGTGGTGGCCACCCCGTTGAACCACAGCCACGTGGTCTCCCACTGCGCGGATGCGGCGAAGCCGGCGAAGAAGCCGAAGAAGACCGGGATCCCCCACATCGCCAGGCGGCGCAGCGGCTCGACGACCTCCTGATAGCGGTCCAGCTGCGAGCTCAGTCGCGCATAGACCGGGCGCAGTCGGTATGCCAGCTGGATGGTGACCCACACCGGGATCGCCATTCCGAGGAAGCCCACGACGAACATCACGGTGCGCGCGACCCACTGGGTGACCAGCACCTCCTCGAAGCCCAGCTGGGCGAACCACAGCCAGTCCGCGTAGAGCCCCGCGAAGACGAAGAAGGCCACGACGAGCGCGGCGATGATCGCGAGGGTGATGCCGATGATGCGGCGGGATCGGGAAGGCGTGGCCGGGTTCGGCGCTGAGGTCGTGGTCACCTGTCCATCCTAGGCACGGCGGACGACGCCGACGCCCGGCGGGCGACGGTCCTCAAGACACTCCCAGCGCGCCGTGACCGCAGAGTGACCTGTGTCAGCTCAGGGCGCGATCACGAGCAGGTCGCAAGGTCCGCCGTGTCGTCGCCGGCGCTGATCGCCGCGAGCGCCTCGAGTGCGTCGTCGAGGTCCTGCACCGCGAACACCTCGAGGCCGTCGGGGATGTGGCCCACCACCTCGTCGCAGTTCGCATCCGGCGCCAGGAACCACTCCGCGTCGGCCTCGGCCGCACCGTACAGCTTCTGACGGATGCCGCCGATGGGGCCCACGGTGCCGTCGGCGGTGATCGTCCCCGTGCCGGCCACGTTCTCACCGCCGTTGAGCTCCCCCTCGGTGAGGGTGTCGATGATCCCGAGCGCGAACATCATCCCGGCGCTCGGGCCGCCGACGTTGTTGAGCTGGATCGTCACGTCGATCGGGAAGTCGAACGACGTGGAGAGCACGATGCCGAGCAGCCACGTCGTCTCGCCGTCGGCCTCGACCGCCTCGGGCGTGACGGTCTCGACGACCTCCTCGCCGTCACGGCGCAGCGTGAGCTCGACCGCATCGCCCTCGGCTTCGGCGACGACGTCGCGGAGCTCCGCGACATCCCTCACCTCACGCCCGTCGGCGGCGACGACGACGTCGCCGGACTGGACGAGGCCCGCCGCGGCGGCATCCTCCCCCACCTCGACGACGGTCAACTCGGGGTTCACGTCGTAGCCCAGCTCGACGAGGGCCGCCGCGGTCGCCTCCTGCTGGGAGTCGACCATGAGGGCGGCGCTCTGTTCGCTGCGCTGTTCGGTGGATACGCCCTCGGGGTAGACGGAATCGATCGGCAGCACCGCACGGCTCGCGTCCAACCAGGCCACCGCGAGCTCGAACCACGACGGGGTGCGCTCGCGGTTGCCCACCACCTGCACGGTGAGGAGGTCCAGCGCGCCGTCGGTCGGATAGGTCTGCGCTCCTTCGACGCTGATGAGGGGCACCTCCTCGCCCTCGGCGGTCTCCGCGGTCCCGAGCGTGTTGTAGACCGGGCCGGGCTGCTGGATCACGTACGCGGTGGGGAGGAAGGTGAGGACCAGCAGCGCGGCGAGCGCGACGACCAGCGCCCAGATGCCGACCAGGGTGCGGCGAGCGACGCGGCGTCGCGGGGCGGGCGTGAGGGTGACGTTCTCGTCGAACAGAGCCAAGAGGGGCCTTTCCGTGCAGGTCGTTCGCGACCGGCGTAAGGCGATCGGGTCCCGGCCGGGGAGAGCGATGATCCGGCTGACTAGCCTAGGACCAACACCCGCAGACCTGTCTGAAAGGCGGCTGAAGTGGCAGAGGACGACGACCGCACTCCCGAAGAGGAGTTCCAGGAGCTGCTCAAGCAGCTGTTCGGCGGCACCGGGGCGGGGATCGACCCCGAGCAGCTGTCGCGGATGGCCGGGATGAACATCGACCCGGCGATGATGCAGACGGTCATGCGTCATCTCCAGGACGCCTTCAGCGCGAGCGACGACCAGCCGATCTCGTGGGAGGCTGCCGAGCGTCAGGCCCTGCACATCGCGAACCAGGACGACCGCGGCGTCACCGCCGGGCAGCGCACCGACCTCGACCAGGCATTCACTCTGGCGGGTCTGTGGCTGAGCGAGGCGACGACCATCTCCGAACTGTCCGACGCACCCCGCGCGATCACGCGCGGCGGCTGGGTCGAGGCGACCCTCCCGGTGTGGCAGGAGCTGGCCGCCCCGGTGGCCACGAGCATCGCCGACGCGCTCACGCAGGCTCTGCAGGAGCAGACACCCGACGACATGCAGCAGCTGGTGCAGGGTGCCGGAAAGCTCATGCGCACCATCGGCGGTTCGCTGTTCGCCACCCAGCTGGGCGCCGTGGTCGGCAACCTCTCCAAGGAGGTCGTCAGCGGCGGTGACGTGGGCATCCCGCTCATGCCGGCCGGCCAGGCCGGCATCCTGCCGCAGAACTTCGCCGCGTTCGGCGAAGGCCTGGAGGTTCCGGACGATCAGCTCGCCCTCTACATCGCCACGCGCGAACTCGCGCACGCGCGCCTGTTCCGTCACGCGCGCTGGCTGCGTCTGCATGTGATCTCGCAGGTGACCGACTTCGCGCGCGGCGTGCACGTCGACACCGACGCGCTGGAGGATCTCGCATCCCGCTTCGATCCGTCCGAGCCCGACGAGCTGCGGCGAGCGCTGGAGAGCGGGGCCCTGCTCCCCCAGCGCACCGACGCGCAGAACGCGACCCTCGCTCGCCTGGAGAGTCTGCTGGCCACGATCGAGGGATGGGTCGAAGTCGTCACCGAGGACGCCGTCACGCGCCTGCCCGCCGCGGGTCGCATCGCCGAGGCCGTGCGGCGACGGCGCGCGGTCGGCGGGCCGGCCGAACAGGCGCTGAGCTCGCTCGTCGGACTCGAGCTCCGCCCGCGACGGATGCGGGAGGCGGCTGCGATGTGGCGGTCGGTGAGCGATGCCGTCGGCACCGCGGCGCGGGATTCCCTGTGGGACTATCCCGACCTCATGCCGACATCCGATGACATCGACGACCCCGCCGCGCTCATCGCGCGTCTCGAAGCGCGCGCACGCGGCGAGGAGCCGGCGACCGACGAGATGGACGACGCCCTCGCCAGGCTCCTCGCCGATGCTCAGTCCGGCGACGAGGCGTCGCCAGGTCCCACGGCCGAGGGAACGACGCCGGGCGACGACGCCGCACCCGGTGATGAGTCCGACGGCGACGAGTCCGACGGCGACGCGCACGGGCCCGCGCGCCCCGTCTGACCTCTCCTCCCCACCCGCCTCGCAGCGACGCGGGTGGGAAGCCTTGTGGACAGCGATCGGTGCCGTTCCGCCTCCTCGTGCAGGATCGGCGCATGCCGTTGCGCCTGGACCCCCGACACCCGCCGCTGTGGCGCACCCCGACGGCGGTGCAGTTCGGAGCCGACGCCGTCGCGGTGGTCGAGGCCGACCAGCCCTGGCACACCCGCCTGCTGGCCGTGCTCGAGGAGGGACTGCCCGCCGAACACGCCGTCCGGGTCGCGGGCGCCATGGGCGCACCCGCAGCGGAGGCGGCGGAATTCCTCGCCGCGATCGCGCCGGCGCTGCGCGACGACGACGCTCCGGCGGGCGAACAGGTGATGCTCCGCGTGAGCGGAGCCGTCGACCCGTGCGTCTACGCGGGCGTCCACGACGGTCTCGTCGCCGCGGGCGTTCGGATCGTCGACCACGATCACGCGCCCCTGATCGTCGTGGCCTCCCACGTGCTGGATCCGCGCGTGACGGCGCGGCTGATGGCGGATGACCGCCGGCACCTCCCGATCGTGGCGACCTGCTCCGGCGCCGAGGTCGGCCCCCTCGTCCTCCCGGGGAAGACGGCATGCCTCACGTGCGTCGCGACCGTTCGAACGGAGCGCGAGCCGTGGTGGCCGGCCGTGGCGGCGCAGCTCCTCGGCTCACCCCCGCCGCCCTCGTCGCCGGCGAGGCCGGCCTGTTCGCGGCTCGGCTGCTCACCGAGGCGCCGCATCCCCCGGTCGCTGGGACGGTCTCGTGGGCGCTGCGCCCCGACGCGTCGCCGGCCCGGCGGATGCACCGGCCGGCCGAGCGCTGCGGATGCCGATCTCCTGCAGGAACCGCGACGGATCCCGATCTCGCACCCCCCGCGCCCAGGACAGCGACAGCGTTCGCCGTGCCCGCGTGATCCCGACGTAGGCGAGTCGACGCTCCTCGTCGATCTGCTCGAAGGACTGCGCGTACGAGATGGGCAGCTGTCCCTCGGCCAGACCGGCCAGGTGCACGTGGTCCCACTCGAGGCCCTTCGCCGCATGGAGTGTCGCCAGCGTGACCGTGCGCAGCGCGGGTTCGTCCTGCGTCTTGGCACGGGTGGTGAGCTCATCGGTGAACGCACGCAGGGTCGTGCCCTCGGGGGCCTCCTCGGCCAGGCGCAGCAGAGCAGCCCGTGCCTCCCAGGCGTCGCGGAGGGCGCCGCCGGCCGGAGGCGCCTCGGCGGTGAACCCGAGGGAGCGCAGCACGTCGCGCACCGCGTCGACGAAGTCGCCGTCGATCGGCGCGACCGATGCCCCGCGGAGGGCGAGCACCGCCTGTCGCACCTCCGGCATGTCGAAGAATCGCCGCCCGCCGAGCACCGTGGTGGGCACCCCCGCATCCGACAGCGCGGCGGAGATCTCCGCCGACTGCGCGTGCGCGCGGTAGAGCACGGCGATCGAGGCGGGATCGGCGCCGGAGCTCAATCGCCGCGCGACGGCCGCGGCGATTCCACGGGCTTCGGCCGCTTCGTCCTCGTAGGCGGTCGCCTCCGGCTCCCGGGCCGCCCCGTCGGACGCGGGGACGCGCGAGGGCTCCAGCCGGAGCGCGCCGGGGCGACCGCGCATGAGCTCGTTGGCCGCGTGCAGGATGCCCGCATCCGACCGATAGCTCGTTTCGAGACGCACGACCGTCGCGTCCGCGTGCCGATGGGCGAATTCCAGGAGATACCGCGCGTCGGCGCCGGCGAAGGAGTAGATCGTCTGACTGGCGTCCCCCACCACGCACAGATCCCGGCGGTCGCCGAGCCAGAGCTCGAGCAGCCGATGCTGCAGAGGTGAGACGTCCTGGAACTCGTCGACGGTGAAGTGGCGGTACTGCTCGTGCACGGCATGCGCGACCGCCGGTTCGGTCTCGAGCATGCCCGCGCACGCCAGAAGCACGTCCTCGAAGTCGAGTTGGCGCCGTTCGTCCTTGAGCTTCTCGTAGGCCCGCTGCAGGTCGACGATGCGCGAGATGTCGTAGCGCCCGACGCCGTCGGGACGCGCCGTCGCATAATCCTCGATCGAACGCATCGTGACCTTGCGCCACTCGATCGCCGACGCGATGTCACGAAGCGTCCCGGTGTCCGGGTCCATCCCCACCGTGTCGGCGGCATGCGCGAGCAGCCGCACTTTGTTGTCGACGACGGCCGGGGCGCTGTCGCCGGCGAGCGTGGGCCAGAAGTAGTTCAGCTGGGACAGCGCCGCGGCATGGAAGGTGCGTGCGCTCACCCCGCCGACGCCGAGCGCCCGCAACCGCCCGCGCATCTCGCCGGCCGCCTTCGCCGTGAAGGTGACCGCCATCACGCGATTCGGCGTGAAAGCTCCCGTCTCCACGCCGTGCGCAATGCGATGGGTGATCACCCGGGTCTTGCCGGTGCCCGCGCCCGCGAGCACCGCGACCGGCCCGCGCAGGGCGCGTGCGGCTTCTCGCTGGCGGTCGTCCAGTCCGTCGAGCGCGCTCACGCGACCCCGCCGTGCCAGCCTTCGATGAGGCGGCGCGAGATCGAAGCGGGCCCGGGGAGCTGCACCGGGCCGCGGCCCGACAGAGCGGCACCGATCTCATCGCGGTGGAACCACCGCACCGCCACGATCTCCTCGCCGTCCGGGCGCACCGCGTGAGCGTCGACCGCCGTGGCGAGGAAGCCGACCATGAGCGAACGGGGATACGGCCAGGACTGGGACCCGCGGTAGCGCACATCCGTCAACGCGACGCCCGCTTCTTCGTACAGCTCTCGCGCGACGGTGTCCTCGAGGGACTCCCCGGCCTCGTTGAACCCGGCGAAGCAGGAGAATCGGTCCTCGCCCCACAGCACGTTCGAGCCGAGCAGCAGCAGGTCGGGATCGTGCGGGTGGGTGACCGCGACGATCACCGCGGGGTCGGTCCGGGGGAAGTGCTCGCGCCCGCAGGACGCGCAGTGTCGGGACCACCCGGACATGCGCACGTCGGTGCGCGTACCGCACGCGGGGCAGAAGGGGGAATCGCGCAGCCAGCGGGCGAGGCTGAGCGCTTCGGTGAACACGCTTGCCTCGGCGGGGTCGAGGTCGGCCCCCACCACCCGCAGCCCGCCCCACCCGCCGGGAGCGTCGAACGGCGGCTCATCGTCGACGTAGACGGCGGCGAGCACGGCACGGCCGTCGGGGCGACGGCCGAGGAATGCCCACTCATCGGGCGCGGGCACCTCGCAGGGCGACATCCAGGCCAGCGCGTCGCGGGCGGCCAGCGGAGCCGCATCGCGAGCGAGCGCGAGCACGACCGTGTCCTTGTCGGCCACGGCCGCATCGATGAGTCCGTCGAGCGTTCGTTCCTCGGCCGACCGGTCGACCGCCAGCCCGATGGCGACGGGAGGATGCGATTGCGCCGTCATCGAGGACCTTCCTGCATTGGTCGCGGAGCCGGGCGTGGCGCGGCCGGGCGCGGGGGTCACCGACCTACCCTGGGCTCATGGCACGCTCACCTCTCACTCTAGCCGCGACGGTGACATCGGCTCTTCCGCAGGCCGTCGTGGTCGCGGTGAGAGCGTTGACCGAGGGAGCGGCCGGCCGGTACGACGCGGCTGTCGCCGAGCTCGACGACGGACGACGCGTGGTGGTCCGCGTGCCCGTGGACGCCGCAGGCTCGGCCGACCTGGCCGCCGAGGCCCGGGCGCTGCGGGCGCTCACGCCGGGCGTGCGCAGTCTGCTGCCGTACCGCGCGCCCGAGCTTCTGGGCGAGACGTCGCTCGACGCGCACCGCGTGCTGGTGGTCGACCTCCTCGAGGGGTACCGGGTGGATGCCGCTCACATCCCCGCCGGGCGCGGTGTGGCCACCTCACTGGGTGAAGCCCTCGCCGCACTGCACGGCCTGCCCCCGTCGATCGTCCGCGCCGAGGGATTGCCGGTGCGCACCCCCTCGCAGGTACGAGACGACGTCACGCACCTGCTCGATCGCGCTGAGGCGACGCGTCGGGTCCCCGCTCCGCTCTTGGCGAGATGGCGCCGCGCGGTGTCGTCGGAGCAGCTCTGGCGCTTCGAGTCGGCGGTGACGCTCGGCGGAGCGACCGCGGCCTCGTTCCTCTTCGATGAGGTGGACGATGCACCCGCCGTCGTGGGTCTGCTGGAGTGGCAGGGGCTCCAGGTCGGAGACCCGGCTGTCGATCTGCAATGGCTCGCGGGGGCGCCCGACGCCGCCGACGACGTCCTCGACGCCTACGGCGCGGCGAGCGGGCGCGCACCGGACGGCCTGGTGCGCGAGCGTGCCCGCATGTACGCCGAGCTGGAATTCGCACGCTGGCTCGTCCACGGCGACGAATCGGGGCGCGAAGACATCGTCCACGACGCCGTGGAACTGCTGGAGTCGCTCGCCGAGGGGGTCGGGCACGACGATGTGGTGCCCCGGGCGGGCTCGAGCGTCGACGAGGCCCTGGCGCTCCTGGACCGCACGCCCGAGGCTCCCGCCGCGGGCGTGGACACGTCGATGCACACCGACACGTACGATCCCGAGGAGCTGTCGACGTGGCTCTCGGATGACGATGCTCAGTCGACGACCGATCTGGCCGGTGCCGTCGAGCGGGCGCGATCGGCGACCGGACCCCTCCTCGATGAGCAGCCGGTGGATGATGATGCGCCGGAGGTGAAGGCTCCCGAGCCGATCTGGTCGGATATCACCTTCGCCGAGACCGCGCCGCTGGCCGACGAAGACCTGCCCGCACCCGTCTCACGCGCCCCGATCACCGAGCGCGACGTGCCGCGACCCCTGGTCACCGCCACCGGGTCCGACACGGCCCGCCGCGCCGCCACCCGCACCGCCGATGACCCCGAAGAGCCCGACGATGCGGCCGAAGCGCAGCGAGCATCCGACGCCGCGCTCCGCCGCTGGCTCGCCGACTGAAGCACCCCTCCGGCCGGGTCAGGCGCGCAGCACGAGATCGTCGGCGACGTAGTACAGCGCCACGTCGATCTCTGCGAGCGGAACACCGTGCTTGTGGTGGTAGGCCCGACGGTAGAGCTCCAGCTGCAGCATGCGCTCGGCGCGTTCGGCGTCGTTCCGCGGCGGCGCGCCGGTCTTCCAGTCGACGATCTCGATCCGTCCGTCGCGGTCGTCGCGGCGGTAGACCGCGTCGAGCTTGCAGATGACCACGTGCGTGGCGCCGTCGAGGTCGGCGATGGTGAAGTCGATCTCGGATTCGACCTCGAGAGGCTGCAGCGGTGCCCACTCGCTGCGCTCGAACGTGCGCCGCAGCGCGCCGAGCGCATCCGCATCGGCGTCGCCGGCAGCCGGAGCGTCGGCCGACTCGTCGTCCGACTCCCACAGGGCGTCGTCGAGGGATCCTCCCGCGCCCACGAGGCCCGACCGGTGCTCGACCCACGCATGGAACAGCGTCCCGAGCCGGGTCTGCCGGTACGGTCGTTCCGGCAACGGCCGTGACAGCCGCGCGACGGTGCCGTCGTAGTCCGACACGAAGTCCTTGTAGCGGGATGCCGCGATGCGCGTGGGCGCACCGCCCGAACGGGGTCGCGCGCGAGCTTCGCGTTCGGCCAGGAGCAGGGCCAGATCGTCGTCGGGCCGGGTGCGCGGCGCGCTGATCGCGTCACCGACCGCGCCCGCGGCGGACAGGACCAGCTCGCGTCGCTCCCCGAGCGGATCGAGAGGCCAGTGCAGCACGCGTCGTTCGCCGAGATACGGGTTCTCGCCGACCTCGTCCGCGGGGAGCTCCGTGCCGATCGCGCGAGCGACCTCTTCGAGGAAGACGCTCCGTTCGCGAGGACGCTTGGTGCCGGACCACGTCGAGCCGGTCAGGAGCAGGTGATCCCGCGCGCGTGTGACCGCGACGTAGGCGAGCCGCCGGTCCTCGTCGAATTGACGGGCACGGTTCTCGGCCACGAAGGCGTCGAGATTCGTCTTGAGGTCCTGCTGGGTCTCGGCGAGGTCCGCGCGCCACCGGAAGTCCGGAAGCCAGGCGGCGTCGCCGCGGAAAGCGTAAGGGAGCACGCCGAAGCCGAGCCAGCCCTTCGTGTCGCGCGGGGCGCTGGGCAGTTCGTCCTTCACGAGCCGCACCACGGCCACGGCGTCCCATTCCAGCCCCTTGGACCCGTGGATCGTGAGCAGCTGCACGACGTCGTCCTCGGGCGGCTCGGTGCGCGGCGCGAACTCGTCGAGCTGCTCGGCGTGATCGAGCCACGCGAGGAGGCTCGCGATCGAACCGGTCTCGTCGGCGGCGAGGAAGGCGTGCAGCTCGTCGACGAATGCGCGCAGCTGGGCCGAGGCGATGCGCGCGGGTCCGCGAGACTCGTTGGCGGCGAGCTCGATGTCCAGGCGCAGCTCGCTCTCGATGAGGCGCACGAGCTCGGGTAGGGGCATGCCGACGGCACGACGGAGTCCCGCGAAGACCGCGCCCGCCTCGGTGAGGCGCGTCACCGCTTCGCGGGTGAACCCCGAGAGCCAGCCGTGGTCTGGGCCGTGGCGCACGACGAAGTCGAGAGCGTCCGACAACGACCCGGCATCGTCCGCGGCGCTTCCGCGGATCGTCGCCACGACCTCTGCCGGAAGGGGCCGCAGCGCCTCGTCGTGCGACGCGATACGTCGAGACAGCGCCGACAGCTCGCGCAGGTCCGGCAGCCCGATGCTCCAGCGCGGACCGGCCAGGAGTCGGATGAGGGCCGAGCCCGCCGACGGGTCGCTGATCACCCGGAGTGCGCTCACGACATCGACGACCTCGGGGGTCGACAGCAGGCCGCCGAGGCCCAGGATGCGATGCGGGATGCCGTGCCGCGCGAGGGCGTCGCCGAAGCGCACCATGTGCTTCTTGGATCGGAACAGGATCGCACCGGTGGTCGCACGTCCTCGCGCGGAACGCTCCGCGCGGACCCGGGTGAACCACCGTGCCACCCGATCGGTCTCGGCGTCCAGCGCGTCGTCGAAGCCGATCTCGACCTCCCCAGCCGGTGCATCCGGTCGCGGCCGGAGCTCGGCGACGGCGACCGGCGAGGAGGTGGCGAGCGGCGCGAGCACCGCGTTCGCGGCGTCGAGGACGCCGATGCCGTTTCGCCAGCTCGTCAGGAGCGCGAAGCGCGCGCAGGTCTGCTCCGAAGCGAATGCGTCGACGAATCCGCCGAGGTTGCCGGCACTCGCCCCCCGCCAGCCGTAGATCGCCTGATGCGGATCCCCGACGGCCATCACCGCCGTTCCGGCGAACAGAGACGCAAGCAGATCGGTCTGGGCGACGGAGGTGTCCTGGTACTCATCCAGCAGCACGACCCGATAGCGGTCGCGCAGTTCGTCGGCCGCCGGCGGATGCGCCGCGACCACCTCGAGGGCGCCGGCGACCTGATCGGAGAAGTCGATGACGCCGAGGCGTCGCTTCTGCGCCGCGTACTCGCGCGCGAGGTCGGACAGCAGCGTCAGCGCGCGCACGTTGTTCTCGGCGACCTCGACGTCTCTGTAGACGACGGTGCGCTTGGTGGTGGAGGGCCGCTCGAGCACACCCGAGAAGCGCTCGGGGAACGCCGCGAGCTCCTCGGGGTCGACGAGATTGTCCACCGCGTCGCGTGCGATGCGCAGCGCCGCATCGACGATGGATCGCACCGCCTCGCCCCGCTCCTCGAGGCGCTCATCGTCGGACGCGAAGACGACGCGCCGCATGAGCAGCCACGCCGCCGACTCGCTCAGCACCGCGGCTTCGGCGTCGCGGCCGATACGCACGGCGTGTTCGCGCACGATCTGGTCGGCGAACGCGTTGTACGTCGACACGGTCGGCCGGTGCAGCAACTCGTCGTCGAGCTCTCCGGCCGCGCGCGGCGTGGCGCCGACGGCGACGGCGAGCTCCTCCATCGCCGCACGTCGCGCGAGGGCCGGACCCCCCGCGCGCTCGATGCGTGCGAACACCTCGAGCCGCCCCTCGGCGTGAAGGCGCTCGAGGTGCGGCAGCAGACCTCGCGCGTCGAACTCGGCCAGCCGCGCCAGCCGCCTCTGGATGCGGTCGGCGAGTTCACCGGCGGCCTTGCGCGTGAAGGTGAGACCGAGTACCTCGTCCCGGCGCACGAGTCGATTCGCGACGAGCCACACCACCCGTCCCGACATCGTCTCGGTCTTGCCGCTCCCGGCTCCCGCGACCACGAGCGCCGGAGCGAGCGGGGCTTCGATGACGGCGGTCTGCTCCGGCGTCGGAGGGTACTGACCGAGCGCCGCGGCGAGGACGACGGCGGGAACGGTCACGACGCGCTCACCGCCCCGATGGTGTGGATGCGGCACAGCCCGTAGGCGTGCTCGTCGCGGCAGTGCTCCTCGTAGGGTGCGGCGAAGGACGTCGCCCGCATGACGGCGACGGCCTCCTGGATGCGGGCGTGGAACGCCGCGCGGCGTTCCTCGTCGAACGGCGGCTGGCGTGGCGTGACGTAGTCCGCCTTCGACGTGGGTCGCAGCACGAGCAGCTGCGCGCCGCCCGGGGGATGCCCCACCGCCTCGGGAATGGCACCGGACTCGAACGCGAGCTGGTACGCGGCCAGCTGCGGGTTGTCGGCCACCTTCGCGTCCGTCTGCGGTTCCCGCTTCCCGGTCTTGAGGTCGACGATCACGACAGTGCCCTCCGGCGTGAGCTCGACGCGGTCGATGTATCCCGAGAGCACGATGCCGTGAGGTGCGTCCTCGGCACCGACGACGGCGAGGGGGACCTCGAAGTGCGGTTCCGCGCCGATCAGGCGACCCCCGTCGCCGTCGAAGCGGCGCAGATAGGCGTGCAGGCGCCGGATGAGGTCGCGCGCACGCGCCTTCTCGGCGCGCTCACGCCAGCCGGCTTCGAAGGCGAGCTCGCCCCAGCGCGCCTCGACGACGGCCCACAGCGCCTCTTCCGACGTCTCGACGGCATGCTCGAGCGCCGCGTGGACGATCGTGCCGAGCCCCGCCGTGACGCCGCCCGGGTCTCCACCGAGGTCGGCGATCACCCAGTTGAGCTCGCACTCCTCCAGCGCGTGGAGGCGTGAGGGGGACACGCGGATGTGCTCGCGCTCGAGGTCGCGCAGCGGGCCGGTGGAGGTCGGTCCGGCAACGCCGTACCAGTGCGTCGGGTCCGCCCCGGGCACCTCCGCGTCGGCGAGCAGGGCCAGCTGTGCGGCCGCGTGCGCGCGAGCGGCCGCCGCCGCGCCGGGGTCGAGGATCGCGCGCGTCGTCGTGAGCGTGCGCCGATGGGCGGCGACGAGGCCGCGCAGCGACAGCGGATGCTCGACGGCGACCGACTCGGCGGGCGGGAGGAACTCGAAGAAAACGCTCGGGCCGGTGTCGTCGTCGTCCACCGCGGTCACGACGGTGCGCGCCCGGGAGCGGCTGAGCGCCCGCACCAGCAGCCGCAGCTCGTCGTGCATCGCGGCGCGACGTCGGTCCAGGGTCGACGGGGCATGCTCGTCATCGCGCGAGAGAGCGTCGGCCAGGCGCCAGGTGTGCAGCAGTCCTCCGCGCAGGCGGGTGTTCGGCCACACCCCCTCCTGAACGCCGGCGACGACGACGGTGTCGAACTCGAGCCCGAGCGACGCCGCCGGAGTGAGCACGCGCACGACGTCGTCGTGCGGAGGCGGATCGAGTCGGTCCTCGGCGACACGCGCATCGAGCACGCTGCGCACGAAGACACGCGGGTCGGCGTCGACGGAGCGCTCACCGAACCGCTTCGCCGCCTGGAAGAGCGCGACGACGGCGTCGAGGTCCCGCCCGGCCTGATCCGCGATCGGACCGTGACCCGCTGCGGTCCGCGCCCACGGCTTCTGCAGGCCGGACCGCTCCCACGCCGCCCACAGCAGCTCGTGGGCGCTCGCACCCCGCTCCAGCTCGTCGCGGAGATGAGCCAGGGTCCGCGCGAGCGCGGCGGCGCGTCGCGCCTCGCGCGCATCGATGATGTCGAACTCGACGGGGCTGCGCATCGCGGCCAGCAGGAGCTCCCGACCCGCACGCTCGCCGCCGGCGGCCACCTCGGCGTGCCGGAGGGCGGACCGCAGCCGGCGCAGCTCGATCGGGTCGAGTCGCCCGGTCACGCCGAGGAGCGCGTCCGTGACTTCATCCGCGCTCCACCGGTCGGCGGCGGCCATCTCGATCAGGCGCAGCAGATCGCGCACGGGTGCGATCTGTCCGAGGGCCTGGGCGGAACCGGGCGAGAGGGCGGGCACGTCACGCGCAGACAGTTCGGCCTGCAGACCGGTCACCTGACGGGTGTCGTGGGCGATCACGGCGAGCTCGCGCCACGGAACGCCGTCGTGCACGTGTCGCTCCCGCAGCATCCGGGCGATGACGTCGTACTCCTCGGCGGCGGAGCGGACCGTCACGGCGCGCACAGATCCGTCGGGCACGGTATCCCCCGGCGCGGATCGGTGCGCGACGACCCCCGCGGCTCCGATCCGCTGGGTGACCCGGCGAACGACGTCGGTCGAGTGCGCTGTGCCCCGGTGCGCGGCGCCGAGCACAGCGACCGACCCGAGGACGCGCGCCAGGCGGGCGAAGTTCTGCGGCGTCGCGCCGCGGAACGCTCCGGAACCGACATCGGGGTCACCGAACGCGAGCACGCTCATGCCGCGCGCACGGCAGGCGTCGAGGAGATCGACGGCCCCGGCCGTCATCTCCTGGGCGTCGTCCACGAGCAGATGACGGATGCGCGCGATCGATTCCACCCCCACCGCTCCCGCTGCGACCAGGCTGACCGCCTCGCGGACCAGGCCCGCGGCATCGCGATGGGCGCCGCGCATCCCGGCGCGCACGCGCACGTACTCGCGCTGGAACGACGCCATCGCGCGCCACTCCGCGACGTCGTGGTCGGCTGCGAGAGCGTCCAGCCGCACAGGGTCCAGCCCGAGCGTCGCGCATTCGGCGAGGAAGGCGCGCACCTCGGATCGGAAACCCGTGGTGTCACGGATGCCGGCCCCGAGCCCGGACGGCCATCGGCTCACCGCCCCCGGCAGCGCTTCGTCCTCTGCGTCGCCGTCGAGCATGTCGTGGATGATCTGGTCCTCGTCGCCGCCGGTGAGGAGCTGGGGCGGCTCGGCGCCCGCCGCGACGGCGCACGATCGCACGATCGCGAACGCGAAGGAGGCCACCGACCGCGCGAGCGGCCCCGACGTCGCCGTGCCGACCGCGACGGCCAGGCGGTCCCGCAACGCCGTCGCGGTCTGCCGGGAGGGCGTGAGCACGACGATCTCGTCCGGGTCGACCCCGCGTTCGACGAGCGCCACGACGCGGGCGACGACGGCGGTGGTCTTGCCCGTGCCCGGTGCGCCGACGACGACTCCGGATGCCCCGATCGCCGACGCCACGACCGCGCGCTGCGCATCGTCGAGGTTCTCCGCGCGCACCCCTGGGCCGGACGCGGCGTCGGCGGCGGACGCGGGGAAGGCGCTCGCGACGGAAGTCATCACGCCACGACGCTAGCCGCCGCCGCCGACATCCCGGTCCCGGCCCGCGCGCGTTCGCCCAGAGCGTGCGCGAGGCCCGGGAGCCGGGCGTGCGGGTGCCGTAGGCTGGCCGTGCACCCGCAGAACCCCGCGGGTGCGGGCCGTACCGGCCCGAGTCGCCAGGAGGTATGTGACGTGGAGATCCGCATCGGCATCGCGAACACCGGACGTGAGCTGAACTTCGACACGAACGAGTCGGCCGCCGACGTGAAGAGCTCCGTCGCGACGGCTCTGGACTCCGGCGCCGCGCACATCGAGTTCGCCGACGCGAAGGGCAACTCCTACCTGGTGCCCACCGCGGCGCTCGCCTACGTCGAGCTCGGCAGCGAGGAATCCCGCCGCGTCGGCTTCGTCGCCTGATCGATGCAGATCCTCATCGCCCTCATCATCGGCGCGGCGATCGGGATCGCCGCTCACCTCCAGGTGCCCCATCGCCAGACGCGCGGGGCGGCGGTCATCCCGGTTCTCGGCACCATCGCCGCCGGGGTGGCGTGGCTCGCCCTGACCTGGGCCGGCATCGGCATCGACTCGCTGTGGCCGTGGCTGTCGGCGTTCGTCGTGCCGGCGGTGGTGTGCTGGCCGGCGGCGCTTCTGCTGGCGAGGGTTCGCCTGACGCACGATGCCCGCGAGAGGGCAGCGCTCGGAATCGACTGACGGTCGTAGCCGGAACACCCGGCCGGGCCCTCAGGCAGCCAGGCCCATCGCGTCCATGCGTCGTGAATGAGCTGCCATGAGCTCGGTGAAGACCGGCTCGACCTTCTCCTCGTCGTCGGCGTCGAGCGCGGTCGGGCGAAGAGCCGATCGGGCGATCAGAAGGGTGTCGCCCACCAGGCGTCTCCCCCACATGGCAAGGAGCGCCTTCCACTCGGGGTCGCTGGCGATCGTCTCGGCGACGATGTCGACGATCGCCTGGCGGTCGTTGTCGGCGCGAAGCACACGAGCCACGCGGCGGCCGGCCTCGCCGTAGCTGGCCGAGAGGGCGAGGTAGAAGTCATCGAGCAGCCCCGCGGTGATGTGCACGGAGAGCATCGTCTCCTGCGGCCGTCGACCGTGCGTCGCCCGCCGGAAGGCATCGAGCGGCTCGCGGAACGGCAGCATCAGATTGGTGGGGTCCTCACCGCGATCGCGGATGAGCGCCACCAGCTCCTCGTGCTTGGTCAGCGCGGCACCCGCGGCGCGCGACACGGCCTCCTTCTGCGCGAGCTCCGGCGTGGTCTGGATGAGCTCGCTTAGCGTCTCGAAGAACCCCAGCTGAAGATAGGCGGCCTGGCCGAGGTAGGTGGCGATCTCCGGGGCGAGTTCCTCGAAGTCCACCCGCATCGCGTCGCCGAGCTCGCCGCGGGAGCGAAGCTGAAGCAGGCGCCCCTGCGGACGCCGCTGCCAGAACCAGGTCACCACGGCCTCCACCTTAGGCCGCCACGCGGGTCCGCGCGGCCCGCCGCGCGGCGTGCGCGGCGCCCTCGGCTATCCTGGTTCGGTCCCCGGCGTCGGATCGGGGCACCGCGCCCGTGGTTGAGAGAAGGGCGTGGACACACTTTCGCCCCAGCGTGCGCCACGGATGCGCCCGGGGCCGACCACAGGCAGCGTCTCACTGCCGGACGGGTTCCCACACCGTGACCACCTTCGCCGAACTCGGCGTCGACCAGGACATCGTCGACGCCCTCGCCGCACGAGGAATCGTCGACGCGTTCCCCATCCAGGAGCAGACGATCCCGCTGGGCCTGCCGGGGCAGGACATCATCGGGCAGGCCAAGACCGGCACCGGCAAGACGTTCGGGTTCGGCATCCCCGTCGTCCAGCGTCTTGGCCACAACCCCGAGCCGGGGGTGAAGGCGCTCATCGTCGTGCCCACGCGTGAGCTCGCGGTGCAGGTCTACGAAGACATGGACATGCTGACCTCGAACCGCTCCACCTCGGTGGTGGCGATCTACGGCGGCAAGGCCTACGAGGGTCAGATCGACCAGCTGAAGGCCGGAGCACAGATCGTCGTCGGCACGCCCGGACGCCTGATCGACCTCAACAATCAGCGTCTGCTCGATCTCTCCAACGCCACCGAGGTCGTGCTGGACGAGGCCGACAAGATGCTCGACCTCGGCTTCCTCGCCGACATCGAGAAGATCTTCCAGAAGGTGCCGGCCGTGCGCCACACGCAGCTGTTCTCCGCGACCATGCCGGGGCCGATCGTCACCCTCGCCCGGCGTTTCATGTCCAACCCGATCCACATGCGGGCGAACGACCCCGACGAGGGTCTCACCCAGGCGAACATCCGCCATCTCGTCTACCGCGCCCACTCGCTCGACAAGGACGAGGTCATCGCGCGCATCCTGCAGGCCGAAGGCCGCGGCAAGACGGTGATCTTCACGCGCACCAAGCGGGCCGCGCAGAAGCTCGTCGACGAACTGGGCGACCGGGGCTTCAACGCCGCCGCTGTGCACGGCGACATGAGCCAGGAGGCGCGGGAACGCTCGATGGCCTCGTTCAAGGCGGGCAAGAAGGATGTCCTGATCGCCACCGACGTCGCTGCGCGCGGCATCGACGTCAACGACGTCACACACGTGATCAACCACACCATCCCCGACGACGAGAAGACCTACCTGCACCGCGCGGGCCGCACCGGCCGGGCCGGGCGCACGGGCATCGCGGTGACCTTCGTCGACTGGGACGACCTGCACAAGTGGGCGCTCATCAACCGAGCGCTGGAGTTCGGCCAGCCCGAGCCGACCGAGACCTACTCGTCGAGCCCGCACCTGTACACGGACCTCGACATCCCGGCGGGCACGAAGGGGCGCATGGCGACCGCTCCGAAGGCCCAGAAGGCCGACGGACCCCGACGCGAAGCCGGTGACGGCGGCGACGGGTCGCCGCGACGCCGTCGCCGCCGCCGCAGCACCGGATCCGACGGCGGACCCCGCCCGGCTGAGGGCGAAGCCGCGCGCGGCGCGGACGCATCCGACCGCGAGAGCGACGGGGCCGGCACGCACGACGGTCAGGGCAAGGAGCACCACGACGGACGCCCCGCGCCGCGCCGCCGTCGCCGGCGAGGACCGCGCGGCCCGCGCGAGGGCGCGGCCGGCACCGCCTGAGCGGCATCACCGCTCACGGTAAGACCGGCGCGCAGCCCGTCCCGCGGTCGATCAGTCGCTCGAGCATCGCCTCGCTCGTGGTGTGCTCTCCCGGCTGATTGGGTTTTCCGAGCCCGTGGTAGTCGCTGGATCCGGTGACGATCAGATCCCGCTCGTCGGCGAGCGCGCGCAGTGTCGCCACCGCGGCCGGGAGGTTCTCGCGGTGACCGAGCTCGAAGCCGGCAAGTCCCGCATCCAGCATGCGTGTCAGCAGGCGCTTGGGCGGGATCCCGGCCCGGCCGGCCGGATGCGCGATGATCGCCACTCCCCCGGCGCCCACGATGAGCTCGACCGCCTCGACCGGGTCGGGCGAGAACAGCGACACGTAGTAGTCGCCGCCCGTTGCGAGGATCGTCGAGAACGCCTCGCCGCGGTCGGCGACGACGCCGCGGGCGATGAGGGCGTCGGCGATGTGCGGGCGTCCGACGGTCGCGCCGGTGCTCGTCTGGGCGACGATGTCCTCCCACGTGATGTCGTAGTCGCGCGCGATGCGGTCGGCCATGATCCGAGCTCGCTGCAGCCGCGAGCGACGCACGCGGTCGGTCATCGCGCGCAGGCGCGGCTCGTCCGGGTCGAACAGGTAGGCGAGCACGTGGATGCTGCGCCACTCGTGCTGCGAGGACATCTCCATGCCGGGCACGAACGTCATGCCCAGCGACGTCGCGGCGTCTGCCGCCTCCGCCCACCCGGAGGTCGTGTCGTGATCGGTGAGCGCCACGGTGCGCATGCCGTGCGCGTGGGCTGCGGCCATGACCTGCGCGGGCGGCTCGGTCCCGTCGGAGTGCGTCGAGTGCAGATGCAGATCGCCCGGCCCCTCACATCGACCCGACCGCTGCATTCTTCCGAGGGTAGCGTCCGCCAGCGCCCTGGCGTCCGATGCCCGGCCGGAAGGGCGATCCAGGGCGCACCGTGCCGACCTTGACGCTTCTTTCAGTCTGCGCGAATAGGGTTCGTGTCGTGTTGCGCGTGTTCGGGTTCGTCGCCGCTGCGGCGTTCGCGCTCGCGGCGGCGATCGTGACGGTACCCGACGTGTTCCGCGTCCAGGACCGATTCCCCATCGCGCAGATCGTCTCCTTCCGAGGCCTCGTCGCAGCCGCCTTCGTGGTGCTCGCCCTGCTGGCGCTGCTGGTCGCGCTGATCCGACCGCTCCGGGCGTTCGCCACGACCCTCGCGATCGTGTGCCTGCTGGCCGCGGCCGGCAACGGCGCGATCCTGTACGGGCGCGGGTGGGGCACCGAGGCCCTCCCCGCGTCGACCGAGGAGAGCATCCGGGTGATGACCTGGAACACCGCCGGGAGCGGGAACACGTCGGCGGCGTCGATAGCCGAGATCGCCGTGGCGATGCAGGCCGACATCGTCACCCTGCCCGAGACGAGCGCGGAGACAGGTGAGCAGGTCGCGATCGCGATGCGGGACTATGGGCGCCCCATGTGGGTGCACCACGCCACGTTCGGCAGCCAGGACGCCGGATGGGATGCCCTCTCGACGACGATCCTCATCTCCCCCGACCTCGGGGACTACGCCGTCATCGAATCCTCGCAGGACGGCTCGAGCAACACCTCGACCGTCCCGAGCGCGGTCGTGATGCCGACCTCCGGCGACGGTCCGACCGTCGTCGCGGCCCACGCGGTCGCCCCGCGCGTCGACGACATGGCGCAGTGGCGCAGCGACCTGCAGTGGCTCGCCGACCAGTGCGCCGAGGACAACGTCATCATGGCGGGTGACTTCAACGCCACGGTCGACCATCTTGCCGCCTACGGAATCGACGGCGGCACGCTGGGTCGATGCCTGGACGCGGCCTCGGAGACCGGCAACGGCGCCGTCGGCACGTGGCCTTCGCAGCTGCCCTCCCACGTGGGCGCACCCATCGACCACATCCTCGCATCGCCGTCATGGGTGGCGACCGGGTCGCTCGTGCTGCAGTCGACCGACGGCTCGGGCAGCGACCACCGACCTCTCGTGGTGCAGTACGAGCCCCGATGATCGGCCCGGTGACGCCCGGGCTCACAAGTGCGAGACTGAACAGATGAGCACTGGCGACAGCGACACGATCGCGGCGACCGAGACGGCGGAGACCACGCACGACAGCGGCACCAATCGTCGGCAGCCCTTTCCGCAGGGCTTCCTCGACACCATCTCCACCGGGTGGGCCCCGCGGCCGGATTCCGCACCGCCGCAGCGTGACCAGGCCCCCTTCGCGGCAGCCCGGCGCAAGAAGCTGTCTTCGTCGTTCCCCGGAAGAAGGCTGGTGATCCCCGCGGGCTCGCTGAAGCAGCGGAGCAACGACACCGACTACCTCTTCCGCGCCCACTCGGCCTTCGCCCACCTGACCGGCTGGGCCTCCGACTCCGAGCCGGACTCCGTTCTCGTGCTCGACCCGGTCGCGGACGGTCACACGGCGACGCTGTACTTCCGCGAGCGCGCCGACCGCACCACCGCTGAGTTCTACGCCGACGCGTCGATCGGGGAGTTCTGGATCGGCCCCCGTCCCGCGCGGGAGGGCGTCGCCGTCGACCTCGGCATCGCGACCGCGCACATCGACGACTTCGCCGGCGCCGAGGACGACCTCGTCCTCGGCGAGGATGAGGACCTCACGCGTGCCGTCTCCGAGCTTCGATTGATCAAGGACGACTACGAGATCGCCCAGATGCGCCTCGCGGTGGATGCGACCGCTCGCGGCTTCGACGACATCGTGCGCCATCTCGACCGTGCCGTCGCCCACCCTCGCGGCGAGCGCGTCGTGGAGGGCGTCTTCCACCTGCGCGCCCGCAGCGACGGCAACGGTGAGGGCTACGACACCATCGCCGCCTCGGGGCCGCACGCGTGCTACCTGCACTGGACGCGAAACGACGGGGCGGTCGCGCCGGGGGATCTCATCCTCGTCGACGCCGGCGTCGAGGTCGACAGTCTCTACACCGCCGACATCACCCGCACGCTCCCGGTCTCCGGCTCCTTCACCGACACCCAGCGGCGTGTCTACGAGACGGTGCGCGAGGCGGCGGACGCCGCGTTCGCCGTCGCCCGGCCCGGGGTGAGGTTCCGCGACGTCCACGCGGCCGCCATGGAGGTGATCGCCGCCCGGGTCGCCGAGTGGGGGCTCCTGCCGGTGACGGCGGAGGAGGCCCTCGACGCCGACCGCGGCGGGCAGCACCGCCGCTACATGGTGCACGGCACGAGTCACCACCTCGGCATCGACGTGCACGACTGCGCACAGGCCCGCCGCGAGATGTACTACGACGGACTGCTCGAGCCGGGCATGGTGTTCACGATCGAGCCCGGACTGTACTTCCAGATCGACGACCTGACGGTGCCGGAGGAATACCGCGGCATCGGTGTGCGCATCGAGGACGACGTGCTGGTGACCGAGGACGGCGTGGAGAACCTCTCTGCGGCGATCCCCCGCACCGCCGACGAGGTCGAGGCCTGGATCGCGCGGGCGACATCCTGACGCCGTGAGCTACACCGAAGAGCCCGCCTTCACGACGCGGCCGACGCTGACCGGCACCTTCGGCATGTCGGCTTCGACCCACTGGACGGCGACCGCGACCGCTCAGGCGGTGCTCGAGCGCGGTGGCAACGCCTTCGACGCGGCCGTCGCGGGCGCTTTCGTGCTGCACGTCGTGGAACCGCATCTGAACGGTCCGGGTGGTGACCTCGTCGGCCTCATCCAACCCGCCGGCGAGCAGCCGCGCGTGCTCATGGGCCAGGGCCCGGCGCCGGCCGGCGCCTCGATCGCGCATCTGCGGGCCGAGGGTCTCGATCTCGTGCCCGGGGCAGGCGCCCTCGCCGCCGCGGTGCCCGGCGCCGTGGACGCGTGGCTGCTCCTGCTGCGCGACCACGGCACGTGGGAGCTGCGCGACGTTCTCGCGTACGCCATCGGCTACGCGCGCGATGGCCATCCGCTGGTGGCGGGCGCGGCGGCCACGATCGCCCGCGTCGAGGGCCTGTTCCGGGAGTCGTGGCCGACCTCGGCGGCGCAGTGGCTGCCCGGCGGAGCGGCTCCGCGGGCGGGCGAGCTGATCCGCAACGCCGCTTACGCGGAGGTCCTGGAGAGCCTCGTGCAGGCAACGTGCCCGGTGCGCGACGACGGCCCCGTGGGCCGCGCCGCGCGGGTCGACGCCGCTCGACGGGAGTGGAAGACGGGCGAGGTCGCCCGCGCGGCGTCGGCTTTCGCGGCGACGCCGCACCGTCACTCCGACGGCCGGGACCATGCCGGCGTCCTCACCGCCGAGGACATCGCGGGATTCGATGCCCGGTACGAGGAGCCGGTCAGCGCGACCTTCCGCGGCCACGAGATCGTCAAGGCCGGCGCGTGGACGCAGGGGCCCGCGCTGCTGGCGGTGCTCGGGATGCTCGAGCCGCTCGCCGACGATCTGCTCGATCCGTCGCAGGAGGCGGGCGCCCACCACATCCTCGAGGCGCAGAAGCTGGCCTACGCCGACCGCGACGCCTGGTTCGGCGACGACGAGGTCGACCTCGAGGCGCTCCTGTCGGCCGACTATCTCGCGGCGCGTCGCGACCTCATCGGACCCACCGCCGCCGCGGACTTCCGACCCGGATCCCCCGGCGGCGCGACGCCGTTCGTTCCGCCGCTGCGCACCGGCTCGCCCGCCGCGGCTGCGGGCACCGGGGAGCCGACCGTCGACCGGACCGGGCACACGCGGGGCGACACCTGCCACATCGATGTCATCGACCGGTGGGGCAACGTCGTCGCCGCGACGCCGTCGGGCGGCTGGCTGCAGTCATCGCCGACGATACCCGAGCTCGGCTTCTGCCTCGGGACCCGACTGCAGATGACGTGGCTCGAGCCGGGGCGACCGTCCGCTCTGCGGCCGGGACGGCGCCCCCGCACCACGCTCACCCCGACGCTCGTGCTGCGCGACGGCCGCCCTCGGATGGCGCTCGGATCGCCCGGCGGCGACCAGCAGGACCAGTGGCAGCTGCTCACTCTGCTGCGCATCCTCGTCGGCGGCTTCTCCCCGCAGGCTGCGATCGACGCGCCCGCACTGCACACCACGGCCCTCGCCGACTCGTTCTGGCCGCGCACCTGGACCCCGGCGGGCGCGGTCGTGGAAGACCGGCTGGGCGACGACGTGATCGACGCCCTCGCCGCGCGCGGGCATCGGATCACGCGCGCGGGCGCGTGGGCGCTCGGCAGGGTCTCCGCGGTGGGACGGAATGACGACGGCGTGCTGTGGGCAGCCGCGAACGCCCGCGGCATGCAGGGGTACGCCGCCGGGCGGTGACCAGACGCTCAAACCCGGGCGCGCATCCAGTCCACGACGATCGGCGCGAGGTGCGCGGCCGCCTCGTCGGCTGATCGACGTCGCCCCGCGACCTCGAAGCTGTGCCCGGCCCCGTCGATCGTCACGAGGGTGGCGTCCCGGCACGCCGCGACCGCCTCGTCGAGCTGCTCGAGCGGCTGCACGAAGGCGTCGCGCGTTCCCGAGAGGAACAGCTGCGGCACGACGATCGCGGGAAGATGCTCCGTACGCGGCTTCTCCGGCTTGCCCGGCGGATGCAGCGGGTAGCCGAGATAGATCAATCCCCGGGGGCGCAGGAGGCCTTCTGCGGCGGCCATCGACGCCATCCGGCCGCCATAGGAGCGCCCCGCGGCGAAGAACGGCAGATGCGGGAACTCCGACGTCACCTTCGTGGCGACCGCCTCCCATGCCGTCATCGCGTGCGCGGGTGGGCCCGGCATGCGCCGACCAGCCTCGGCGTACGGGAAGTTGAAGCGCACCGTCGCGACGCCGCACGCGTTCAGCGCGTCGGTGAAGCCGGTCACGCCGGGATGATCGAACCGCGAGCCGGCACCGTGCGCCACCGCCAGGACCGCCCACGGCTCGGCCGGGACCGCGGTGGCGGCACTCACCGGCACCGTGCCCGCGGGAAGCTCCACCTCGACGGTGTCGGCGCTCACGAGCCGGGGACGTCGTCCTCGGCGCGGCGCGGCGCATCCGGGTCGACGCGCTCGCCGTACTGCGGCGGCGCGACCGGCCGGTCGGGCGCGTCGGTGGACGACGGGCGAGCCGGCGGGTCGGAAGGATGTGCGGGAGGGCCGGGCACGGCGGGGCCGGGCACGGCGGGGTCGGTCCCGGCGGGCCCGTTCGCCCGGGGGCCCAGCACCTGTCGGGCACGATGAAGGCTGTTGGCCGTGACGGTCACCTCGTAGGTGTCCGCGACGACGGCCATCACCGAGGCGTAGTCGCGCCGACGGCGCACGAGGGAGTAGGTCACGATGCTGAAGAGCATCCCGATCGCGATGCCGACGAACAGCACGCCGACGAAGACCTGGATGGGAACCGTCGGAGATCCGAGTACGACCACGGCGCTGAACAACAGCCCCAGGAGCAGCCCGTTGATCGCTCCCGACCGAGCGGCCGACGCGTACCCGAGACGGCCGGTCACCCGCTCGACCGAGCGCAGTCCCGTGCCGACGATCGCGATCTCACGAGCCGGGATCTCCCCGGAGATCAGCTCCGACACCGCCTTCTGCGCGGCCTCGTACGTCGGGAACGACGCGACCGTGGGACCCACCTCTCCGGTGGCCTGGGAGCCGCGTCCGCCGATCATGCTCATTCCTCCATCCTCCCACGACGCCGGTCTACGCTGGAATCGTGAGCACGCAGAGGGTATTCATCGCCCGCCTGACCGGCTGCGCCGTCTTCGACCCCGCGGGCGACCGGCTGGGCAAGGTGCGCGACGTGGTCGTCATCTTCCGTGCCGATGACCCGCCCCGGGTCGTCGGGCTGATCGTGGAGATCCCCGGTCGGCGTCACGTGTTCCTCTCGATCGGCCGTGTCACCTCGATCCGTCCGGGCCAGGTCATCACCACCGGCCTGATCAACGTGCGCCGCTTCCAGCAGCGCGGCGGCGAGGTGCGGGTCATGGCCGAGCTCGTCGGTCGTCGCGTCTTCCTGCGCGACGGATCCGGCACCGCCGTCATCGAGGACGTCGCCATCGAGCGCAGCCGCCTCGGGGACTGGGACATCGGCCAGCTCTTCCTGCGGCGACCCAAGACGGGAGGATCCCCCTTCTCGAAGGGCGCGACGACCTTCGCCACCTGGTCGCAGGTGCGCGAAGACCAGGAGCCGGGCGAAGCGCAATCGGCCGAGCAGCTGGTGGCGAGCTTCTCCGAGCTCAAGCCCGCCGACCTCGCCAACACCCTCCTCGATCTCCCCGAGGATCGCCTGATCGAAGTGGCCGAGGAGCTTCCCGACGACCGCCTGGCCGACGCGCTGGAAGAGATGCCCGAAGACGAGCAGGTGCACATCCTCGAGCAGCTCGACGATGAGCGCGCCGCCGACATCCTCGACGCGATGGAACCCGACGACGCCGCCGATCTCCTCGGCCAGCTGCCCAAGGTGCGATCGGAGCAGCTCCTCGGCCTCATGGAGCCCGAGGAGGCGCAAGATGTGCGCGACCTGCTGAAGTACGGCCCCGACACCGCCGGCGGCCTCATGACGAACGAGCCGATCGTCCTGTCGGCGGAGTCGACCGTCGCCGAGGCTCTCGCCCTCATCCGGCGCCACGAGCTGCATCCGGCGCTGGCGGCCTCGGTGTTCATCACCCTCCCGCCCTACGAGACCCCCACGGGCCGGCTCCTGGGCACCGTGCACTTCCAGCGGATGCTGCGCTACCCGCCGCACGAGCGGCTCGGCGCCATCATCGACGACTCCGTCGACCCCATCCCCGCGACGGCGGCGGCGTCCGAGGTCGCGCGCATGCTCGCCAGCTACAACCTGGTATCGGTACCGGTGGTCGATCCCGCGCGACGCCTGGTGGGGGCCGTCTCCATCGACGACGTTCTCGACCACCTGCTGCCGGACGACTGGCGTTCGGTCGAGACGGAGGGCCCCGAGGTGCCCGCCGTTCCGACCACGACCGCCGCGATCCCCACGAGGAGGCGATGATGGCTCGCGAGCGCAAGCAGAACACCCGCATCAGAGGCCTCGATGCGCCCCGCGGGCGCTCCGGTGTTCTCGGGCGCACCCCGCAGCCCTCCCGTGATCGCTTCGGGCGGTTCACCGAGTGGATCGCACGTGCGATGGGCACGCCGGCGTTCCTGGTGATCCTGAGCGGTTTCTGCGCGGCGTGGCTGGCGTGGAACACCCTCATGCCGGTCGACCTCCGGTTTGACTCGGCGGCGAATGGCTTCACCGCCCTGACGCTCATGCTCTCGCTCCAGGCGTCGTACGCTGCTCCGCTCATCCTGCTCGCCCAGAACCGCCAGGACGACCGCGACCGCGTGCAGATCGAGCAGGACCGACAGCGTGCCGAGCGGAACCTGGCAGACACGGAGTACCTCGCGAGGGAGATCGTCGCTCTCCGCATGGCGGTCAACGACATGAAGGGCGATGTGCTCACCAAAGACGTGCTCCGCGGAGAGTTGAAGAAGATGCTCACGCACCTCGATGACGCCCCGCGGAAGGAGTCCTCCACCACGTGAGCGACCTCGCATCCCGCGTCCGCACGGCCGTCGGCTCGGTCATCGATCCCGAGCTGCGCCGCCCGTTGAGCGATCTCGACATGGTGCGCGAGGTGAGCGTCGACGCCGGCACCGCGCACGTCGCGATCGCTCTGACCATCGTCGGATGCCCCGCCGCCGACCGCATCTCGCGTGATGTCACCGACGCAGCGGCGGCGGTGACCGGCGTCGACGCCGTCGACCTCGAGGTGGGGGTGATGACCCCCGACGAGCGCCGGGCCCTGACCGACAAGCTCCGCGACGGGCGACCCGCACGGCAGATGCCGTTCGGCCGCGATTCGCTCACGCGCGTCATCGCCGTCACGAGCGGCAAGGGGGGCGTGGGCAAGTCGAGTGTGACGGCCAACCTGGCCGTGGCGCTCGCCGAACAGGGCCTCTCCGTCGGGCTCATCGACGCCGACGTGCACGGCTTCTCCATCCCGGGCCTGGTCGGACTCGTCGACGCCGACGGCAGAGCACCCTCGCCGACCCGGATCGACGACCTCATGCTGCCGCCGGTCGCGTACGGCGTGAAGGTCGTCTCGATCGGGATGTTCCTGCGTCGCGGTGACGCCGACGGGCCGGTGGGCGCGGTGGCCTGGCGCGGTCCGATGCTGCACCGGACCGTGCAGCAGTTCCTCACCGACGTGTTCTTCGGTGACCTCGACGTGCTGCTGCTGGACATGCCGCCGGGCACCGGAGACGTCGCCATCTCGGTGGGCCAGCTCCTCCCTCACGCCGAGGTGCTCGTCGTCACGACGCCCCAGCCGGCCGCGTCCGACGTCGCGGTGCGCAGCGGGCTCGTCGCCCGTCAGACCGGACAGCGCCTGATCGGCGTGGTGGAGAACATGTCCGCCCTGTCTCTTCCCGACGGCACGGCGCTCGAGGTGTTCGGCTCCGGCGGCGGACGCGCGGTGGCGGATGCGCTGACCACCGCCTCCGAGCCAGTGGAGGTCGTCGCATCGATCCCCCTGAGTCCGGCGTTCCGTCAGGCCGGCGACGACGGTGTGCCCGGCGTGATCGCTGTCCCGGAGGACCCGGCCGCGCGCGCCATCACGGCGCTGGCGAAGGCTCTCGCCGCACGGCCGCGCGATCTGCCCGGCCGCGCGCTGCCGTTCACGACCGGCTGAGCGCGACCGGGTGCCTCTTCGGGAGACGTCGTCTCAGGGACGCCCGCCGCCGCCCATGCCGCCGCCCATCATCTGGTTCGACAGCTCCGTGACCTCTTCCCCGTTGACGGTGATCGTGCCGCCCGTGAGGGTCCCGCTGCCGTCGTAGTCGAACGCGGACTGCGCCGTGATGTCGATCGTGCCGCCGCTGATGGAGAGGTCTCCGTTGCTGTCGACCGCATCGGTGTCGCCGGAACCCATCACGATGCTGAGGTCGCCGCCGCTGATCGAGATCGACAGTCCGCTGGTCACGATGGCCGAGGCGGCCGCGTTCACGCCGTCGTCCGATGCGTTGACGCTCGTCTGACCGCCCTCGATCACGATGACGGGCGCCTCGATACCCTCGACGGAGGACACGATGTCGATCACTCCGCCGCTGATGGTGACCTGCTGCTCGGCCTTCACGGCGTCGTCACCGCTGGTGATGGTGATCTCACCGCCCGACACGACCAGCTGCCCGGCCCCGGCGTCGGTGTCGTTGCTGGATTTGATCCCGTCCCCGGCGGCGTCGACGTCGATCGTGCCGCCGGTCACCGTGAGCGAGTCCGTGCCACGGATGCCGTCGTCGACGCTCGAGACGGCGATCGTTCCCGCTTCGATCCACAGATCGTCCTTGCCGACGATGCCGTCCGCGAAGTTCGCGGCGACCTCGAGCGAGCCCGTCCCGGTGATCACGAGATCGTCCGCGGAGTAGATCGCACCGTCGATCTCCTCGTCGCTGCGGGTCGAAGCGTCGGCGACGGAGTTCGTCGACCCCTCGGCGAGCTCGATGACGGTCGTCTCGGCATTGTCGACGCGGATCGCCGCACCGTCCGCGCTGTCGATCGTGACGCCGTCGAGGATGATGCGCACGAGGCCGTCGCTGTCGACGACGATCTGCCCGGTGGATGATCCGGTGAGCACATAGGTTCCGGGCTCGGTGATCGTGAGCCCGTCGTCGGTGAGCGCCACCTCGGTGGTGGGCAGGGTGCTCCAGTCGATGTCGCCGCTCTCGCTGGAGGTGTCCACGGTCGAGGACGTGGTCGACTCCGTACTGGTGGAGGGCGTGGTCGTGGCGGTCGCGGTGTCGGACGACGCCGAGGTCGCCGCGCAGCCGCTGACCAGCAGCACGGAGGTGAGGAGAGCGGCGGTTGTCAGGGCCGGTCGTCGCATGGTCGACTCCTTCGGATGGGGTGCGTGTGTCGTGAGATCAGTGCACCGCGCTCTCCTATGCGCCTCCTATGCCCGCGCGATGTCGGCGATACGAACCCGCCCTCAGGTCGCTTCACTGTCGAAGGGCGGCCGCGTGCCGGGCTCGAGTTTGCTCGTGACGGGCTTCACCGCCGGAGCCGCTGTCGTCGTGGCTTTCGCGGCCTTCGCGGCGGGAACCGGCGGGTCGTCGAGGAGGGCCTCCCGAATGATGCGCCGCGGGTCGTACTGGCGCGGATCGAGCTGCCGCCAGTCGACGTCGTCGAACTCGTCGCCCATCTCGTCCTTCATGCGCGTCCTCGCGCCCTGCGCGAAATCCCGCACGCGCCGGACGAGGCCCGCGAGCGCCTCGGCGTAGCGCGGCAGCCGCTCCGGTCCCAGCAGGAAGGCGGCGATGACGAGGATCAGCATCAGCTTCTCGAACGTCAGGCCGTTGAACACCCCTTCAGATTACCGTCGCGCCTCAGCGGCGCGTCGCGATGCGGCACCTAAGCTGATCCGGAAGGAGTGGACATGGCAGATCAAGACGCCGATCGGCGCTTCGCGGCGGAGTCCGTCGTCGAACCCGATCACATCGCACGTGCCCGCGCGGCCGCGCTGGAATTGGGCGCAGCGCCCATCAGCGCCGAAGTCGGCGCCCAGGCCGCGGTGATCGCAGCGGCCTCGGCCGCCCTGAACATCGTCGAGATCGGCACCGGAGCGGGCGTGTCGGGCCTGTGGCTCCTGCACGGGTCGCCTCGCGCGACCCTCACCACGATCGACAGCGAGCCCGAGCACCTCGGCGCCGCCCGACAGGCTTTCGCCGACGCGCGCGTGCCCGCCGCGCGAGCCCGTTTCATCACCGGTCGCGCCGCCCAGGTGCTCCCGCGCATGAACGAGGCCTCCTACGACATCGTCTTCGTCGATGCCGACCCCGAGGGTGTGATCGAGTACGTCGAGCACGGGTTGCGCCTGGTGCGCGCCGGCGGCACGGTGCTGGTGCCGCGCGTGCTCGGTGGCGGGGCGGTCTCCGACCCCGTGCGGCGCGACCCGACGACAGCCGCATACCGCTCCCTCATCCAGGAGACGCAATCCTCATCCGCCGTCATCGGCGCTCTCTCGATCGTGGGCGAAGGCCTTCTCCAGCTGACCACCATCGCCGCAGAGCCTCGCTGACCCGGTCTCACACACGAAAAGGCCGGTC